>JBBQZM010000245.1:0-4949 GCA_038207685.1 Burkholderiales bacterium
CTTGCGGCTTCGGCGCAACTGCATCCGCGGCCAAGGCCCCAAGGGTAGTGCGCGCCGCGGCCAGGCGGTCCGCAGAGAAGCGGGCGCGCACGGCGCCTGTTCTCGGCGCCGGGTCGGGCTGCTGCGGCGCCTGGCCAGCCGCCGGCACTGGCAGTTGTGCGCTCATGCAAGCGCCTGATCAGCAATGAAGTTCAACCGCACGAATTGCACTCAGGCTCCACAGGGAGACCTGCAATGCAGCGCGAGCCAGGCGTTTGAGGATCGTTCGCAAGTTGAATCGCCGCTTGAAGAGGTACTGGGCCTGGGCGAGCTAACGATGCGCGTACCTTTGAATCCAAATGCGTGGTGCGTGCCGGCCGGACAGGGACGTCTTGATGTTGCCCAGGGCCGTGTTGACGGCCAGGACGACGAGTCCTTGGCGCTGGCTGCGCGGCCGCCAGTGACATGGGGCTCATGCAGAAAGCCCATGCCTTGCACGACCTTGAAGCAACCCAGCCCGTCGGACCGCCGCGCTGCCGTCGGACAGGATACCGGGCAGAGTCGGCGGTACTGCGCGTATGACGCGTTGTCGTCAGCGGCCATGCCATGCGGAAATACGCCGAGCAGCGGCCGCTTCGATGGCCGTTCAGCCCCGAGGGGAGGCTGCCGCACGACGCGCGCGGCGGTCGGAACGCCGCGCTGCCGCCTCGCTCAGTGCGTAGGCCGGCAGCGCCAGGGCAAATGGCAGCAGGTAGTAGGCGGCCCGGTAGGCCAGCATCGCGGCCAGCAGTTCGGTCTTCGGCAGCTGGGCGCCGAGCGAAGCCACGACGATCGCCTCGAGCACGCCCAGGTTGCCCGGCACATGCGTCACCACACCGGCCACCGCCGCCAGCAGCATCACGCCAAGCACGGTGGGATAGTCGACGCGCCCGCCCAGCAGGGCCCACACGATGACACCGATCAGCAGCCAGTTGGCACCACTCACTGCCGCCTGCCAGGCGGCCAGGCGGCCGCTCGCCAGCCCCAACCGATGCCCACGCCAAGTCAGTTGCCGCTTCGGCGAGTAGCGGCACAGCGCCAGGTAGGCGAGCGCGGCTGCGATCATCACCAGGCCGATGGCGCGCAGCCAGCCGGCAGACAGCAGCCCGTTCTGTGCCAGCGTGGGCGGCGCCCACAGCAGCACGCCACCGCCGACCCACAGGTAGCCAAGCCAGTTGGTCACCATGCTGTAGGCCACGATCTGCGCCACGGTCTCCGCCGGCAGCCCCCAACGCGTATACAAACGCAGCCGCAGCGCCAGGCTGCCCACCCAGGCGCCGAGGTTGAGGTTGAAGGCGTAGCTGATAGCCGCGATGCCGAGCGTTCGCGACACCGGCAGCCGGTGGCCGGTGACGCGGCGTCCGACGAGGTCGAAGGTGGCGTACAGGCCATAGCCGAGCAGCGAAAGGGCCGCGGCGGCCGCCAGCCTGCCAGGCGATTGCGCCCGCAGCGCCTGCCACACGGCCGGCCAATCGACCCTGCGCGCCTCGAACGCGACCAGCGTTATTACCAGCCCCGCCAGCACCCAGGGCGCCACCCGTTTGAACCACCACCAGGCCCGCCCTGCGGCCGGACTCACTGGACTAGCCTCCGCGCTACGCGCTCCGGGATTCCCGCTTGGGATCGGCCCGGCGCGCTCATGCCGATTCGCCAAGCAGCGGCTCGACCCGTGGCGCACGCCACGGGAGCAGCCGGACCCAGACCGGAAAGCGGCGCATGACGTGGAATATGACGAGGTTGCGTAGCACGATCCAGGCCGAGCGCAGCGGCCCCGGCTCCGGCACTTGCACGCGCTCGCAGTGCCGCTGCATCAGGTGCTCGAGTCGTTCGCGCAATTGCCCGGCGAAGATGGCGTCGCGCACGACGACGTTGGCCTCGAGGTTCAGGCCCAGGCTGGTGGGGTCGAGGTTGCTCGAGCCGACGGTCGCCCAGTGGTCGTCTATCACCGCCACCTTGGCGTGCAGCGGCCGCTCGCCGTACTCGTGCACGCGCACGCCGGCACGCAGCAGGTAGCCGTACAGCAGTTCCGACGCACTGCGCACCCAGGGCAGATCGGGTTGGCCCTGCAGGATGAGGTCGACCTGCACGCCGCGGCGCGCCGCACGGCGCAGATCGCGCAGCAGCCGGTAGCCGGGGAAGAAGTAGGCATTGGCGATCAGCACACGCTGGCGAGCGCCGCGTATCGCCGCGCGGTAATGACGTTCGATGTCGGTGCGGTTGCGGTCGTTGTCGCGCGTGACGAACGCGGCCAACGCACCGGCGGTGTCGTTGCGCGGTGACGCCGCGTTGTTGCGGCCCGCACGCCAGCGTTTCAGCCACAAGAACCGTGAGGGCTGCGGCGTGTCCACGCTGGCCCGGCAAAAGGCCTGGATCTGCCCGACCAGCGGGCCCTGCACCTCGACCGCATAGTCCTGCTTGCCCAGTGGGCCGGACTCGGCCAGCTGATCGATCGCGTAGTTGATGCCGCCGACAAAGGCCACGCGGCCGTCGACGACCACGAGCTTGCGGTGCATGCGGCGCAGCATATTCACGCGGCTGCCGAACAGCCTCTGAGCGGGCTCGTAGCTGCGCAGCCTGACACCCGCTTCGACCAGCGGGCCAGTGAACGACGGCGGCAGATCGGGCGAGCCCCAGCCGTCGACCATCACGTGCACAGTGGCCCCGCGCCCGGCGGCGCGCAGCAGGGCTTGCTGCAGCCCGCGACCGACCGCGTCATCGAACAGGATGAAGGTCTCCAGCAGCACCTCGTGTTCGGCCGCGGCGATGGCGTCGAAGACGCGCGGGTAGTAGGCCTCGCCGTTCTCGAGCAGCGTGATGTGGTTGTCGGGCAGCCAGTGCGAGTTCACGGCAGCTCCGGCAGCTCGATCTCGGCCGCCAGCGGCGCGTGGTCGGACAGCCGCGCCCATGGCTGGAGCGGCAGCTGTAGCGGACGGTGCGCGACGGCGCCGCGCACATAGATGCGGTCGAGCCGCAGCACAGGCATGCGCGCCGGAAAGCTGCGCGCGTGGCGCCCCTGCGCGTGGCGGAAGACTTCGATCAGCCCGCACGGCGCCAGCAGCGCGTCGGCGCGCAAGCGCCAATCGTTGAAGTCGCCGGCGACGACCAGTGGCGCGTCGGCGGGAACGCTGTGTTGGACCGCCTCGCACAGCCGCGCCAGCTGGTGGCGCCGGTGGGCTTCGCTCAGCCCCAAGTGCACGCACATCACATGCAGCTCGGGCTGGCCGCCCGGCCGGGCCAGCACGCAGTGCAGCAGCCCGCGCGGCTCCACCCCCGGCAGCGACAGGTCATGGTTGAAGCTGCGCAGCACCGGCAGCCGGGACAACACCGCGTTGCCATGGTCCTGCCCTGCAGCGACCGCATTGCGGCCATAGGCATGGTCGTGCCATATCTCGTCGGCCAGAAACTCGTACTGCGCGCCGATGTTGGCCGCGCCTGCTGGGCCCGAGCTCCCTTCGACCTCTTGCAGAAACACCAGATCGCTGCCCACCGCTCGCACCGCCTCGCGCAATTCGTGCAGCACGAAGCGCCGGTTGAAAGCGCTGAAGCCCTTGTGGATGTTGACGGTCAGCACACGCAATGGCTGTGGCAATGTCTGGTCATGCATGTTGCCGAGCATGCCACGTTGGGGATAGAGCGTCCTGGGTGCACCCGACCCGGTCACTGTGCGGACGCGTGACAACCGCTGCGCCGGTTGGTACCAATGGCCGAGCCACCAGTTGCTGGTGCTCACCACCCTGTACCGGATGGCCCGGCTCTCTTCGTCGACAAGCAGGCCCTGCACAGGCCCGATCTCGCCATCGCTGGCGTCAATCTGGGAGGCGACCAAGGCCTTGCAGCTGCGCAGGTGAGGGTCGCTCTCGCTCTCGATTTGGCGCTGATGCGCCTTGATCGGTGGCGACGATGTCGGAATTCTGCAGATCCTTGGTTTGGCGAAGCATGGTGCCATGGTTTTCAGTCCAGGGGAGTCCAAGATGCGCGCCTGGCGGTGCCGCGTCTGTGCGCTGACGCACAGGGCATACCCATCGCCGACGCAAGATTCAGCGCTGGGTCACGTCGGTGCCTTGGTGCGGCACCGAACAGTGCGCCTCTGTTCGAGAAACTATCCTGCAACGATCAATCAACGCTCGGCTTGAGCGCTTCGGTCGGGGCGCACGGGCTAAAGTGAGGTTTCTTGAAAGCACTGCTGCTGAAACATTGGGATCGCCTTCGATCCAGTTTCTGGTTCGTGCCAGCGGTCATGGCGTGCCTGGCCGTTGCACTGGCCGTCTGCGCCGTCGAGGTTGACAAGGTCATTGTCAACAAGGCCATCGCTGATGACTGGGTGCAAGGTCTGAGCTGGATCTACTCCGGTGGCGCCGAAGGTGCAAGCCTGCTGCTGAGCACCGTGGCCGGGTCGATGATCGCCATTGCCGGGACGGTGTTTTCGATGACGCTGGTGGCGCTGTCGCTCGCCTCGTCCCAGCTGGGTCCTCGGCTGCCGCGCAACTTCATGCGCGACACCGCCAATCAGGTCGTGCTGGGCACCTTCGTGGCCACGTTCGTCTACTGCCTGCTCGTGCTGCGCACCATCCGGCGCGACGACCAGGGCGACTTCGTGCCTCATCTCTCCGTCAGCATCGGCATTCTGTTGGCAATTGTCAGCATCGGGGTGCTGATCTATTTCATCCATCACGTCTCGGTCTCGATCCAGGCGGATGAAGTCGTGGCACGAGTCGGCGAGGAAATGGAGGAAGGGATCGACAAGCTGTTTCCCGCCCAACTGGGAAATCCTCGATCCGAAGTCGCGAAAGCACCGGTGGAAGCCGATCTGCCGGCTGCGTTTGCACGCGAGGCCCGTCCGGTGGCTGCCCTCGAAGACGGGTATCTCCAGCTCATCGACGCCGACGCCCTGATGAGCCTGGCGCACGAAGAAGATCTGCTGCTTCGGCTGG
>JBBQZM010000246.1:0-4934 GCA_038207685.1 Burkholderiales bacterium
CCCATCTGCTGGCGATCATCAACGACATACTCGATCTGGCCAAGGCGGAGTCCAACAAGCTGGAACTGCGCGAGGAAGATGTCGACATTGCACGGGTGGAGGCGCTGTCCAGCACCATCGTGCGCGAAATGGCCGAGAAGGCCGGCGTCAACTACGAAGTCACCATTGCGGATGTGCTGCCACATGTGCGCGCCGACTCCGCCCGGCTGCGCCAGATCCTGATCAACCTGCTGGGCAATGCAGTGAAGTTCACCCGCCAGGGACAGGTGAGCTTTCGTGTCGACTATGCCCGTGAGATGGCCCGTTTCGAGATCGAGGACACCGGCCCCGGCATGAGCGAGGCCGAGCTGCAGCAGGTGTTCGAGCCCTTTGTGCGCGGCACTGCGGCCGGCGGCAATGCCAGCAGCGGCACAGGCCTGGGCCTGACCATCGCACGCATGCTCACCGGGTTGATGGGCGGTGAACTCAGCGTGCGCAGCACACCCGGCCAGGGCAGCTGCTTCACCGTGCTGCTCTACCTGCCCGAGTTGCAGGCCCGGGCCAGCCAGCGTGAGCGCCGGCAGGCGCTGCGCCACACCGGCTACCTCGGCCCGCGCCGGCGGCTGCTGGTGGTCGACAACGAGGAGACCGACCGCTTCCTGCTCGTCGACCGGCTGGCGCCGCTGGGCTTCGAGCTGCTGCAAGCCGGATCGGGCGAGGCCGCGCTGGCGCTGCTGGCCGTGCAGCCGGTCGATCTGCCGGTGCATGCGATCTTTCTTGATCTGGCAATGCCGGGCATCGATGGCTGGACCACGCTGGCCCGGCTGCGCGAGTTGCGGCTGAGCGACGCGCCGGCGGCCATCGTCTCGGCGAATGCGTTCGACCAGGGGCTGGACAATGCGCTGGGCATCACGCCGGCCGATTTCCTGGTCAAGCCGGTGCGCCTGCCGCTGCTGCTGGGCTGGCTGCAGCGCCGCCTCGATCTGAGCTGGGTGGACGAGGCGCTGCCGCCGCCGATCGAGCTGCCGGCCGAGGCGCTGCGCCCGCCGCCGCCGCAGGCCCTGCTGGCGCTGGACGAACTGGTGCGCCTGGGCTACCTGCGCGGCATCCAGAAAAAGCTCGACGCCATCGACGCCGAGTATCCGCACAGCCTGGCCTTCACCGCGCGGCTGCGCGCGCTCGCCAGCGGCTTCCAGCTCGACACCCTGGCCCAGCTGCTGCAGACCGCGCTGGCGGCCTCAGAATCCACCCACAAGAGCCAACTCGATGCCGCCTGACACACTGTCGCCCCAGCCCCCGGCCGCGCCTGCACTGCTGGCCCATGCCGCCGGTGAACTGGTGCTGATCGTCGACGACCAGCCCGACAACCTGTCATTTCTGCACGATGCGCTGGACGATGCCGGCTACACCGTGCTGGTGGCCACCGACGGCCCGAGCGCGCTGGCGCGGGCGTTGCAGGCCCAGCCGGCGATCGTGCTGCTGGACGCCATGATGCCGGGCATGGATGGTTTCGAAGTGGCGCGGCGGCTGAAGGCCGAGCCCCGGACGGCGGCCATCCCCATCGTCTTCATGACCGCATTGACCGAGACCGAGCATGTGGTGGCGGCCTTTGGCGCCGGCGGCGTCGACTACGTCACCAAGCCGATCCAGCCGCGCGAGGTGCTGGCGCGCATCAGCGCCCACACCCAGGCCGCGCGGTTGCAGCGCCAGGCGCGCAACGCGCTGGACGCCTTCGGCCATGCCACGCTGGTGGTGCGTGCGGGCGACGGCCGGCTTTTGTGGCAGACCGCGCTGGCACGCAGCCTGCTGCGCGACTACTTCGGCAGCGAAGGCGCGTTTGCGCCGGTGCCGCTGATCGACTGGCTGCGGCGCGAGACCGCCGCGGCGGCGGCCGGCGCGCTGGCCCAGCCACTGGTCATCGCCCGCGGTGGCCGCCGCCTGACGCTGGCCCTGCACGCGATGACCGGTGAAGTGCCCGACGAGGGCGACGCCGGCAGCGCCGACGAAGCCGAGTGGCTGATCGTCGGCAGCGAGGCCGACGACGCCGCGGTGCTGGGCGCGATGATGCAGGTGTTCAAGCTCACCGCGCGTGAAGCCGAGGTGTTGTACTGGGTAGCCAAGGGCAAGACCAATCGCGACGTGGGTGACATCCTGGGCAGTTCACCGCGCACCGTGACCAAGCACATGGAACACATCCTGCCCAAGCTGGGCGTGGAGACCCGCACCGCCGCGGCTGCGCTGGTGCTGGTGCGGGTGCAGGGGTTCAGTGCAGCAAGGGGATGATTGCGACTTCCACGGGAGCCTCTCATCAACTGAGCGGCAATCGGCAACTTGTAGCTGTTGCCAGCGTGTCCGATGCGGCTGACTAAGCCCTGTCTAGGGTGCGAGCGACCCAGGCTGCCGGGCATGCGGATCACTCCGTGCTCTGGGCCAGAGGCCCAGAGCCTTCGCCAGGCACGACCAGTCCTCAGGACTGGTCGTGTTCGGGCTCAGTCCCCCGGCGTCGGCCTGGCGGCCGCCACCTCCTCCTTTACCTCCGTGATCCGCATGCCCGACACCCTCGGTCACCATAGGCCTGGGTGGCGCATGGTCCAGCTGATTCTCAGCAGGTCAGAGTTCTTGTTTTCAGGCGGCTCGACTGCACCAGGGCTGCCGGCTGGCGAGGGCGTCGGGTGACCGGATCCCGCAAGTAAAGGGGGAGACGGCGGGCTTCAGATCGACGTCGGAGGACATGGAGGGATCCGGTTGCCCGGCGGCCTCGCCAGCCTCGCACCACAAGTCAAGATCGCTGCGCTGATACAGCGCAGCGGAACGACAAGCTCAGACCGCCACCGTGTCGATCTCGGCCATCGCATACGACAGCCACATCTTCAGCCGCTGACGCTCCATCAGCCCGAGGCCGGGGCCGTCCTTGCTGGTGTTGTTGCGCGCGGCCCAGAAGCTGGCATTGCCGGCGTCGATCTTCTGCACCACCGGATCGTGCAAGTGCTTGAGGGTGATCACCTGGGCGCCGAAAGCCATCGCCCGCACCTGCTGGCCCGACTTGTCGAGCAGCGAGAAGTCGTCGCCGCGGATCTGGTTGCGCACCAGCACATAACGCAGCCGCGCGCCGAACTGGTCGAGCAGCCGGGCCAGCAGATCCACCGAGTCGCGGCCGGCGTCCATCACATGCCAGTAGCGGATCGTCATGCCGTTGACATCGGCCAGGTCAAGCACGCCTGACTCTTCCATCCACTGCACCAGCGGCGCATGGGTCTGCGCGGCCAGATCAACCAGCACGCGGGTGCCCGGCTGTTCGGCGGCGGTCTCGACGATGGCGTCCAGCGCCTCGTAGCGGTCGGCCAGCGCCTGCGAGGCATAACCGGCGTAATAGCGCATCAGTGCGCCATGCGAGCGGTCGGTGTCGTAGCCGGTGAAAGGCATCGCATGGTCGATGAAGTACTGCGCCAGCAGGCGCGCCACCATCGATTTGCCAACGCCGCCTTTTTCACCACCGATCAGGTGGATCTTGGACTGCGACAGGGTTTCAAGTGTGGGAGGCTGGGTCATGGGTGGGTCTCGGGGCGCAGGGGGCGCCGTTGGTGGCAATTGAACCCGTACTGTGCACGAGTTGTGCCAGCCGCGGCCTGCCAGCGCTTCAGGCGTTGTCCGGTGCGCTGTGGCCGTAGCGTGCCCACAGGGCCGCCCGCCGGCGTGGGCAGATGTTGACGCGGTTCAGGTCGCCCTGCACCTGGGGCAGGGCCAGCAGGCGCGGGTCCATCAACGCAAACCACCAGCGTGGCACATAGGCCACCAGAAACATGCCGAAATAGCCGCTGGGCAGTTGCGGCAGCTGCTCGAAGTGGCGCAAAGCCTGGTAGCGGCGCTGCGGATGCGCATGGTGATCGCTGTGGCGCTGCAGGTGAAAGGTGGCCAGGTTGCTGACCAGATGGTTGGTGTTCCAGCTGTGGTGCGGCTGGGGTGCCTCGTAGCCCGTGCCGCCGGCGTGTTGTGCCCGACCCCGGCTGGGCCGGCGCAGCAGGCCGTAGTGTTCAACATAGTTGGCCGAGGTGAGTTGCCACCAGGCCACCAGGTTGTGCACCGCCAGGAAGGGCAGCATCACCCAGCCAAAGGCCACCACCAGCCCGCCTTGCAACAGCAGCGTGACGGCATACGACTGCAGCAGGGTGTTGTGGCGGCTCCAGGGTGATCGGCCCAACGCGCGCAGGCGCTCGGACTCCAGTTGCCAGGCGCGGCGCATGCCGCCGGGCAACTCGCGCAGTGCAAAGCGGTAGATGCTCTCGCCCATGCGCGAGCTGGCATGGTCCTCGGGCGTGGCCACCCAGCGGTGGTGACCGCGACCATGCTCGACGGTGAAGTGGCCATAGGCCGGCACCGCCAGCACCAGCCGCGCCAGCCATTGCTCCAGTTGGTGCTGCTTGTGGCCGAGCTCGTGCGCGGTGTTCAGCCCCAGGCCTGCAGCGGTGCCGGCGATGTAGGCCAGCAGCAGCACCGCCCACCACGACAGATCCTGCGTGCCCACCCACCAGGCACAGCCGATCAGCGCTACAAAATGCAGTGGCACCGTGGCCCAGGTGAGCCAGCGGTAGTAGCGGTCGGCCTCGAGCTGCGGCACCACCGCCTCGGGCGGGTTGTTGCGGTCTTCGCCAATCAGCGCATCGAGCAACGGAATCAGCCCGTAACTGATCAGCAAGGGCAGCGCCAGTGCGATCTGCATGCCGCTGACGTGGTGTGCCCAGAGACCGATGAAGGGGATCAGCGGATAGACCACCGACAGCGACCAGGCCCAGCGCTTGCGATCCTGCCAGCGCAGCAGTGGATCGCCGGGCATTGCGCCCGGGGCGGTGTAGACACGGGTCATCTCGGTACCGCCCGGCCGTTCCGAACGGTACTGAGCGGCCCCTTGGGGGGTGGCGAACGAAGTGAGCGTGGGGGTTTCACTTCAAGTTTGACCG
>JBBQZM010000247.1:0-4902 GCA_038207685.1 Burkholderiales bacterium
TTCAGCTACTGCAGCCTGAAAGTGAAGATCGACACCGACCGCTGGCTGGGCCCCGAGCAGGCCAATGTGCGCTGCCAGGGCGAGGTGGTGGGCCATGTCAGCACGGCAGAGTACGGCTCGCAGATGCTCAGCCTGGGCGGCGTGCACCACATCACCGGCGGCAGCAAGAAAGAAGGCCGCATCACGGTGGACATGATGGCCGCGCTCGGTAACCAGCAGGCAGTCGAACTGGCGATCGACGGCGGCGCCCAGGTGCTGGTGCAGGCCGGCAGGGCGCCGGTGGTCAACGGCGTGCCCGAGGTGCGCATGCGCCTGGGCTGCGGCTCGGCCACCATCGGCATCTTTGCCCAGCAGTTCATGGGCCTGGTCGACGAGGTGGTGGTGGTCGATGACCACATCACCGGCGTGCTCACCGAGCACCAGGCCGGGCGCTGCCTGGGCCTGCGCCGCTCGGGGCTCAAGGTGCGCGGCCGCAAGAGCACGCCGGGGCGCTACTTCCAGGTGGCCAACCCGGGCACCGGCTGGGGCGGCACCGACATCGCCGATCCGCTGGCCATACTCGAGCCCTGGGACGCTGGCGAGGCCTGGCCGGGGCAGCGCTTGTTGATGTGTAGCACCACCGGCGAGCATGCGGCCTGGTTTGAGCTCGATGCCTCGCTGCAGCCGCAGCCTGCGGTGATGCCGGCGGCGGTGCAGCGCATCGTCGACCGCATCGGCGAGAACTGCGAGCCCTCCTTGTGCACCGTGCTGTTTGTCGGCGGCGCGGGTGGCAGCCTGCGCGCCGGCGTTACCGACAACCCGGTGCAACTCACCCGCGCCATCAAGCAAAGCCTGGTCAACGTCAGTTGCGGCGGCGCGCCGGCCTATGTCTGGCCGGGCGGCGGCATCACGGTGATGGTGGACGTGGCGCGCATGCCGGCCAACAGCTTCGGCACTGTGCCCACGCCGGCCATCGTGGCGCCGATCGAGTTCTCGATGCGGCTGGATGACTACCAGGCGCTGGGCGGTCACATGGCCTATGTGCGGTCATTGGCCCAGGTGCTGGCCACCGGCGCCTGGCACAGCGACGGCGCGCCGCAGGCGCGGCGCACCCTCACTGCCGGTGCAGCCAATCCCTGGCCGATCGGCGCCGCGCCGCTGCTCGGATGAGCGGGGCTTGGACGTTGAGCCGATGAGTAGCGTGGCCTGGGGTGGCGCGCAGCGCCGGCAGCTGGCCGATGGCCGATGGCACTGGCAGCATGGCCCGATCGACCTCATCATCGGCGCCGACGGCGAGGCCGCGGCGCTGGACGCCGCGCACACCGCGGCCTGGGCACGCTTCGAGCCGCTGCTGGCTGAACTTGCGGCCGAGTTGCCGCTGCTGCGCCAACCGGTGGCGGCTGGGGCTGACAACCCGCTGCGGAGCGTGGTGGCGCGCCGCATGTGGGCGGCCTGCGCGCCGCTGCGCATCGAGGCGGCAGGCTTCATCACGCCGATGGCGGCGGTGGCCGGCGCCGTGGCGCAGGAGCTGGTGGCGGCCTATTGCCGGCCCGGCATTCGCCGCGCCTGGATCAACAACGGCGGCGACATCGCGCTGCACCTGGCGCCGGGTGAGTCGACGCGGGTGGGCTTGTTCGCCGACCTGTCGGCATTCGACAACGCCGCCGCCGCGGCGCGCACCGAAGCGGTGAACCTGCGCACCGATGTCGCCTTCGCGGTGCACGCCGACAACCCGGTGCGGGGCGTGGCCACCAGCGGCTGGCGTGGCCGCAGCCTGTCGCGTGGCATCGCCGACAGTGTCACCGTGCTGGCGGCCAGCGCGGCGATGGCCGACGCCGCGGCCACGGTGATCGCCAACGCCGTGGACGTGGACGACGCGCGCATCCAACGTCAGCCGGCCAGCAGCCTGCGCGACGACAGCGATCTGGGTGAGCGGCTGGTCACGGTGGACGTGCCGCCGCTGCCGCCCGACCTGGTGCGGGCGGCGCTGCAGCGTGGGCTGGGCTGTGCGCAACGGTTGCAGGCGGCAGGGCGGGTGCATGCGGCGCTGCTGGCTTGTCAGGGTTCTCTCGCTCGGCTGCCGGCGCCGGCCGCGCTACAGTCGGCCACCGAGTTGGTTCAGTAATTGCTACATCAAACGCACATGATCGACATCCGACGCATCCACACCCAGGTCGAGGACATCTGGCACGAAGGCGGGCCGCGTGCGGCCGCGCCGCTGCGGCGCGGCGCGATCGCCGCGGTGTTGAGCAATCCCTTTGCCGGCCGCTACGAGCCGAACATCCTGCCGATGATGGAGGCACTCAATCCCGTCGGCCTCGACATGGCGCGTCGCCTGCTGGCCGCGATGGATGTGACCACCGACCGCATCCAGGGTTACGGCAAGGGTGCGATCATCGGTGCCGCCGGTGAGCTTGAACATGGCGCGCTCTGGCATGTGCCGGGCGGTTATGCGATGCGCGAGCTGCTGGGCTGGCAAGGTGATGCCGCGGCCTACAAGCGCGGTGATGCCTCGGCCAGCGGACAGAGCGGCAACGCGCTGGCCATCGTGCCCAGCACCAAGAAGGTGGGCCCGCCCGGCGCCACGCTGGACGTGCCGCTGACGCACATCAACGCAGCCTATGTGCGTAGCCACTTTGATGCGATGGAAGTGCGTGTGCCCGGCGCGCCGCGGCCCGACGAGATGATCGTGGTCCTGGCCATGAGCACCGGCGCGCGGGTGCATGCCCGGGTGGGTGGCCTGGCTGCTGATGCCATCGCCCAGTGGAATGGTTTGCGCTAGGCTCAGCCAGCGCCCTTGATTCGGAGACAAGCCTGATGGCCACTGAAGTTCCCCTCTATGTCCGCAAGCTGGTGGTGCAGGTCGACGAGACCCGCCGCGAGATGGGCCGCGACGTGAATCCGCCGACCCGCCGCGCGCTGGCGATGGCGGTGATCACCAACCCCTGTGCCGGCCGCTATGTCGATAACCTCGACGAGTTGATGACCATCGGCGAGACGCTGGGCGCTCTGCTGGGTGAGCGCTGCGTGCAGGCGCTGGGCATCGCACCCGATCAGGCGCAGAGCTACGGTAAGGCGGCGATCGTCGGCGAGGCTGGCGAGTTGGAGCATGCCGCCGCGATCCTGCATCCCAAGCTGGGCGCGCCGCTGCGCCAGGCGGTGGGCAAGGGCGCGGCGCTGGTGCCGTCAGCCAAGAAGCAAGGCGGCCTGGGCTGTGCGGTGGATGTGCCGCTGGGCCACAAGGACGCGGCTTTTGTGCGCAGCCATTTCGACGCCATTGAGGCGCGCATCGGCGATGCGCCGCGCGCCAACGAGATCGTGGTGGCGGTCGCCGTCACCGACAGCGGCCGGCCGCTGCCGCGCGTGGGCGGCCTGCAAGCCCATGAGATCAAGGGCGTGGACGGCTTGCGCTGAAGCGCCGGGCGCCGCTGGCCGTTTATCGTTCACTACTTACCTTCCACACGAGGACGACTCCATGATCCGCAGAAACATCGTTGTTGCCGCCGCCATCGCCTCTCTCGCCGGCTTCGCCGTCGCGCCGGCCCATGCTCAAGGCACGATCAAGATCGGTGAAGTCAACAGCTACAAGGCCCAGCCTGCTTTCCTGGAGCCCTACAAGAAGGGCATGGAGCTGGCCGTAGAAGAGATCAACGCCGCCGGTGGCTTGCTGGGCAAGAAGGTTGAGCTGATCACCCGCGACGACAACGCCAACCCTGGCGACGCAGTGCGGGCTGCCGAGGAACTGGTGTCACGTGAACAAGTGGACGTGCTGACCGGCGCCTTCTTGTCGCACATCGGCCTGGCGCTGACCGACTTTGCCAAACAGAAGAAGTTCTTCTACCTGGCCAGCGAGCCGCTGACCGACAAGATCGTCTGGGGCAGTGGCAACCGCTATACCTTCAGGCTGCGCCCCAGCACCTACATGCAGAGCGCGATGCTGGTGCCCGAGGCGGCCAGGCTGAAGAAGAAGCGCTGGGCGGTGGTCTACCCCAACTACGAGTACGGTCAATCGTCGGTAGCCACCTTCAAGGCGCTGCTCAAGGCGGCGCAGCCCGACGTGGAGTTTGTGGGTGAGCAGGCGCCGCCGCTGGGCAAGCTCGATGCCGGCAGCGTGGTGCAGGCGCTGGCTGATGCCAAGCCCGACGCCATCTTCAACGTGCTGTTCGGCGCCGACCTCGCCAAGTTTGTGCGCGAGGGCAATACCCGCGGCCTGTTCCAGGGCCGCGCGGTGGTCAGCATGCTGACCGGTGAGCCCGAGTACCTGGATCCGCTGAAGGACGAGGCGCCCGAAGGCTGGATCGTCACCGGCTACCCCTGGTACGGCATCCAGACGCCCGAACACAAGGCCTTCTTCCTGGCCTACCACGGCAAGTACAAGGACTACCCGCGGCTGGGTTCGGTGGTGGGCTACGCGGCGATCAAGTCGCTGGCCGCCGGCATCACCAAGGCCAAGAGCACTGACACCGAGAAGCTGATCACCGCCTTCCGCGGCCTGGAGGTGATGACGCCGTTTGGCAAGGCCACTTACCGCGCGCAGGACCACCAAAGCACGATGGGCGCCTTTGTCGGCAAGACCAAGCTCGAGAAGGGCAAGGGCGTGATGGTCGACTATGTCTACCTTGATGGCGCCAAGTACCAGCCCAGCGATGCCGAGGTGAAGAAGCTCCGCGCGAACGATTGACCCCCCCCGAAGCGCCTGCGGCGCCTCCCACCAGGGGGCGCCGCCAGCGGCCCGGCTAAGCCGGTTCCGCGGCGGCCGCTTGATTTGCGGCGTCGGTGCCCCTCCACTTGAAGTTGCCTCCGACGGCCCGCCACCCGGCCTGCGCCCATGACGCTGAACGCCTTTCTTGTCCAATTGCTCAACGGTCTGGCCGGCGCGTCGTCGCTGTTCCTGGTGGCCGCCGGCTTGTCGCTGATCTTCGG
>JBBQZM010000248.1:0-4877 GCA_038207685.1 Burkholderiales bacterium
GCGATGATCGCCGAGAACAGGCCGGCGCCGCCGCCGGCACGCACGATCAGCAGGCCGCCGGGGCGGAACTTGGGTACTGGTTTGCCCGCCAGTGAGGCGGGCACACCTTCGGCGATGCCGCCGGCGCCGACCACCATCTCGTCGCCGGGCAGCAGCAGCAAGCGGTCGAGTTCTTCGCGCAGCCGCGCCTTCGACCAGCCGGCCTCGAGGAACACCCGGCAGTGGTCGGGCGAGACCACCAGCACCGCATCGCCGGCCATCGCCAGTTTGGGATGGTCGACCGCGCGCAGGCACAAGGCAAAGCTCTTGGCCAGTGATTCGGGTGTGCGCGATTTCTGATCGACCACGCCTTGCACGCCCTCGCCGGCGAACAGCGTGACGGTGGAGGCTTCAGGGGCAAAGCCGCGCTCGACCGCCAGTGACTCCCAGGCCGGGTCTTCGGCCTCGGCAAAGCAGAAGCTGTACTTGCCGGGCGTGCCCAGCGTGGCGCGGTCGACCTCGCCGGGGCGGCCGCCGCCGACGTTGCGGATCACCAGCTGCAGCGCGCGGCCAATGCTGGCATTGGCGCGGTGGCCCTGGCCCAGTGCGTTGACGCCCGAATTGACGCCGACGCGGCGGCCCATCGGCCCGTTGACGATGACCAGCGGGCCGCAGAACATGGTGGTGCACAAGATGCCGTGCATGCCGAATTCGTCGATCAGCGCGGCTTCCACCGCGGCCAGCACGATGGGCATGTACTCGGGCTTGCAGCCGGCCATCACCGCATTGATGGCCACCTTCTCGACGGTGCAGGATTCAAGGTCAGGCGGCACCAGGCCCAGCACCTCGTCGGGCCGACGGGTGGTGCCTTGCAGCATGCGCAGCACGCGAGCCGCAGTGGGCGGCACGACCGGCAGGCCGTCGGTCCAGCCGCGGTCGTAGCAGGCCTCGATCGCATCCTCGGCGTCGCCCAGCGACACCTGGCGTGAGGCCAGGCCGGTGTCGCCAAAGCGCACCACCAGTTCTTCGGCCACACCGGGATCCAGCGTCATCGAGCCGCAGCCCGGGCGGATTTCGGGCAGCGATGCACCCAGCGTTGCCACACCGGTGAGTTGTTGCCAGTCACCGCGGTGCCAGCCGTAGGTGCGCGCCACTTCGCGGCCGTCCTGCACGCGGATCAGCGTGGGCACAAACTCGATGTTCAGACGAAAGGATTGCTCCAGTGTCTGGTCGAACACCTGGCCCGGCAGGCCGGCGGCATAGGCCGGGTCGTCCTGCACATAGACGGTCAGCGGCGTGCCGGCCTGGGCCAGTTCATGCAGCAGCGGTTCGACCAGGACGCAGGTCGGGCATTCGCGTTTGGCAACAACGATCAGGCCATCGGGCAGGGGCATTACAAAGTCTCGGGCTGGGGCGGTGTGGCGTTTCAATAAGGTTTGCATGCTGACATCGTGCGCTGCTGAAGCGATGTCCCACCTGAGACATGCCGGCCGCTCAGGTGTCTGACGAGGGCAGCTTGCCATGCATGGCGACCGCGCGCAGGAAGTCGAAATCCACGCCTTCGCCGGCCTGCAGCACGCTTTGCAGGTAGAGCTTGCGGTAGCCGCGCGGCGCTGTCGGCTCGACCACCGGCTGCGCCGCTCGCCGCCGTGCGAGCTCTTCATCGCTGACCAGCAAAGCCAGCGCCCGTTCGGCCACCGACAAGCGGATGCGGTCGCCGTTCTGCACCAGGCCCAGCGGCCCGCCGATGGCGGATTCGGGGCAAACATGCAGCACGATGGTGCCGAAGGCGGTGCCACTCATGCGGCCGTCGGAAATGCGCAGCATGTCCTTCACCCCCTGGCGCGCCAGCTTGCGCGGGATCGGAATGTAGCCGGCTTCGGGCATGCCGGGTGCGCCTTTGGGGCCGATGTTCTTCAGCACGAGGATGTCGTCGCGGTGCACATCCAGATCGTCGGCATCGATGCGTTCGGCCATGTCCTGCAGGTGCTCGAACACCACGGCGCGGCCAACGTGTTCCATCAGCCGCGCATCGGCGGCCGACTGCTTGATGATCGCGCCATCCGGCGCCAGATTGCCGCGCAGCACCGCGATGCCGCCCTGCGGGTAGATCGGATGGCTGGCCGGACGCACCACCTGCTGCGGGAAGGGCGCCGGGTGCTCGGCCATCTCCTCGCCCAGCGTGCGGCCGGTGACGGTCATCGCGTCCAGGTGCAGCAGCGGCTTGAGTTCACGCAGCAGCGTGGCCATGCCGCCGGCATGGTGGAAATCCTCCATGTAGTGCTGGCCCGAGGGCTTGAGGTCGAGCAGTACCGGCGTGGTGCGGCCCATCTGGTCCAGCGCCTGCAGATCGACTTCGAAGCCCAAACGCCCGGCGATCGCCGTCAGGTGGATGATGCCGTTGGTCGAGCCGCCGATGGCCAGCAGCACCCGCATCGCGTTCTCGAAGGCCTTGGCGGTCAGCACCTGGTCGATCGTCAGCCGCTGGCGAGCCATCTGCACTGCCACCGCACCGGTTTGCTCGGCGATGCGGATGCGGTCGGCGGTGACCGCCGGCGGTGAGGCGCCACCCGGCACCGTCATGCCCAGCGCCTCGGCGATGCAGGCCATGGTGCTGGCGGTACCCATCACCGAGCAGGTGCCGACGCTGGCCACCAGCTGGTTGTTGACCGCGGCGATCTCTTCGCCGTCAATCTCGCCGGCACGAAAACGCCCCCAGTAGCGCCGGCAATCGGTGCAGGCGCCAACCCGCTCGCCGCGGTGTGAGCCAGTCAGCATCGAGCCGGTGACCAGCTGGATTGCCGGGATGCCCGCCGACGCGGCACCCATCAGCTGCGCCGGCACGGTCTTGTCGCAGCCCCCGATCAGCACCACCGCATCCATCGGCTGGCCGCCGATCATCTCCTCGGTGTCCATCGACATCAGGTTGCGCGTCAGCATGCTGGTGGGCTGCGCAAAGCTCTCGTGGATCGAGATCGTCGGAAAGTCCATCGGCAGGCCGCCGGCCAGCATGATGCCGCGCTTGACCGCCTCCATCAGCTGCGGCATGTTGCCGTGGCAGGGGTTGTAGGCGCTGCCGGTGTTGGTGATGCCAATCACCGGCTTGTCGAGCACCGTGTCGGTGTAACCCGCGCCCTTGATGAAGGCCTTGCGCAGGAACAGCGAGAAGCCGCGGTCACCGTAGTTGGTCAGGCCTTTGGCCATGCCGCTGTTGTCGACGGCAGGGTGAACGGGCAGGGTGTCGGGTTTTGGCTTGCGGTCGGTGGGCATCGTTGATCTGTGGTGGAGGGTTGCTATTCGATTCAAGCGGGCACGCTCGCCCAGCGTGCGTACTGCTGCACCACCTTGTCGTCAAAACCAAAGCCCAGACCCGGCGTCTGATGCAGCACCACGCGGCCGTTCTGGTGGTCGAGTTGGCGGTCAATCAGGCGACGGAAGTTCAGCACCTGGTCGTCCCAGAAAAACTCGACATAGCGGGCGTTCGGGGTGGCGGCGGCCAGCGGCGCGTGCACGTCGTGAAACCAGTGCGGGCACATCACCACGCCGTAACTCGCTGCGGTGGCGGCGATGCGCTTCCATTCGGTGATGCCGCCGCAGACCAGCGCGTCGCTCTGCAGGATCGACGCCGCGCCCTTGTCGAGCAACTCCTTGTGGTACCAGCGGCCGTAGCCGATCTCGCCGGTGGCGACCGGAATGCGGGTCAGCTTGGCCAGCTTGGCGTGGCTGTCGATGTCGTCGGGGCCAAACGGCTCTTCGATGAAATACGGGTCGTAGGCCTCGAAGCGCGAGATGTAGCGCATCGCCTGGGTGGTATCGGTCCAGCCGTTGTTGCAGTCGAGCATCAGTTCGACGTCAGGGCCGATGGCCTCGCGCGCCGCCTTCACGCGCTGTTCTTCGCCATGCGGCGAGAGCCGGCCAGTCTTCATCTTCACTGCCTTGAAGCCCTTGGCGACAAAACTCGCCATCTCTTCGCCCAGCATCTGCGGCGTCTTGCCGTCGAGGTAGTAGCCACCACTTGCGTAGGCAGGCACCGATTCGAGCTCGACGGCGCCCAGGTATTTGTGCAGCGGCAGACCGCTGGCGTGTGCGTTCATGTCCCACAACGCCGTATCGAGCGCACTCAGTGCGCGCATCACCGTGCCGCTGCGCCCCTGCAGCAACGACTCCTGGTACATCTTCTGCCACAGGCCTTCGATGGCGAGAGACTCCTGGCCGATCAGCAAGGGCGCAAGCAGTTGTTCGACTGCCGCCGAGAAAATGCCGCCGCCAGCACTGCCGACGTAGCAAAAGCCGATACCCTCGACGCCCTCGGATGAGCGGATCTTGACCAACCCGTAGTGGCGGTCCGTGACGGTGCGGTTCGAGAACGAGGTGGGCCGGTCGAGTGGCAGGGTGACGGCGCAGAACTCGACAGAATGAATCTTCGGCAAGCTGTTTCCCTTCAAATGGCAGCGCCGGTGGCGCGTTGAAGTGGCGGATTGTCGGATTCGCGCGCAAAAAGAAGAATAGCGAACAGGTCGCTTCTGAATATAGAAAATCCATCTTCTCGAGCTTTCTGAACCTTCTTTCGACGGCTTTCGTTCAAGCCCTTGCCAATGGGCAGAACACAATTTTTCTGTCGACTGAAGCTAGGCTTCGGTGCTTTGTTGAATCGCTGCGGAAAACCAGAATCGCTTGTGTCGGGCCGCCTGAAGAAAACAGTTCCCGGCGCATATCCGCATCCATCCACAACGTTACGCGAGCACCCGAATCCATGTCGAACCCATCAACGATCGATCCGTCCGCCAAGCGCATCAACGGTCCGGTAATCCGGCTGCACCCTGCCGACAACGTGGTGGTGGCGCGCCTGGATGTGGGCATTGGCATGGAAGTGCGCAGTGAGGGTTTCGTGAGCCGCA
>JBBQZM010000249.1:0-4825 GCA_038207685.1 Burkholderiales bacterium
GGGTGATCGCGGGTGGCGGGCTCAGGAGCTTGCCGGCCTGCATGCCGGCAGAGCCTTCGCCAGGCACTCACGTGCCCGCAGGGGCACGTTCGGTCCGGGCTCAGCGGCGCGGCAGCGGCAGGCCGCCTATGCGCATCAGCGGCATCTTGTCCGACGGCTGGGTGATGCTGGCGTCGAAGGGGTGGATGACCTGGTTCACCTGGGACAGGATGCGGCGAACGTAATCACGCGTCTCGGCATAAGGCGGCACGCCGCGGTAGCGCTCGACCGCGCCTTCGCCGGCGTTGTAGGCGGCCGCCACCAGCGTCACATTGCCCTCGAAATAGGCCATCAGCCAGCGCAGGTAGGCCATGCCGCCGCGGATGTTCTGCGCCGGGTCCATGATGTTGCGCACCTTGAAACGCGCCGCGGTGTCAGGGATCAGTTGCATCAGCCCTTGCGCGTTCTTCGGCGACACCGCATTCGGATTGAAATTGCTCTCGGTGTTGATGATGGCCAGCACCAGCTGCGGCGCCAGCTGAAAATCGGGCGCCACCAGCTTGACGAAGTTGACGATCGGCGCCGGCGCGTTGGCCGGCAACGGCGGCTCAGGTGGCGGTGCGGCCGGCCGGTTCCGCTGCGGGGCCGCCGCGACCAACTGCGCCGGCGCTTCCACCTCTACCGGGCTCAGGCAAGCCGGCGGATCGCCGCGGGGTGTGCCCATCGACGCCACCATGCGCTGCGCCTGCGGCATGCCCTGCTCGGCGGCGGCCAGGAACAGGTGCGCCGCCTGCGCATCGTCGCGCTCGATGCCGCGCCCGTTGGTCAGCATCCAGGCCAGACTGAATTGCGCCTCGGCGTCACCGTAGCGCGCCGCCTGGCAGTACAGGGTGGCAGCGCGCGCCGGGTCACGCGGCAGGCCGTTTTCGCCATGCTCCAGCGCCAGCGCCTCGGTGCGCCAGCGCTGCACCTGGGCCGGCACCACGGTGCTCATCGGCGGCCGCGGCATCACCAGCGGCGCTGGCAAGTCGGCCAGGCTGTCGGCCAGCTGGCTGTCGAGCGCGGGCACCTGGGCTTGCGCGGCAGGTGCGGCGACGATCACGAGTGCCGACCCCAGGGCCAACCCCAGGGCCGTCAGCCAGCGCCGCCGCAGCGGGGCAGCAGGGTGCGGGCAGGGGTGGCAGGTCGATGTCATGGTCGTGGGCTGGTCAAGCCCCCCACTTTAGACCTCTGACCGCCCCATGGCCGGGTTTCCCCCGAGAATGAGGGGGTATAGCCCTGCCGGTACCGCGGCATCGCACACGGTTCCGGCCAGCGCTTGCGCCAGACTCGCGCGCGTCGCCGCCGCGCGGCGGCCGCTAGCAGGCTGCCTACCCCGCCCACATCCGAAACCAGGAGATTACTCATGACCCGCGACACCAGCCAATGGCGCTTCGAGACCCAATCGGTGCATGCCGGCTACACGCCCGAGCCCACCACCCACGCGGTGGCAGTGCCGATCTACCAGACCGCCGCCTTCTCCTTCGACAGTGCCCAGCATGGCGCCGACCTGTTTGACCTCAAGGTGCCCGGCAACATCTACAGCCGCATCATGAACCCGACCAATGCGGTGCTGGAGGAGCGGCTGGCGGCGCTGGAGGGTGGCATCGCCGCGCTGGCGCTGGCCTCGGGCCAGGCCGCGGTGACCTATGCGGTCCAGACCATAACCGAGGCCGGCGACAACATCGTCAGCAGCAGCGCGCTGTACGGCGGTACCTACAACCTGTTTGCCCATACGCTGCCGCAGTACGGCATCACCACCCGCTTTGCCGATTACCGCAACCCGGCCAGCTTCGAGCCGTTGATCGACGCCCGCACCAAGGCGGTGTTTGTCGAGAGTCTGGGCAATCCGCAGGGCAATGTCACCGACATCGCGGCCATCGCAGAGATCGCCCACCGCCACGGCGTGCCGCTGATCGTCGACAACACCGTGCCCAGCCCCTACCTGTGCCGGCCTTTCGAACACGGCGCCGACATCATCGTGCACAGCCTGACCAAGTACCTGGGCGGCCACGGCACGACCATCGGCGGCGCCATCGTCGACAGCGGCAAATTCCCCTGGGCGCAGCACGCCGAGCGCTTCAAGCGGCTCAACGAGCCCGACGTCAGCTACCACGGCGTGGTCTACACCCAGGCGCTGGGCGCGGCGGCCTACATCGGCCGTGCCCGCGTGGTGCCGCTGCGCAACATGGGTGCGGCGCTGTCGCCGTTCAACGCGTTCTTGATCCTGCAGGGCATCGAGACGCTGGCGCTGCGCATGGACCGCATCTGCGACAACACCCTGGCCGTGGCCCGCCACCTGCGCCAGCATGCCAAGGTAGGCTGGGTCAACTATGCCGGCCTGCCCGAGCATGCCGACCATGGCCTGGTGCAGCGCCAGATGGGCGGCCGCGCCTCGGGCCTGCTGACCTTCGGCGTCAAGGCCCAGGCCAATGACAGCGACGGCCGCGCTGCCGGCGCACGCTTCCTCGACGCGCTGCAGCTGTTCACCCGGCTGGTCAACATCGGCGATTGCAAGAGCCTGGCCACGCACCCGGCCTCAACCACCCACCGCCAGCTCTCGCCCGCTGAGCTCGTGACTTCGGGCGTGGGCGAGGACATGGTGCGGCTGTGCGTGGGCATCGAGCACATCGACGATCTGCGCGCCGATCTGGAGCAGGCGCTGGCGGCGGTGTAGCGGGGCTCTGGGTCACGTCCCCGACACGTCTCTGACACGTCTCTGACACGTTCCCGACATACCGCGCGGCGACAATGCAACGCATGACCGAGCTGCTTGTCATCCGCCATGGCGAAACCGACTGGAACCGCCAGCACCGCTTTCAGGGCCAGATCGATGTGCCCTTGAACGCCGTCGGCTTGGATCAGGCCGAGCGGCTGTGCCAGCGGCTGGCCGGCGAGGTGATCGACGTGCTGGTCTGCAGCGACCTGCAGCGCGCCCGGGCCACCGCCGAGCCGCTGTTGCGCGGCCGGCCGCTGGCGCTGAGCGAGACGCAGCCGCTGTGGCGCGAGCAGGGCTTTGGCGTGCTCGAAGGGCTGGACGTGCCGACCATTCGCAGCCGCCATGGCGCGTTGTGGGACCGCTGGGTGCGCCATGAGGCCGACTACGCGCTGCCCCAGGGCGGCGAGAGCAACCGGGCTTTCCATGCCCGTGTGATGCAGGCGCTGCAGGCCTTGCTGGCGGTGCATGCCGGCAAGCGGGTGGTGGTGGTCACCCATGGCGGTGTGCTCGACATGCTGTGGCGCAGCGCGCACGCGCTGCCGCTGCATGGTCCGCGTGAGTGCGACATCCCGAACACCGGCATCAACCGCCTGCGCTGGCTGGACGACCGGCTGCAGATCGAGCAGTGGGCCGAAGCCGAGCACCTGCACGGGCTGGGTGAGCAGCCGAGCACCCGGCAGACCCGAGTGTCGGACCAGGCCTGAGCTTTACTCACTACCCCCGCAAAGTCATATAAATCAACGACTTAGGTTCGGTTGAAGACTGCAGTTGGGCACACCTCGGCGCACCACTTGGCAACGACTGGGTGCCGATAGACATCCCGTGGCCAGGATGCCTGTGCGGTCGGTGACTCCCAGCGGGCTCCAGCCGGTCATGAAGAGTCGGTTGCCACGGGCAGGTTACGCGCTCCTCACTCGGCCTTGCTTGCGCGTCAGCAACCAGCGCGGAGGCAGGCAACCCCAAGTTGGCGCCCGCAGGCAAGCCCAGCGCTTGGCCGTCGCACTTGCCCGCCACTGAAGCTTGAACCATCGATGCTTCGCGCCTTCTTCCTTGCAGCGCGGGGACGTTTCTCGGGCAAGCGGTGTGATGTCCAGCCCCGCACGGGCAGTCACAATCTATCGACAACATCCTTCGCTGCGCGATGCCCTCATCCAAGACTACCTACGACCTGCCGTCAGGCGCGACCAGTCACGTCGTCAGGGAAGAGCACGTCGAATACGGTTTCATCGGCAAGCTCCAAAACCTCAAGTACGAATACCGCGCCGATATCAGAGACCGTGTCGCGCTTGAGCGCAACTTCCGCGAGAAGTTCGAGGCGCTCAACCGCGTGCACCTGTCCGACGGCGAATTCGCCCGACTGCTTGACGGCATCGTCACCGCCGATGTGTTCACCGCCGCGCGCACCCTGCGCGCACATTGGTCAGCACATCGTGGAGTTTGAGCAAGGCGGGGCGCAGCGGGCGGCGTATGGGCAGCGCTTGCTGACGCAGTTGGGGCAGGCTTTGTCGGTGGAGTTTGGGCGCGGGTTTGACGCGACCAATTTGCGACACATGCGGGGGTTCTACCTGGCGTTCCCGATTCGCGACGCACTGCGTCGCGAATTGAGCTGGACGCATTACCGGTTGCTGAGGCAAGTCGACAAGCAAGCCGCCCCATGAGAAAAAAAATCATCATCATCGCCGGGCCAAACGGAGCCGGGAAGACGACTTTTGCCCGTTCGTTTTTGCCGCAAGAAGCGCAATGCAAGCACTTCATCAACGCAGACCTGATTGCTGCGGGGTTGTCTCCTTTTGCGCCTGAGGCTGCGGCGTTCAAGGCCGGCCGACTCATGTTGGCGGAGATCGACGACTGCGTCCGCATGAGTAAGAGTTTCGCGTTCGAGACGACCCTCGCTGGGACCGCCTACTTGGGCAGGATTCAGCAATGGCGAGCAGCTGGCTACCACGTCAGGGCAATTGCATGAAGTATTTCCGTTCTGTCTGCGGGCATTTGGCGACCGTTACACGGCCTGACCTGGCGGCTGGACGCAATGAATTACGGGCTGGTTGAATGAAGTGGGGCCGGGCTGTCAGCACCGCTTGCACTCTG
>JBBQZM010000250.1:0-4814 GCA_038207685.1 Burkholderiales bacterium
GCGGCCAGCGCCACATCGAGCACCGCGTCGTCGATCTCGCCCCGCAGCCGCTCCAGCGCGAGCAGTCCGGCTTCAAATGGCGATGGCGTCATCGGCGGGTGATCAAACTATAGATTTGTTGGCAAGGCTGCGCTGGCCTGAGCGCCTGCCGGCTTGCATGCTGGCAGGCCCTCGCAGGCGAAAAACAGTCCGCAGGGACTGTTCTTCGTCCGGGCTCGGCCCCCTCGGGGAGTGGCTTCGGTCGGCCGAAGCCGGGGGCAACATCTCAAGCCTCGTGGCGCAGCGCCGGGAACAGGATCACGTCGCGGATGCTGGGGCTGTCGGTGATCAGCATCATCAGCCTATCGATGCCGATGCCGCAGCCGCCGGCCGGCGGCATGCCGTACTCCAGTGCGCGGATGAAGTCGGCGTCGTAGTACATCGCCTCCTCGTCGCCAGCGTCCTTGTTGGCCACCTGGGCCTGGAAGCGCGCCGCCTGGTCTTCGGCGTCGTTCAGCTCGGAGAAGCCGTTGGCGTACTCGCGGCCGGTGATGAACAGCTCAAAGCGCTCGGTGATGGCCGGGTTGGCGTCGCTGGCACGCGCCAGCGGGCTGACCTCGACGGGGTAGTCGATGATGAAGGTGGGCTGCCAGAGTTGCGACTCGACCACCGCCTCGAACAGGCCGAACTGCAGCTCGGGCAGCTTCCAGTGCGCCGGCGGCTCCTGGCCCTGCGCGCGCAACTTGGCATGCAGCACCTGGGCGTCGGTCGATTCGGCCTCGCTCAGCCCGGCAAAAACCACCAGCGACTCGCGCACTGACAGGCGTGCAAAGGGCTGGTCGAGCGCCACGGGCTTGCCGGCGTAGTGGATGGCGGCCGTGCCGGTGGCGGCAATCGCCGCATGGCGCAGCACGTTCTCGGTGAAGTCCATCAGATCATGGTGCGTCCAGTAGGCCGCGTAGAACTCCATCATCGTGAACTCAGGGTTGTGGCGGACGCTGATGCCCTCATTGCGGTAGCTGCGGTTGATCTCGAACACGCGCTCGAAGCCGCCGACCAGCAAGCGCTTCAAGTAAAGCTCGGGCGCGATGCGCAGGAACATCTGCTGGTCGAGCGCGTTGTGGTGGGTGACAAAGGGCTTGGCATTGGCGCCGCCCGGGATGGGGTGCAGCATCGGCGTCTCGACCTCAAGAAAACCGTGCTCGACCATGAAGCCGCGGATCGAGCTCACCGCCTTGCTGCGCGCCATGAAGCGCAGCCGCGCCTGCTCGTCGGTGATCAGGTCGACATAACGCTGGCGGTATTTCTGCTCCTGGTCGGCCATGCCGTGAAACTTGTCGGGCAGCGGCCGCAGGCTCTTGGTCAGCAGGCGCAGTTGGCTGACCCTGACCGATAGCTCGCCGGTGCGGGTCTTGAACAAGACACCCTCAGCGCCCAGGATGTCGCCCAGGTCACCGCGCTTGAATTCATCGTAGGCGGCCTCGCCCAGGGCATCACGGCTGACGAAGAGTTGGATGCGGCCGTGGTTTTCGCTGCCGGCCGGGCCGAACGAGCCATCCTGCAGCGTGGCAAAACTCGCCTTGCCCATGACGCGCTTGAGCATCATGCGGCCGGCCACCACCACCTGCACGCCCATCGGCTCCAGCGCCTCGTTCTCCAGCGCGCCATAGCGTTGCTGCAGGTCAGACGCCTGGTGGCTGGGCTTGAAGTCATTGGGAAACACCGCCACGCCCGCCGCCTTGGCCTGCGCGCGCAGCACGGCCAGCTTTTCGCGCCGCTCGGTGGTGAGCTTGTTGTCGTCGTCGGTCGAAACGTTGGGCTGTTCGGTGCTCATGGCGCGGCGCGGGGCAGGCGGCTCGGGGAAAACCGCAAATTGTAGGCAGGGGCGGCGCTGGCGCCGCAAGCGCCCGGGCGCGCCAAGGCGCTGCGTGATAATTCAGCCACCCTGACCGACCGGTCAGCTCTTGCGGCGAGCCCTCGCTGCGCCCCCTGTCCATGCACCTGCAGCACCCCGCCATCACCGATCGCAAGCTGCGTTTTGCGCTGGCCGGCTGCGGCCGCATTGCCTCTAACCACTTCGAGTCGATCACCCGCCATGCCGAGCGTGCCGAACTGGTGGCGGTGTGCGACAGCGACCCTGCGGCCCTGGCCGTGGCCACCGCCCGCACCGGCGTGCCGGGCTTTGCGAGTTATGCGCAGATGCTGGCCGAGGCCAGCGCCGACTGCGTGGTGCTGGCCACGCCCAGTGGCCTGCATGCGCGCCAGGCGATCGCCGCTGCCGAAGCCGGCCAACATGTGATGACCGAAAAGCCGATGGCCACCCGCTGGGCCGACGGCCTGGCCATGGTCAAGGCCTGCGACGCTGCCCGTGTGCGCTTGTTTGTGGTCAAGCAGAACCGCCGCAACCGCACGCTGCAACTGCTGCGCGAGGCGATCAATGCGGGCCGCTTCGGCCGCATCTACATGGTCACGGTGAATGTGTTCTGGAGCCGGCCGCAGAGTTATTACGATTCGGCCGCCTGGCGCGGTACCTGGGAATTTGACGGCGGCGCGTTCATGAACCAGGCCAGCCACTATGTCGACCTGCTCGACTGGTTGATCGGCCCGGTGGAGAGCGTGATGGCCTACACCGGCACACTGGCGCGCGACATCGAGGTGGAAGACACCGGCGTGGCTGCGCTGAAATGGCGCAACGGCGCGATGGGCTCGGTCAACGTCACCATGCTGGCGCATCCGAAGAACTACGAAGGCTCGATCACCATCCTGGGCGAACACGGCACGGTGCGGGTGGGCGGCGTGGCCGTCAACCACATCGAGCATTGGGAATTTGCCCAGCCGCATGCGATGGATGCCGGGCTGCACGATGCCAGCTACCAGACCAGCTCGGTCTACGGCCTGGGCCATCCGCTGTACTACGACAACGTGATCCGCACGCTGCGCGGCGAGTGTGAACCCGAGACCGACGGCCGCGAGGGCCTGAAGAGCCTGGAACTGCTGATCGCGATGTACCGCTCGGCGCGCGACGGCACGCGGATCAACCTGCCTCTAGAGTACTGAGCGATGGCCGGCACCACGATCCACCCTTCCGCCATCGTTGATGACGGCGCGCAACTGGGCGAAGGCTGCCGGGTCTGGCACTTTGCGCACATCAGTGCCGGCGCGCGCATCGGTGCGCATTGCTCGTTTGGCCAAGGTGTCTATGTTGGCAATGACGTGCGCATCGGCAACAACGTCAAGATCCAGAACAACGTGTCGGTGTATGACGCGGTGACGCTGGAAGACGACGTGTTCTGCGGCCCCAGCATGGTCTTCACCAATGTGCACAACCCGCGTGCGGCGGTGGTGCGCAAGGGCGAGTACCGGCGCACGTTGGTGAAGTGGGGCGCCACACTGGGCGCCAACTGCACCATCGTCTGTGGTGTGACCATCGGTGAGCACGCCTTTGTTGGCGCCGGCGCAGTGGTCAGCCGTGATGTGCCGGCGTTTGCGCTGATGGTGGGCGTGCCGGCGCGCCGCATCGGCTGGGTCAGCCGGCATGGTGAGCGGCTGGCGCTGCCTTCCTCCGGCGAGGCCGAAGCCACCTGCCAGGCCACCGGCGAGCGTTATGGTCTGAGCGGCGACACCCTGCGCCTGCTGCCGGATTGATGCCCATGCAATTCACCGATCTGAAGACCCAGTACCAGGTGCTGAAGGCCGACATCGACGCCGGCATCCAGCGTGTGCTGGACCATGGCCAGTACATCATGGGCCCCGAGGTCAAGGCCATGGAAGCGGCGCTGGCCGAGGCCTGCGGCGCGTCGCATTGCGTGGCGGTGGCCAGCGGTACCGAGGCGCTGCTGATCGCGCTGATGGCCATCGACTTGAAGCCCGGCGACGAAGTCATCACCACGCCCTTCACCTTTGCCGCCACTGCCGAAGTCATCGTGCTGCTGGGCGGTGTGCCGGTGTACGTCGACATCGAGCCGGACACCTGCAACATCGACGCCTCGCTGATCGAGGCCCGCATCACGCCGCGCACCCGCGCCATCATGCCGGTCAGCCTGTACGGCCAGGTGGCCGACATGGAAACCATCAATACCATCGCCGAGCGCCATGGCCTGGTGGTGATCGAGGATGCGGCGCAGAGCTTCGGTGCCAGTTACTGGGCTGCCCCCACGCCCTTGGGGTCAAGGGCTGCCCCCCAAGGCGGCGGGCCCGCCTTGGGACGGCCCGGCAGCGGGCCGGCCCGCAAGAGTTGCAACCTCAGCACCATCGCCTGCACCAGCTTCTTTCCCAGCAAGCCGCTGGGCTGTTACGGCGACGGCGGCGCGCTGTTTACCAGCGACGCGGCTATCGCCCAGGCGGCGCGCGAAATCCGCGTGCATGGCCAGAGCGGGCGCTACCACCATACCCGCGTTGGCGTCGGCGGTCGCATGGACACGCTGCAGTGCGCCATCGTGCTGGCCAAGCTGCCGCGCTTCGACTGGGAGATAGCGCGCCGGCTGGCGCTGGGCGAGCGTTATGGCCACTTGATTCAAGCCAGCGGGGCGCCGGTGCAGTTGCTGGCCGTGCGGCCCGACCGCGATTGTGTCTGGGCCCAGTACACGGTGATGGTCGATAACCGCGCCGCTGTGCAGGCCGCGCTGCAGGCGGCGGGCATCCCCAGTGCCGTGCACTACCCCAAGCCGCTGCACCACCAGCCAGCCTATGCCGCCGGCTGCTGCCCTGACTGCAACCCGCACAGCATCCGCGCGGCGCAGCGCGTGCTCAGCCTGCCGATGAGCGCTGACCTGAGCGAGGCTGACCAGGACCGCGTGGTCGCCGCACTGGCCCTTGCCTGCGCCCAGGCGGCCATC
>JBBQZM010000251.1:0-4790 GCA_038207685.1 Burkholderiales bacterium
GTGCTGGCCGAGGTGGTGGGCTTCAATGGCGACCGCGCCTTCCTGATGCCTACCGGCGAGCTGCACGGCCTGTCCAGCGGCGCGCAGGTCAGTCCGCGTGCCATCCAGCATGCGCCGCCGCTGCTGGGCCGCGACAACGCGCTGTGGCGGCGCAGCGAAGACCGCGGCCTGCACCTGGCGATGGGTGACGGCCTGCTGGGCCGGGTGGTCGACGCCCATGGCGTGCCGATGGACAAGCTGGGCCCGCTGCAGCATGTGCGCAACCAGCCGATGACCCGACGGCCGATCAACGCGATGGACCGCGACCCGGTGCGCCAACCGCTCGACACCGGTGTGCGCGCCATCAATGCGCTGCTCACCGTGGGCCGCGGCCAGCGCCTGGGGCTGTTTGCCGGCACCGGCGTCGGCAAATCGGTGCTGCTGGGCATGATGGCCCGCTATACCGAAGCCGACGTCATCGTCGTCGGCCTGATCGGCGAACGCGGCCGCGAGGTCAAGGAATTCATCGAGGACATCCTCGGCGCGGACGGCCTGGCGCGCAGCGTCGTGGTCGCCGCGCCGGCCGATGCGCCGCCGCTGGTGCGCATGCAGGGTGCCACCTATGCCACCGCGGTGGCAGAACACTTTCGCGACCAGGGCCGCCATGTGCTGCTGCTGATGGACAGCCTGACGCGCTACGCCATGGCGCAGCGCGAGATCGCCCTGGCCATCGGCGAGCCGCCGGCCACCAAGGGTTATCCGCCGAGCTGCTTTGCCAAGCTGCCACAGTTGGTGGAGCGCTCGGGCAACGGTCTCAACGGCGTCGGCTCGATCACCGCGATCTACACCGTGCTGAGCGAGGGCGACGACCAGCAGGACCCGATCGCCGACGCCGCGCGCGGCATCCTCGACGGCCACATCGTGCTGTCGCGTGAGCTGGCCGAGGCCGGCCACTACCCGGCGATCGATGTCGAACGCTCGATCTCGCGGGTGATGGGCAATGTCTCCACACGCGAGCAAGTGGAGGCCGCGCGGCGCGCCCGCGGCCTGCTGGCCAAGCTCAGCAAGGCCCGCGACCTGATCCAGCTGGGCGCCTACCAGCAAGGCCATGACAGCGAACTCGATCTGGCGATGCAGTTGCAGCCGCAGCTGACCGCCTTGCTGCAGCAGGACATGCATGATCCCGCGCCGCTGGCGCAAAGCCAGAGCATGCTGGCCCGTTTGACCGGCGGCTGAGACGCCAAGCGCCAGTAACCACGATGACACCACCCGCCGTGACCCAGCTGCAATCGGTGCTGCAACAGGCCGAGGCCGCACGCGACACCGCCGCCCAGGTGCTGCGCCAGGCCGAGGCCATGGTGCAGCAGGCCGAGGCCCAGGCCCGCCAACTGCACGACTACCGCGGCGAATTCGACCAGCGCTGGCTGGCCCGCTTCCGCCAATCGGGCACGCCCGAGCTGCTGCACTGCCACCGCGGCTTCGGCCAGCGGCTGGACCAGGCCATCCATCACCAGCAGCTCAACAGCGAACAACTCGGCAACCGGGTGCAGCAAGCCCGCAGTGTGCTGCTGGCCCGTGAGCAGCGGGTGGCCCTGGTGCGCAAGCTGATGCAACGCCGCCAGGCCGAGTGGCTGCTGCAGGCCGAGCGCCGCGATCAGCGCAGCACCGACGAAGCCGCCCAGCGCGCCGCCGCCACTGGCCGCGCTCGCCTGGCCCAGAACACTACTTCCCCCTGAGACCGCCATCCCATGCTCAGCGCACTGCCAACCGCCCTGCCCTCCGCCGACACCAGCACCAGCCCTGCCCGCGAGGCCCGGGGCCGCGACCAGCCGACCGCCGACGACACCGGCTTTGCCCGGCTGATACAGCAGCAAAGTCAGCTGCGCCAGGCGCAACAGCGGCAACTGGCCCAGCGCCAGGCCACGCCGCAGCCGCAGGCCCTGGCGCCACCCAGCGCAGGCACCCAGGGGGCCGGCGCCGAGTCGGCAGACGAGGCCAACGTCGATGCGGCGGACGAGGCCAGCCGCCGGCCGGGCAGCGCTGCCGACACGGCGCCGCCGAGTGTGGCCGAAATGCCCGCCTGGTTGCAGCTGCAGCCCCCCTCGGACACCGCCAACGACGCCCAGTCCGCGCTTGACCACAGCACACCCGCTGCGCCGGCGACCGATCCCGCGGCACCGGCCGGTCAGCCCGGCGCGGCGCAGGTCGGCGCGATCGCCGCCGATGCCATGCCAGCGCCCGGCCGCCTGCCGACCGACACGCTGCCGGCGGAGGTCGCTGGCAGCGGCCAGGCCACCGCCAAGTCCGGCTTGGCGGCAGCGGCGACCGCCGTCCAGTCAGCCAGCCTCGCCCAGCGCGCTGCGGGCGTCGAAACGTCCGCCGACCGCCGCATTGCCGGCGACGACTCGGACGAACCCGCTGCCGCCATCCCGGGCGAGCGCGCCGCCGTCAGCAAGATCCGCGGCGACAGTGCCCTGCGGCCGCTGGCCCAGCATGCCGAGCCGCCGCCGACGCCCGCCGGAACGCCGGGTGCGGCCGGAGCGTTCGAGCGCCGTGAACAAGCCGCGTCTTCACCCGGTCGCGACCCGGGCGGCGCCGAGGCCATCGGCCAGGTCGCCAACACGGCCGCGCCGTTCACGCTCAGCGGCCCGGCGGGCGCCGCCACGCTGCCGGCACCGGCCGCCGCCGATGTGCCGGCCCAGGCGCAAATCCCGGTGCCGCTGGACAGCCCCTTGTTCGCGCCGGCATTGGGCACGCAGATCAGCCTGTTCGCGCGTGACGGCGTGCAGTCGGCGCAGCTGCAGCTCAATCCAGCCGAGATGGGGCCGATCTCGGTGCAGATCATGCTGGACGGCCAGACTGCCCGGGTCGACTTCCAGGCCGATCTGGCGGCCACCCGGCAAGTGATCGAGGCCTCGCTGCCGGCGCTGGCCAGCGCCCTGCAGGACGCCGGCCTGACGCTGGCCGGCGGCGGCGTGTTCCAGCAGTCGCCGGGCCAGCAGGACGCTGGCCAGGGCGCGCCAGCCCCGCCGCAACGCAGCGGCGAGCGGTCGACGGCGGGCGACGCGCTGGCGGCGGCCTCGGCGCCGCATCGGCCGATGGCGCGCCGCGGGCTGGTCGATCTCGTGGCCTGAGAAACTGAGAGGCCCTGAGGGCGCCCAGCGTGCCCACCGGGCGCACTGACAGCTTCTGAGCTTCAGGGCGCGGCGGTCGCAGGCCGCAATACAGCGGGCTTTGCCCCGCTGTTCAAGGCTTTGCCGCAGGCCGGCGAACCGAATAATGGATCGCCAAGGGGAGCTGCGCACCATGCCAGCGCAGCCGCCCCGCCTGCCGCTCGCCGGCCTGCCCTGGAGTTGCCCACAAGATGTCTGCCGCCACCGCTGCCACACCCCCTGCCGACGCCGCCGCACCCAAGGCCGGCAAGAAGAAGCTGTTGCTCATCGTGCTGGCCGCCGTGCTGCTGCTGGCGCTGGCCGGCGGCGGTGCGGCGGTGTTTCTGATGAAGCAGAAGGCGGCGCTGGCCGACGCGGAGGGCGACGAGGCACAAGACACGCCGCATGCCCAGGTCGATAGCAAACATCCGCCGGTGTTCCTGCCGCTGGACCCGTTCACCGTCAACCTGGCCGACCGCGAGAACGAGCGCTACGCACAGATCGGCGTCACGCTGCAGATCGACAACAGCAAGACCGGCGACCAGCTGGCGCTCTACATGCCGGCGATCCGCAACAACATCCTGATGGTGTTGTCGAACAAGACCGCCGCTGAGCTGCTCAGCCGCGAAGGCAAGGACAAGCTGGCCCTGGCGATCCTGCATGCCGCGGTGCGGCCGCTGGGCTTCGAGGCGCCGGACGAGGCCATCGAGGTCGACGCCGGCGAGGCGACAACCGGCAAGAAGCGAAAGAAGAAGCGCGCACCCGCGCTGCCGGTGACGGCCGTGCACTTCTCCAACTTCATCGTGCAGTGATGACCCCCCCCCGCAGCGTCTTCGACGCTCCCCCCCAGGGGGGCGACGCCAGCGGTCCGGCAAAGCCGGTCCCGCGGCGTCCGCTTGACTTGGCCTTCGGCGCCTGTCGGCGCCTTGGCCGTGCCAACGATTCGGATCACGGAATCCGCGTATGAACCAGCAGATCCTGTCGCAGGACGAGGTCGATGCGCTGTTGCAGGGCATCACCGGCGAGAGCCAGAAGATCGAACCCGAGGAGGCGTCGCCTGAGGGCGTGCGCAACTACAACCTGGCCAGCCAGGAACGCATCGTGCGCGGCCGCATGCCGACGATGGAGGTCATCGGCGAACGCTTTGCCCGCAACATCCGGCTCGGCCTGTTCAACCTGATCCGCAAGAGCCCCGAGGTTTCGATCGGCGGCGCCAAGGTCATCAAGTACAGCGCCTTTCTGCGCGAGCTGGTGGTGCCGACCAACTTCAACATCATGGCCATCCGCCCCTTGCGCGGCAACGGCCTGGTGGTGTGCGAGCCCACCTTGCTGTTCGGCGTGATCGACAGCCTCTTTGGGGGCAGCGGCAAGTTTCACACCCGCATCGAAGGCCGCGACTTTTCACCCACCGAACAGCGCGTGATCAACCGCCTGGTGGACGTGGTGGCCGAGGAATACAAGAAGGCCTGGCGCGGCGTGTACCCGATCGAGCTGTCGTACCAGCGTTCGGAAATGCAACCCCAGTTCGCCACCATCGCCACCCCCAGCGAAATCGTGGTTTCCACCAGCTTCACGCTGGAGATCGGCGACATCACGGGTTCGCTGCACATCTGCATTCCCTACGCCACGCTGGAGCCGATCCGCGACGTGCTGTATTCC
>JBBQZM010000252.1:0-4778 GCA_038207685.1 Burkholderiales bacterium
TGGGGCAGCGCGCCGCCCAGTGCAGCGCGGCGTCGAGGTCAGGCACGTCGATCATGAAGTAGCCGCCCAGCTGCTCGCGGGTATCGGCATAGGGGCCGTTGAGCACCTCGGTCTTGCCGCCCTTCACCCGCACCGAGGTGGCCATTTCGGTGGGGTGCAGGCGCTCACCGCCCACCATCACGCCGGCCTGGGCCATGGCGCCGGCATAGGCCCCGTAGGCGGCCAGCATCTCGGCGGTGTCGGCGTCGGTGGCGGCGGATTCGGCGGCTTCGTTCGCACAGATCATCAGCAGGTATTTCACGGCAACTACAGCAGGGTTGAGGGGGATGGCGAGGCTGGCTGCCCCACCATGACAATGACGCGCGACCGGCAGCGGTTTCGACAGGCCGGCGCAAAAATTCTCATCCGCGACGCCGCGCCGCCAGCCACCTTTCCCTGCCCCCACCATGACCGCCACCACCGTTTACAGCGCCCGCCGCATCCACACGATGAACCCGGCGCAGCCCACCGCCAGCCATGTGGCGGTGCGTGACGGCCGCATCCTGGCGGTGGGTGATCTGGCGCGTTTGCAGGCCTGGGGCCCCCACACGCTGGACGAGCGCTTTGCCGACAAAGTGCTGCTGCCCGGCTTTGTGGAGGGCCACTGCCACCTGAAGGAAGGCAGCCTGTGGGAGTGGCCCTACCTGGGCTGGTTTGACCGGCGCGACCCGGCCGGCAAGGTTTGGCCCGGCCTGCGCAGCATGGCGGCGGTGGTGGCCCGGCTGGCCGAGATCGACGCCGAGATGATCGCCCCGACAAGCACGGCTGCGGCCGAAGCCGAGGCCAGCGGCGCAGCGCAGGCCCCGCTGATCGCCTGGGGCTTCGACCCGATCTATTTCGGCGGCGAGCGCATGACGGTGGCGCACCTCGACGGGGTGGGTGACGGCACGCGGCCCATCGTCATCGCCCACGCCAACGGCCATCTGATGAACGTGAACAGCGCCGTGCTGCACGCGGCCGGCATCAGCGCCGAGACCGAGGTGGAAGGCGTGATGAAGTTCGACGCTGGCCCGCTGGCCGGCCAGCCCAACGGCGAGTTACAGGAGCCCGCCGCGATGTACCTGGTGCTCAAGCACGTCGGCAACGCCGGCCTGCTGGCGCCGCTGAGCGAGGCCGGGCTGCGCGCCTTTGGCGCCATCGCCACCTACCAGGGCGTGACCACCGCCACCGACCTGGTCAACCGCCTCACCGAGGCCGATCTGGCGGTGCTGCGCGGCGCTTGCGGCGATGATCATTTCCCGGTGCGCATCGTGCCCGCCTTCCAGGCCTTCCACGGCACCCACGGCGCCGCCGAAGGCGCCGATCACGTGAAGGCCCTGATCCCACGCAACACCGACCGCCTGCGCTACGGGCTCGTCAAGATGATGCTGGACGGCTCGATCCAGGGCTTTTCGGCGCGGCTGCGCTGGCCCGGCTACTTCAACAGCCCGAACGGCACCAAGAACGGCATCTGGGTTACCGCGCCGGCGCAGTACGAGGCTGATTTTGAAACCTACCACCGCGCCGGCCTCACCATCCACAGCCACACCAACGGTGACGAGGCCAGCGGCGCGGCGGTGGACGCCATCGAGCGGGTGCTTGCCCGCGCGCCGCGGCCCGACCACCGCCACACGCTGCAGCACGGCCAGATGATCGATGCGCCGATGTTTGCCCGCATGGGCGCGCTGGGGCTGTGCGCCAACCTGTTCACCAACCACCTGTGGTACTGGGGCGACCAGCACCACGACATGACGATGGGCCCCGACCGCGCGCACCGGCTGAACGCCTGCCGCAGCGCGCTGAACGCCGGCGTGGCGCTGGCCATCCACAGCGATGCACCGGTAACGCCGCTGGCGCCGCTGTTCACCGCCTGGTGCGCCGTCAACCGCATCACGCCCTCGGGCCGGGTGCTGGGTGCCGCCGAATGCCTGACGGTGGCCGAGGCGCTGCGCGCGATCACGCTGGGCGCGGCCTGGACGCTGAAGCTCGACGCCGAAATCGGCAGCATCGAATGCGGCAAGCGCGCCGACTTTGCCGTGCTGCACGACGACCCGACGGCGGTCGACCCGATGGCGCTGAAGGATGTGCGGGTCTGGGGCACGGTGCTGTCGGGCCGGGTGTTCGAGGCCGGCAGCAAGGCCACCGCCTGATCCACGCCGGCCTGTCTTGATGCGCATCCCGTTCACCGTCATCGGCGGCTTTCTCGGCGCCGGCAAGACCACGCTGCTCAACCGCTGGCTGGCGCAGGCCGCCGGCCAGCGTTTTGCGGTGCTGGTGAACGACTTTGGCGCGATCAACATCGACGCGGCACTCGTCAAACAGGCCGGCAGCGAAACCATCGCGCTGAGCAACGGCTGCGTCTGCTGCTCGATCGGCGACGACTTGTCGTTGGCGCTGACCCGGGTGCTGGCGATGCAACCCGCTTTCGACGCGGTGGTGGTCGAGGCCAGCGGAGTATCCGACCCCTGGCGCATCGCCCAGTTTGCGCTGGCCGATCCACAGTTGCAGTTGCAGGGCGTGATCGTGCTGCTGGACGCCAGCGCGCTGGCCGCGCAGCGCGCCGATTCGCTGCTCACCGAAACCCTGCAGCGGCCGCTGGCCCATGCCGACCTGCTGGTGCTCAACAAGACCGACTTGGCCAGCGCGGCCGAGGTGCAGGAAGCGCGCGACTGGATCGCCGACGACGCGCGGGGCCGAGGCAAAGCCGCCGCGCCGGTGATCGAAACCCGGCAAGCCGATCTGCCCTTGGCGCTGCTGGGCAGCGAGATGTACCAGCCGCGTGGCGGCGGCCTCGGCCAGGCACCGGCCGATCATGACCGGCGCTTTGAGGCCTGGTCCAGCCAGCCGGCCGCCCTGTTCGACGAGACGCGACTGCGCGCCTGGCTGCGCGCCCTGCCCTCGGGTGTGCTGCGCCTCAAGGGTCTGCTGTGCTTGCCCGCCTTACCGGGCCCTTCGGGCCCACCGGGCCAACCGGGCCAGCCCGCGCGCTGGGCCGAGTTGCAGTTCGCTGGCCGGCATGCCTCGCTGCGGCAGTTGCCGCCGGGCAGCGGTACAGAGACCGGGCCAACCGAGGCGGCGGTGGTGGCCATCGGCCTGGCAGGGCACTTGCCAAGCCAAACCTTGGCAGTGGGCTTGGCGGCCTGCCAGGTCAGTGCGGACTAGCAGGCTGTCGGGCTGTCGGGCTTCGGGACGGGCCCGCGCCGGGAAGCGTTGCGGCGCCGCTACCTGGAATCGGCTGCGCCTGCACGACGCACTGCTGGGATTTGCGCTGATCCAGCTTGCCCTGCCGCGCTGCCACTGTCGCAGGCTCAGCGCGCAGCGCTGACGCGCCAGATGACGTTGCCCACGTCATCGGCTACCAGCAGCGCGCCGCGGCCATCCAGAGCCACACCCACCGGCCTGCCCAGCGCCCTGCCCTGCGCGTCCAGAAAGCCGTCCAGCACCGGTCGCGGCGGCGATTCGGTAGGCCGGCCATCGCCCAAGGGCACAAACACCACCGCATAGCCGCTGTGTGGCCGCCGGTTCCAGGAGCCATGCTGGCCGATGAAAAACCCCGCTGGCCAGCCCGCCCGCCGAGGCTGGCGCGGCGGCCAGACCCAGCGACGCGGTGTGCGCGCCCAGCGCATAGTCGGGTACCCGCGCGCGGGCTACCTGATCGGGGCGCGGTGGCTTCACCCGCACATCCACATGGGTGCCGAAGTAACTCCAGGGCCAGCCGTAGAAGCCGCCGTCCTGCACCGAGGTCAGGTAGTCGGGCACCAGATCGCTGCCAAGCTCGTCGCGCTCGTTGACCACCGTCCACAACGGTCGCCCGCCGTCGGTCCAGGCCATGCCGACGGGGTTGCGCAGACCGGAAGCGAAGACGCGGTGCGTGCCGCTGGCGAGGTCAACTTCCCAGATCGCCGCCCGGCCGACTTCAGCCTCCAGTCCGCGCTCAGCCACATTGCTGTTGGAGCCGACGCCGATGTAGAGCTTGGTGCCATCGGGGCTGGCCAGCAGGCTCTTGGTCCAGTGGTGGTTGATGCGGCCGGCCGGCAGATCCAGCAGCTTGTCGCCGGCCGCGGTGATCCGGGTCTCGCCCGCGCTGTAGGGAAAACGGCGCAGCGCATCGGTCTCGGCGACGATCAGGTGATCGCCGACCAGCGCCATGCCAAAGGGCGAGCGCAGGCTTTGCAACAGCACGCTGCGCTGGTCGGCTACGCTGTCGCCATTGCTGTCGCGCAGCAGCGTGATGCGGTCGGCGCTGGGCACCGCGGCGCCGGCGCGCTGCATCACCAGGCCGGCCACCCAGCCCTTGAGTCCGGGCGAGTCGTCGGGCCGCTCGGGCGCATTGCTCTCGGCCACCAGCACATCACCATTGGGCAGCACCAGCAGCCAACGCGGATTGTCCAGACCGCTGGCAAAGGCCTGCACCGGCAGGCCAGGCGCCGCGACAGGTTTGGCTCCGGCCGGCCAGCCCAGCGCCGGTGCGATGTTCACCGTCGGAATTCAGCTGGAAGCGGGTGCGGGCAGCGCCGGCTGCGGCCCGTTGCCTGCGGCGAGCCGCAGCGTGGCCACTTCGCCACAGGCGCAGAGCGCCAGCGCCAGGGCGAGTGCACCCCAACGGCGCGCAGACAGATAGCATGAATTCAAGGCAACTCCCGAATGGCAACGCTCTGTGCGTCATGAGCATAGGACAAGACCAATCGCCCCGGGCCGTGAGGGCCAGTGCCGCGGCCAGTCGATCAGGGAAGATGCCCACAGCCGAAGGCGTGTTATCG
>JBBQZM010000253.1:0-4719 GCA_038207685.1 Burkholderiales bacterium
GCACGCGGTCGATCAGCGTCTTGCGCGCCGCCATGCCGTACTCACCGTCGGCATTGGGCCAGAAGCGGCCATGGTGGTCGTTGGTGTGCAGGATGGTCAGCTGCAGCGGCGCGCGCGGCGCCGGCGTGGTGCTGCAGCCGCTGGCCAGCAGCGCAGCAGCGGCCAGCAAAGCCAAGGACAGGCGGGGGTGGTGCATGGTCGGTTCTCCGTGAATCAGATCACCAGCGCCGGCACCACGGCCGCCAGCAGCCGGGCGGCGGTGGTGGATGTGGCCTGGGCGGTGGCCAGCGTGTGGGCGTGGCTGAGTGTCTCGTCGGCCATGCCGGCGCCCATGTTGGTGAGCATCGACAAGCCCAGCACACGCAGGCCGGCGTGGCGCGCCAGGATGGTCTCGGGCACGGTGCTCATGCCCACCGCCTGGGCGCCCAGCAGGCGCAGCATGCGGATCTCGGCCGGTGTCTCGAACTGCGGGCCCAGCACCCAGGCGTAAATGCCTTCGTGCAGCGTGATGCCGGCGTCGCTGGCCGCCGCGGCCGCCTCGTAGCGCAGCGTGGCGTCGTAGGCACCACTCATGTCGACAAAGCGGCTGGCGCCGGGCTCGTCGTGCAGCGGCGTGCGCTGCACGATGTTGAGGTGGTCGCTGATCAGCATCAGCGTGCCCGGCGGCATCTCCGGCGCCAGGCTGCCGGCGGCATTGGTCAGCAGCAGCGCGCTGCAGCCCAGCGCCGCCAGTGTGCGGATCGCGCCCTTCATGCCGGCGGCATCACCGGTCTCATAGGCATGCTTGCGGCCGCGCAACAAGGCCACCTCGCGGCCGCCGATGCTGCCCAGCCGCAGCGCACCGGCATGGCCGGCGACACCCAGCGCCGGAAAGGCCGGCAAGGCGGTGTAGGGGATGTCGATCGGCGCCTGCAGCAGGTCGGCAATGCCGTCCCAGCCCGAGCCCAGCACGATGGCCAGCCGCGGCGCGCGGCCGGGCGCCTGTTCACGGATGGTGGCCACGCTGGTGGCAATGCGAACTTGCAGGTCGTCGGGGTTCATGGACTCAAGTGCTGCGGGCCAAAACTGCTGGGCAGCAATTGACCCAGGGTGAAACAGCCGCTGACCACCTGCAGGTCGGCGGTCCAGATGGGCAGGTCGTCGGCGGCAAACTCGCGCAAGCGCTGGCGGCAGCCACCGCAGGGGGTGACTGGCGCCTCGGCCACGCCGACAACCGCCGCCGCCAGGATGCGTGCGCCGCCGGCCAGCACCAGGTGGCCGATGGCCGTGGCCTCGGCGCACTGGCCTTGCGGATAGGCGGCGTTCTCGATGTTGCAGCCGGCGTGGATGCGGCCTTGTTCGTCGAGCAGCGCAGCGCCCACTGCAAAACGCGAGTAGGGCGCATAGGCCCGTTCACGCGCCTGGCGGGCGGCGGCCACCAGGCGGTCCATCAGCGCATCGTCAATCAGCATCCCATCACCTCTTGCCAACCGGCATCATCGGGTCTTGACATAGGGTACGCCCAGCGCGGCCGGCGCGCGCGCGCGGCCGATGAAGCCGGCCAGCAGCACCACCGTCATCACATACGGCAAGGCCTGGATCGCCTGCACCGGCACCGCGCCGCCGCCCAGCGCCGCTGGCAGGGCCACACCCTGCAGGCGGATGGCCACCGCGTCGAGAAAGCCGAACAGCAAACAGGCCCAGAGCGCACCCACCGGATGCCACTTGCCGAAGATCATCGCCGCCAGCGCCATATAGCCGCGGCCGGCGGTCATGTGCGGCACGAAGTTGGCGTTCTGCGCCAGCACCAGGTAGCTGCCGGCCAGCGCACACAACACACCGTTGGCGGCCAGCGCGCCGTAGCGCAAGCCCTTCACCGACAAGCCGGCGGCATCGACCATCGCCGGGTTTTCGCCGGTGGCGCGCAGCCGCAGACCTGTGCGGGTGCGGTACAGCACCCACCAGACGCCGGGCACCAGGGCCAGCGCCAGATAGACCAGGGCGTTGTGGCCGAGCAGGCCGCCGCCGAGCACCCCGCCCAGCACGCCGCCCACAAGCGGCACCGACTGCAAGCCGACCGCCAGATCCCTGAACCAGGGTGTCAGCCGCACGGCATCGGGCAGCGGCGGCGTCTGACCGCCTTGCTTGAACCAGGCGATGCCCAGCACGATCGACAGGCCGACGGCAATCATCGTCAGCGCCATGCCCATCACCACCTGGTCGCCGCTGTGGCTGACGCAGGCATAAGCATGCAGCATCGACAGCAGCACACCGACCATCACCGCGGCCAGCAAGGCCAGCGGCAGCGAGCCAGTGGCCGCACCCGTGGCGCCGGCGGCAAAGGCCGACAGCAGCATCTTGCCTTCCAGGCCGAGGTCGATCACGCCCGAGCGCTCGCTGATCACCGCCGCCAGCGCGCACAGGATCAGTGGCGTGCTCACCCGCAGCGTGCTGGCCAGCAGGCCGCCGAACAGCGCCTCATCCATGGCTACCTCCCGGCGTGGCCAGCACCGCGCGCAGCCGCAGCCGGCCATAGACGCGTGCCAGCCCCGGCGCGGCCACCTGGGCCATGGCACCGGAGAACAGCACGATCAAGCCCTGCAACGTGGTCACCATGTCGCGGCTGAAGCCCGGAATCTCGAACGCCAGCTCGGCACCACCCTGGAACAGCGCCCCAAACAACAGCGCCGCCAGCACGATGCCCACCGGGTGGTTGCGGCCGATCAGGCTGACCGCGATGCCGGTGAAGCCGGCGCCTACCACATAGTCGAGCAGCAGCCGGTGCTGCACACCGGCCAGCTCGTTGATGCCCACCAGCCCGGCCAGCGCGCCCGAGATCACCATCGCCGTCAGCACCTGGCCGCGCGGCCGGATGCCGCCGTAATGCGCCGCGTCGGGCGAAAAACCCACCGCGCGCAACTCGTAGCCGGCCCGTGAGCGCCAAAGAAAGAAGTACACCGAGATCACCGCAGCCACCGCCAGCAGCACACTGAGATTGAGCGGCGTGCGCGGCCAGTTGATGCCCAGCGCGCCCAGCACCTGGTGCATGCCGGCCAGCTGGGCGGCCTCGGGGAAGGGCGGTGACTCCACCGTCATGCTGCCCGGCGCCTTCAGCACATTGACCAGCAGGTAGGCCAGCAGCGCCGAGGCGATGAAGTTGAACATGATGGTGGTGATGACGATGTGGCTGCCACGCCAGGCCTGCAGTGCACCCGGCACCGCGCCCCACAGCGCGCCGGCAGCCATCGCCGCCAGCACCATCAGCGGCAGCAGCAGCGCCGCCGGCAGCTGCGCACCCCAGGTCAGGGCCACCAGCGCGCAGCCCAGGCCGCCCATCATCGCCTGGCCTTCGCCGCCGATGTTGAACAGCCCACCATGGAAGGCCACCGCCACCGCCAGGCCGGTGAAGACAAAGGTGGTGGCGTAATACAGCGTGTAGCTCAGCCCGGCCTGGCTGCCGAACGCGCCCTTGACCAGCAGTGTGATGACCTGCAGCGGGTCCAGCCCGACCACCGCCACCACCACCGCACAGACCGCCAGCGCCATTGCCAGGTTGACCAGCGGCAGCACGGCCACGTCGATCCAACGCGGCAACTCTACGGGCTGGGTCACTGGAGCCCCTCGCCCGACGGGGTCGTCGGTCGATCCCCCGAGGGGATGGGGGCCGGCTTGGGAGCGGCCCGGCGCTCGGCCCGCTCTACCGCCTCGCCAGTGGGCAGAGGCGCCTCCGCCCCAGCGCCGGCCATCAGCCGGCCTAGCGCGGCCTCGCTGCAATCGGCGATCGCCAGTTCACCGGCGATGCGGCCACGGTCCATCACCAGCACACGGTCGGACAGCGCCAGGATCTCGTCGAGTTCACTCGACACCAGCAGCACCGCGCCGCCGGCGTCGCGCATCGCCCGCAGGCGGCCGTGGATGAATTCGATCGCGCCGATGTCGACGCCGCGCGTGGGCTGGCCGACCAGCAGCACCTTGGGCGGTGCTTCGGCTGCCAGCGCTTCGCGCGCCAGCACCAGCTTCTGCTGGTTGCCGCCGGAGAACTTGCTGCTGCGCAAATCGGCGTTGCGTGGTCGCACGTCGTAGGCATCCATCATGCGGTTGGTGGTCTCGCGCGCCACCTGGCGCTTCATCCAGCCCCAGGCGCTGGCAAAACGCCGGCTGCGCTGGTAGCCGAGTTCGGCGCTCTCCCACGCCGCGAAGGGCATCACCATGCCGCAGCGGTGGCGGTCCTCGGGCACATGGGCCAGGCCGAGCCTGCGCGCGGTAGACGGGTCCAGCCAGCGGCCGGGCGTGAAGTGCCTTTCACCCGCGCCATCGCTCAGCACCAGGCTGCCCGATTGCGGCTGGGCCATGCCCGCCAACATCTCCAACAACTCGCTCTGACCGTTGCCAGACACCCCGGCGATGCCGACGATCTCACCAGCACGCAGCGTCAGCGACACACCGGCCAGCCGCGTCACGCCGATGGCGTCGCGCCAATGCAGATCCTGCGCGGCCAGCAGCGTGGCACCGGGCTGGGCGACGGTTGCACCGGCCTTGCTGCTGACACGGCCGATGTTGACGCGCCGCCCCACCATGGCCTCGGCCAGCTGGTCCAGGCTGCACTGCGCGATCGGTCCGTCGAACACCACCGCGCCCTGGCGCATCACCGTCACCGCGTCACACAGCGCCATGATCTCCTTGAGCTTGTGGGTGATCAGCAGCAAGGTGGTGCCGGCATCACGCAGCCGCCGCAGCGTG
>JBBQZM010000254.1:0-4655 GCA_038207685.1 Burkholderiales bacterium
CATCGCCTCCTTGCCCACCACCGCCGGCCAGTGCCGCAGGCTGATCTCGCGCAGCACCAGGCCGCGCATGGTCACCGCCAGCGCCTGCGCGCCGGCATTGCCCGACTGCCCGGCCACCACCGGCAACAGCACCGCCAGCGCAGTGAACTGGGCGATCGTGCTCTCGAACAAACCCACCACCGCCGACGCCAGAAAGGCCGTCAGCAGGTTGATCTGCAGCCAGGGCAGGCGCTTCTTCACCGCGAAGCCGGGGCTGGACAGCGCGCGCTCGTCGGGGCTGGCGCCGACCATGGTCTGGATGTCCAGGCTGGACTCTTCCTCCACCGCGGCCATCAACTCGGCCTGGCGGATAACGCCGATGAAGCGGCCGGTCAGCGTGACCACCGGCAGCGTGGTGATCGGATGGGCCTGCAGCGTCTCGACCACCTCCTCGCGCGGGTCGAGGTCGCCCACCTGGGCGACGATCGGCCGCGTGATGTCGGCCAGCGGCAGTTCGCGGCTGGCCAGCGCCAGGTCATGCACCTCGACGCGGCCCAGCAACCGGCCCTGGTCATCGACGACAAACAGCTCGCGCAGCCCGCTGCGGCGGATCTGGCGCAGCCGCTCCAGCGCCTCGGCCACGCTCATGCCGCTGCGCAGCGGGCTCACCCGCGGGTCCATCATGCGGCCGGCGCTGTCCTCGGGGTAGGCCAGCAAGCCGCGCAACTCTTGCGCCACCTCGGGCTGCAGGCGCAACAGCCAGGCTTCCAGCGCCTCGTTGTCGAGCTGTGACAGCACCGACACCGCCAGCACCGGGTCGGCCTCGCCCATCAGGTGCTCGGCCAGCGGCGCCGCCAGTTGGTCGAGCACCTGCAGCGCCACGTCGGGCGCCAGCGCCTGCCAGGCGCGCAAGGCGGCATGCGGCGGCTGCGCAGCCAGCAGCGCCGCCGCCTCGGCCGCCGGCATGGCCTCGAACAGGCGCGCCGCTTCGTGCGGGTAGTCGAGCAGGAAGCGATGCGCCAGTGCTGCGTCGGCGGTAGGCGGCGCCGCGCTGAGGGTGGTGTCAAAGGCCATCGGGCGCCTGCTGCGACAAACCAGACCGGGGCGAAGTGCCGTCCTGCAGCGGCGTGGCCGGCCACACCGGCGGCACCCGCGGCAAGCCCCCCAGCGCGCTTTCGATCAGCCCCGACAAGGCCTGCCAGTAGCCGCGCGCCAGCAGGCCAGGCAGGCGCGCGGCGCCGGCTGTGGTGGCGTCCGGGCGGGCCGCCCGGCGCAGCGCACGTGACAGCGCATCGCGGGTGAGCACACCCACCAGCCGGTCGCCGGGCTCAACCACCGGCAGCATCGAGGTCCGTTCCCAGCCCGGATGCGCCACCGTGCCGGCCAGCGGCGCATGGGCTGCCAGCCGCGCCGCCGGCGGCCGCATCAGCGTGGCCAAGGTTGCCGCGGCGGGCGCCTGCATCAGCTGGGCCAGGCCGACCTCGCCGACCAGGCGGCGGTCGTGGTCGGCGACAAACAGCACCGGGTGCGCCAGCGGCGCCGCGCCAACGCGGGCCAGCGCCTCGGCGGCCCGGGTGGTGGCGGCCAGCATCACCACATCGGGATCAGCCCAGGCGCCCAGACTGTGCTCGGCATAGCCCAGCAGCAGCGACGAAGCCAGCGCTGCGGCGGTGGGCAGACCGGCGATCAGGCGCTGGCGCTGCGGCTCGGCCAGGTGGCGCAGCAATGCCACCGTGGGCTGCGTGCCCATGGTCGACAGCAGTTCCAGCGTGCGCTCGTCATCCAGCGCCGCCAGGCACAGCGCCGCACGGTGCGGCAGCATCGCCGCCAGCACCGTGGCGCCGGCGCGCGCCGGCGTGCGCTGGAACAGCACTGTGGCATCGGCCACCGGCAAAGTCTCCAGCACGCGGGCGGCCTGCACCGGGTGCGCCCGCATGAAGGCCAGACTCAGTGCGTGGTCACGGTGCTCGCTCATGAGCGGCCCGGTCTCATCCAGCGTCCTGGCGCGCCAGCACCTGGATGGGCTCGTCGTGGTACAGCCGGCCGGGCAGCAGCACGCGGCCGTCGTCTGTCTCCAGCACCAGCGAAGTGGCGGTGATCTCGACGATGCGGCCCTCGTGGCCGGCCACCCGCACACGCTGGCCGGGCTGCAAGGCCTGGCGCAGGTAGTGGGCGCCGATCAGGTTGGCCACATAGCCGCGTGAACCCAGGCTGACCGTCAGCGCCACGCCGCCCATCACCGCAGCCAGCACCACCGCGGCAAGGATGGCCACCCAGGTGACCTTCAGCCCGATCTGGTCGGCGCCTACCAGCAGCGCCAGCACCAGCGTCGCGCCCTGCGCCAGCCGGGCCAGTGCCCGGCGTTGCGGCAGTGCCGCAGCGGCGCCAGTGGCCCGCACCAGGTCGCCGACAAAACCCGACAGCAGGTAACCCGCGACAACGATCAGCAGGCCGGCGGCCAATGCCGGCAGATGCTCCAACAGCCGGGCCAGCCAGTCGGTGAACAACTGCAGGCCCAGCGTCTGCGTCGCCGCGGTGGCGAAGAACAGCAGCACCACCCAGTACACCACCGCGCCCAGCACGCCGGCCGAGCGGCCGACCTGCCAGCGCGACTGGCCGGTGCTGCGGGTGATCAGCGCATCGAGCAGCGCCGCGCTGCGGCGCGTGGCCAGGCGCAGCAGCCGCGCCAGCACCCAGCCCAGCAGCAACAGCACCAGCGCGCCCAGCAACTGCGGCAGTTGCTCGAGCAGGCGGTCTAGGGTGACAGCAGTGGCGCGGCTCAGCGCCTGCCGCAGTTCATCCATCGACTACCGCCTGATGGCGCGACGCGGCACGGCGGCTTGGCCCTCAACCATGACCGAACGTCTTGTCGGTGAACACCCAGTCGCGCAATTCCTTGTCGAAGGCTGGATCGCGGCGCCGGATCCACTCCAGCACCATCGCCGCATGCTCCTTCTCCTCGTCGCGGTTGTGCGCCAGGATGGCCTTCAGCTCGGGGTCCTTGCAGGCGTCGACGCGCTGGTTGTACCAATCCACCGCCTCGAGTTCCTCCATCAGTGACGTGATCGCGCGGTGCATGTCCCGGGTCTCTGCGCTGAGCTCGGCAATCGGTTCGTGGTAGCCCTCGTTGGCCATGGTCAACTCCTTGTTCAAGGCCCGATCTGCGGGCCGACCTGTCGATCTCCAATATAGCGGGTCGGTTTGCTCGCGTCGCATGCCAGGGCGCGCGTCGATTTGACCCTTGACGCCCGGCAAGAATTTCATGATACTGGAATGATGGAAGAAGATGCCGCCCTGGCTGCACTGACTGCGCTGGCGCAGACCATGCGGCTGCGCATCTTCCGCACGCTGGTCGGTGCCGGTCCGGACGGGCTGACGCCTGGCGCACTGGCGGCAGCGCTGGATCTGCCGGCCTCGACACTGTCGTTCCATCTGAAGGCGCTGATGCAGGCCGGGCTGGTGACGCAGCAGCGTGATGGCCGAAGCTTGATCTACCGCCCTGCGCTGGCGCAGATGAGCGACTTGCTGGCCTACCTCAGCGCCCACTGCTGCCAGGGCCAGCCCTGCGGGCCTTTGCCAACGGCCAGCGGCGAAAGCTGCTGAAGCCGTTCGATGATGCGTCCTTGCCCTGGCGCCCCAGACGCTATCACCCAAGCCGCAGTTGCCGCATTTGCCGCGGCGCTGCACGGTCGATCCCCATCCAACACACCCGCCTGCCTGCGATGGATTTCAAAGTCCTGAACCTGTGTACCCACAACCCGACCCGCAGCGTGCTGGCCGAATGCATGCTCCAGCATTGGGCGCTGCGCCTGGGCGTCGGTCTGCAGGCGCACGGCGCCGGCAGCGCACCCTGTGGCCGCAGCCAACCGCCGCTCAAGCTGCCCTGTGGCTACCCGCATCCGTCGCGCGCCGAGGGCGGCGAGGCCGGTCACCACCGCGCCTTCGAGCTGACTCGCCAGGCCATCGGCTACCGCATGCTGCAATTGTTGGCGCTGCCGCTGGCCACGCTGGACCGCGCCGCACTGGCCGCCGCGCTGACCGAGATCGGGAGCCACTGATGGGCTTGTTTGAACGCTGGCTCAGCCTCTGGGTAGGCCTGGGCATGGCCACGGGCGTGGCGCTGGGCCTGCTGGCGCCTGGCCTGTTCGAGGCCGTCGCCGCGCTCGAATGGGCGCATGTCAATCTGGTGGTGGCGGTCTTCATCTGGGTGATGATCTTCCCGATGATGGTGCAGATCGACTTCGCCGCCGTGAAGCAGGTGGGCCAGCGCCCGCGCGGGCTGATGCTGACCCTGGTGGTCAACTGGGCGATCAAGCCGTTCACGATGGCCGCGCTGGCAGTGCTGTTCTTCAAACACCTGTTTGCGCCCTGGGTCGATCCGCAGTCGGCCAGCGAGTACATCGCCGGCATGATCCTGCTCGGCGTGGCACCCTGCACCGCGATGGTCTTCGTCTGGAGCCAGCTGGTGAAGGGCGATCCGAACTACACGCTGGTGCAGGTTTCGGTCAACGACCTGATCATGGTCTTCGCTTTCGCGCCGATCGCGGCCTGGCTGCTCGGCGTCACCGATGTCGCCGTGCCCTGGCAGACATTGCTGCTGTCGACGGTGCTCTACGTGGTGCTGCCACTGACCGCTGGCGTGCTGACCCGCCGCGCCTGGTTACGCGCCGGGGGCG
>JBBQZM010000255.1:0-4613 GCA_038207685.1 Burkholderiales bacterium
GCGACCGCCCGGCAAGGCCCGGGCGGATTGCCGAACATTCTGCGCCCATCACCCGCTGAATTTCCCGGTGTTTGTCCGGTGGTTTCGGCGTCTCCTGTGAGACAGCGCAGCGATGCCGGCCGCGCTGTCACCATGGCCGCACCGGCTCGGCGTCGCGCTGTTTTGGCTGGGGTGATCGGCCGGCCCCTCAGGCCTCTGCGACTGGTGCCTGGGCGATCGGATTGGCGGAGAGCCAGGGATTCGAACCCTGGAACCCTTGCGGGTTGCCGGTTTTCAAGACCGGTGCATTCGACCACTCTGCCAGCTCTCCGCGTGATCTGCTGGCGATTGTAGTGACCCAGCGTGCTGTCGCTGCCGGGCCCGGCAGCACGCTGCTGCCCAGGTCGTGCGCACTCAGATCGGCGTGCGACCTTCGGTGCAGCGCACCTGCGTCACCTCTCGGCGACCGCCGTCGATGCGCGCTGCGGTCAGCGACCCGCCCCAGACACAACCGGTGTCCAGCGCCAGCAGGTCGGGACGGTTCTGCAGCCCCAGCGTCGACCAGTGGCCGAAGGCGATCGGCACCTCGCGGGTGCGGCGGTCCGGCACATCGAACCAGGCCAGGTGGCCGGGCGGCGGCTGGCCGCTGCCGTCCTTGGTGTCGAACTCCAGCGTGCCATCGGGCGTGCAGTAACGGATGCGGGTCAGCGCGTTGAGCACCATGCGCCAGCGGTCGTGGCCTTGCAGCCCGTCGTCCCAGCGCGCCGGCTGGTTGCCGTACATCAAGCGCAGAAAGTCGGCCAGTTCCGGGCCGGCCAGCACCGCATGCAGTTCGGCGGCCAGCGCCAGCGTCTGCTCGGCGGTCCACTGCGGCACCACGCCAGCGTGCACCAGCAGCCAACCATGGGCCTGGTCGGCCAGCTTGCCCTGGCGCAGCCAATCGAGCAGCGCCTCGCGCTCGGGGCTGGCCAGGATGTCGTCGAGGGTGTCGTGGCGGTGCGGCCGCTGGCCGCCGGCTGCCACCGCCAGCAGGTGCAGGTCGTGGTTGCCCAGCAGGCAGGTAGCGGCATTACCCAGCCCACGCAGGCGTTGCAGCGTGCGCAGCGATGCCGGGCCGCGGTTGACCAGGTCGCCCAGCAGGTGCAGGTGGTCGCGTGAGGGGGAAAAACCGATCTCGACCAGCAGCCGATCGAGCGCGTCGCAGCAGCCCTGGATGTCGCCAATGAGAAAGTGCATGGGGTGATTCTGCTACGCTCTTTCCCCTCTTGATCTTTGGGCGTCTGATCGGCGCCACCGCATGGACGTTGCGCTGCTTGCCTTCCTGATCCTGTTGAACGCCGTCTTCGCCATGTCCGAGATGGCGCTCACCGCATCGCGCAAGGCGCGGCTGGCGGTGCTGGCCGAAGCCGGCGAGCCCGGTGCTGAGGCGGCCCAGGTGCTGCACGAGGATCCGACCAAGTTCCTCTCCACGGTGCAGATCGGCATCACCTCGATCGGCGTGCTCAATGGCATCGTCGGCGAGGCGGCTTTCTCCAAGCCGGTGGCCATCTGGCTGCAGAGCGTCATTCCGCTGCTGAGCGCGGTGGCGGCCGATGTTTCGGCCACCGTGCTGGTGGTGCTGAGCATCACTTTCCTGACCATCATTTTCGGCGAACTGGTGCCCAAGCGCCTGGGACAGATGTATCCCGAGCGGGTCGCGGTGCTGGTGGCGCGGCCGATGAATTGGCTGTCGACGGCGACGCGGCCGATGGTCTGGCTGCTGTCGGCCTGCACCGAGGCCACGCTGCGGCTGCTGGGCATCCGCAACGTGCCGTCGCGCAGCGTCACCGAAGAGGAGATTGCCGCCAGCCTGGAAGAAGGCCTGGACGCCGGCGTGATCGAGGCCCATGAGCACCAGATGGTGCGCAATGTGTTCCGCCTCGACGACCGGCAGGTCGGCTCGATGATGATCCCGCGCACCGAGATCACCTGGCTGGATCAGCATGCGCCGCTGGCCGATTTGCTGGTCCACATGGCCGAGCGGGGCCACTCGCGCTACCCGGTGTGCCGCGATGGCCTGGACGAAGTGGTCGGCGTGATCCAGGCCCAGGATCTGCTGGTGCCGCTGTCGCGCGGCGAGCAGCCCGATCTGGTGCAGCTGATGAAGCCACCGGTGTTTGTGCCCGAGACGCTGTCGGGCATGGAGTTGCTGGAGCAGTTCCGCGCCACCAGCGCCGAACTGGTGTTCGTGGTCGACGAGTACGGCGCGGTGCAGGGCGTGATCACCGTGCGCGACGTGCTGGAGGCGATCACCGGAGAATTCAGTACGCCCAGTCCTGACGATTCGTGGGCAGTTCGTCGCATCGATGGCAACTGGCTGATGGACGGCATGATCCCTGTGCCTGAATTGAAGGATAGGCTAGAGATCCGCGGCCTGCCTGACGAAGCGCGCGGCCGCTACAACACGCTGGCCGGCATGGTGATGCTGTTGCTGGGACGGCTGCCGCAGGTGACCGATGTGGTGGAATGGGACGGCTGGCGCTTCGAGGTTGTCGACCTCGACGGCAAGCGGGTGGACAAGGTGCTGGTCAGCGCACTGGCACCGATTGAAGACGAAGCAAAAACGAAGGATTTCAAACCATGATCAATGAGAATCTGCACAAGAAGGCCGTGGCCCTTGACCGCGTCAAGCACCGCGAGCTCAAGCTCGATCTCGGCGCGCGCGACTTGGGCACCGTCAGTCAGCTGAATGCTTTCTTTGTAGCGGGTACCGAGTTCACCGATGCTTGCAAGGAGTTTCCGGTGGTCTGGGTTAACGCTGGCAACGGCGCCGATGGCAAGCAGCAGGTGGCGCCAATCGCGGTGTTCGGCCTCAAGCAGGGGCAAAACCTGTGCGTCGACGACAACGGCTGGCGCGTGCGTTATGTGCCGGCGGTACTGCGCCTTTACCCGTTTGCGCTGGCACGCGTGGCGGAAAGCGAGATGGTGGTCTGTTTCGACGAGAGCTGGAAGGGCTTCGGCAGTGAAGGCCAGGTCTTGTTCAATGCCGAGGGCGAGCCTTCGGAATTCACCACCAACGTGCAGAAGCAACTCGAGAATTTCGAGATGGAAGTCGAGCGCACCCGGCTGGCCGGCGCCGTGCTGGTTGACAAGGGCCTGCTGCGCGACATGCGCTTCGACGCCACGCTGCCCGACGGCAGCAAGCTGACGGTAGACGGCTTCCTGACCATAGACGAAGACAAGCTGGCCAAACTCAGCGATGAGGAGTTGGTGGCCATCAACCGCAACGGCCTGATGGGCCTGATCCACGCCCACCAGATCTCGTTGGGCAACATGGCCCGGCTGGTCGAATGGCATGTCGAGCGCAACGGCGGTGCCGCAGCGCCGGCTATTCCGGCTGCGCCGGCGGCCAACAGCTGAGCGAGATCCAGCGCAACGGCGCGCTCGACCGTCGTATCGACGAAGCCGCCAAGCACCGCAGCGCTTGACCCGCTGTGCCTGAGCCACAGCCGGCGCCACCTCGTGGTCCGGCGGCTCAGTGCCGCTCAGAGCGTCAAGGCTTGCTGGTAGAGCCTGGTCGAGCGTGCGCCCGAGCGGCAGAACATCAGCACCGGCTGCGGTAGCGTCTTGAGCAGCGCCGCCATCGCAGCGATCTGCTCGGGCGACTGCCAGCCGCCCGCCACCGGCAGGTGGTGGTATTGCAGGCCGGCCGCGCTGGCGGCGGCGGCTACCGCCGCACTGGTAGGCTGGTCCGGCCCATGCTCGAAGTCGGGCCGGTTGTTGACTACGCTCTTGAAGCCGAGCCGGGCCAGCTCGGTCATGGCCTCGGGCTCAAGCTGCGAGGCGACGCAGACATGCTCGTCGATGGGGCGAATGTGCAGGGTGTGCATGATGGCCGCCGAGCTTATTTGGCCAGCGCGGCCTTGACAGCGGCCGAGACCATGCCCATGTCGGCCTTGCCAGCCAGCTGTGTCTTGACCGCAGCCATCACCTTGCCCATGTCACCTGGCCCACTGGCGCCCAGCCCGGCCATGATGGCGGCCACCGCAGCGCCTATCTCATCGACTGAAAGCCGCGTCGGCAAGTAGGCCTGCAGCACCACCAACTCGGCGCTTTCCTTGTCGACCAAGTCGGTACGTCCGGCACTGGCAAAGGCGGCGATCGAATCCTTGCGCTGCTTGATCAGCTTGTCGACGATGCCGACCACGGCGACGTCGTCGAGCACGATGCGCTCATCCACCTCGCGCTGCTTGACCGCTGCCAGCAGCATGCGGATGGTCGACAGGCGGTCGGCCGCCTTGGCGCGCATGGCGGTTTTCATGTCCTCGATGATCTGGTCTTTCAGGCTCATGGTCGGCGGCTTTCTTCAGGGGCAGAAGTGAACAGGTGAGGGCTTGCAATGCAAAACGCCCGCAGCGGCGTCCCGCGCGGGCGTTTGATCAAGCGATGAGGCTCAGTACAGCTTCTTGGGCAGCTGCATGCTGCGCACACGCTTGTAGTGACGCTTGACCGCGGCGGCCTTCTTGCGCTTGCGCTCGGCGGTGGGCTTCTCGTAGAACTCGCGGGCGCGAAGATCGGTGAGCAGGCCCAGCTTCTCGATGGTGCGCTTGAAGCGGCGCAGTGCAACGTCGAACGGCTCGTTTTCCTTGACGCGA
>JBBQZM010000256.1:0-4564 GCA_038207685.1 Burkholderiales bacterium
AACAACCTGCTCGTCTGCCCCAAGTGCTCGTACCACACGCGGGTCCACGCCCGCGAGCGCATCGAGCAGCTGCTCGACCCCGAGGGCCGCTTCGAGATCGGATCGGAAGTCGTGCCGGTGGACAGCCTCAAGTTCAAGGACAGCAAGAAGTACCCGGATCGCCTCGCCGCCGCGCTCGAAGAGACCGGCGAGACCGATGCGCTGATCGTGATGCAGGGAAGCATCCGCAGCGTGCCGCTGGTGCTGGCGTCGTTCGAGTTCGACTTCATGGGCGGCTCGATGGGCTCGGTGGTCGGCGAGCGCTTCGTGCGCGGCGTGCATGCGGCGATCGAGCAGAAGGTGCCGTTTGTGTGCTTCACCGCCACCGGCGGCGCACGCATGCAAGAGGGCTTGTTCAGCCTGTTCCAGATGGCCAAGACCAATGCATCGCTGACCCGGCTGGCCAAGGCCAAGTTGCCCTACATCAGCGTGCTGTGTGACCCGACGATGGGCGGCGTGTCGGCCAGCTTTGCCTTCCTGGGTGATGTGGTGATCGCTGAACCCCGGGCGCTGGTCGGCTTTGCCGGGCCGCGGGTGATCGAGAACACGGTGCGCGAGAAACTGCCCGAAGGTTTCCAGCGGGCCGAGTTCTTGCTCACCAAGGGCGCGATCGACCAGATCGTCGACCGCCGGCAACTGCGGCCAACCATCGCCTCGATGCTGGCCATGCTGCAGCGGCAAAACGCCGACGCTGTCGCCTGATTGCGCCCGAACTGCTGCGATCCGGGCCCTGCGGGGCCCGGACTGCTTGGTGACTTCCCACCGCGCCGATGGACACCTGATGACCTTGCCCACCACGCTGGACCAATGGCTTGCCCACTGCGAGCGTCTGCACCCCAAGACCATCGACATGACGCTCGATCGTGTGCTGGCCGTGCGCGATCGGTTGGGGCTGCAGTTCAGCATACCGGTGGTCTCGGTGGCTGGCACCAACGGCAAGGGTTCGTCCGGCGCGATGCTCGAGGCCATTGCGCTGGCCGCCGGCTACCGTGTCGGGCTGTATGCCAAGCCACATCTGGTGCACTTCGAGGAGCGCTGCCGCATCAATGGCGAGATGGTCAGCGCCGAGACGCTGCTGCTGCACTTCGAGGCGGTGGAGGCGGCGCGTGGTGATCTCACGCTGACCTGGTTCGAATTCACCACCCTGGCCATCATGCGCGCTCTGGCGGCCGCGCCGCTGGACCTGGTGATCCTGGAAGTGGGCATGGGCGGGCGGCTCGACGCGGTCAACGCCATCGACGCCGATTGCGCGCTGATCACCAGCATTGCGCTCGACCACATGGAGTTCCTGGGCAATGACCGCGAGGCCATCGGCGGCGAGAAGGCCGGCATCATGCGGCCGGGCCGGCCGGTGGTGGTCAGCGATCCGCAGCCGCCGGCCAGCCTGCGGGCGCGCGCCGAGGCCATCGGCGCCGACCTGCGCCAACTTGGACAGGACTTCAACGTCCAGGGTGACAAGCAGCAATGGGCCTGGCGCGGCCGCCAGCAGCGCTTCAGCGGCCTGGCCTACCCGGCACTGCGCGGCGCCAACCAGTTGCTCAATGCCGCCGGCGTGCTGGCGGTGTTCGAGGCCTTGCGTGACCGGCTGCCGGTCAATGCCCAGGCGGTGCGCAGCGGGCTGGCGCTGGTCGATCTGCCGGGCCGCTTCCAGATCGTGCCCGGCCAGCCGACGCTGGTGTTGGATGTGGCGCACAACCCGCAGTCGGTGGCGGCGCTGGCCCTCAACCTGGACCAGATGGGCTACTTTCCGCAGACCCACGCGGTGTTCGGCGCGATGCGCGACAAGGACCTGGCCGGGTTGCTGCCGAAGATCCTGCCCTTGGTTGACCACTGGTTTTTGTGCGATCTGCCGACGCCGCGCGCGGCCCGCGCCGAAGATCTGGCCGCGCTGGTGCGCGCCCTCAGCGGTACGCGCCAGGTCGGGCTGAGCACCCATGCCAACGCGGCCCTGGCCCTGCAGGCGGCCGCAGCCAGCGCAGACCCGGCTGATAGAATCGTCGTCTTCGGCTCGTTCTTCACCGTCGGCGGTGTGCTGAAGGACGGACTGCCCCGGCTGGCGGCCAAGCACCTGGGCTGACCCGGCACTGGCGGCTGGTTCAGCGAGCCCGTCCATCCACTTTCACTCTCACTGCCGTCCGGCTCCTGCCCGCATGGGTCTGCTGTCTTTCCTCAAGCGAAAAACTGATCCCGCCGTCGAGGCGTCCGCCGCGGCGGCGCCTGATGCCGTGGTGGCCGCGCGCACCCGCGCCCGCCATCGGCTGATCGGCGCGGCCGTGCTGCTGGGCATCGGCGTGATTGGTTTCCCGTTGTTGTTCGAGACCCAGCCTCGGCCCATACCGGTCAACATCCCGATCGAGATCCCCGGTAAGGAGGGCGCCGCGCCGCTGGCCTTGCCTGCGGCCGTGCCCGCGCTGACGCCGGCGCCCGCGGCGGTGGTGTCGGGCGCCGAGCCGGCCAAGTCCTCGGCTGCGGCGGACATCGTCGAAAAGGCGGCTGAGCAGATCAAGGCGCCGGCCCCGGCGGCCAAGCCCGACGTCGCCGCGCGCCAACCCGACGCCGCGCCCAGACCCGAGGTGCAGGCCGCCAAGCCCACACCCACACCGGCGCCCTCGCCCAAGCCGGCCCCCGCCCCTGAACCCGCCCCCGTCAAGTCCGCTGACGATGGCGCCCGAGCCCGGGCGCTGCTCAGCGGCCAGGCCGGCGCTGAGGCCAGCACACGGGTGGTGGTGCAGGTGGGCGCCTACACCGAGGCCGCCAAGCTGCGCGATGCGCGGCAGAAGGTGGAGAAGCTCGGTTTCAAGACCTACACCCAAGTGGTGGAGTCCGGCGGTGTCAAGCAGACACGGGTGCGGGTAGGGCCCTTTGACAACCGCGCCGAGGCCGACAAGGCCGCCGCCCGCATCCGCGCCAGCGGCCTGGCCGCCGCCGTGTATACGCTGTGAACAGCGCCTCAGAGCTGGTCCAGCTGCCCGCGCTGGGCTGGGTTGACTGGACGCTGCTGGCGCTGCTGGTGCTGTCGGTGCTGGTGGGCCTGTGGCGTGGCCTGGTGTTCGAGCTGATGTCGCTGGCCGGCTGGGTGGTGGCCTATGTGGCAGCCCAGGTCTGGTCACCCGAGGTGGCTGGCTGGTTGCCGATCGGCGCCCGTGGCACGGCGCTCAACCAGGCGGCGGGTTTTGTCGCCACCTTCCTGGGCGTGCTGATCGCCTGGACGCTGGCCGCCCGACTGCTGTGTATGGTGATCCATGCCACCCCGCTGACGCTGATCGACCGCAGCCTGGGTGCCGCCTTCGGCCTGATGCGTGGCGCAGTGCTGTTGCTGGCGCTGGCGACCGTGGTGGCGTTCACGCCCGCGGCGCGCGCCCAGGCCTGGCAAGACTCGCAGGGCGCCGCGCTGCTGCGCCAGGCGCTGCAAGGCCTCAGGCCCGTGTTGCCGGCCGAGGTGGCGCGCCACCTGCCAACATGATCCGCCCCCTACGCGCTGCGCGCGCCCCCTCAAGGGGGCAAGACCAGCGGCCCGGCCAAGCCGGTTTCGCGGCGTTTGCTTGTTTCTCTTCTCTCAGCATCTAGGACCCAGCACCATGTGCGGCATCGTTGGCGTGATTTCCAAAGCACCGGTCAACCAGCTCATCTATGACGCGCTGCTGCTGCTGCAGCACCGCGGCCAGGATGCCGCCGGCATCGTCACCATGCAGGGCCGGCAGTGCTACATGCACAAGGCGCGCGGCATGGTCAAGGACGTGTTCCGCACCCGCAACATGCGTGCGCTGCCGGGTGCGGTCGGCCTGGGCCAGGTGCGCTACCCGACCGCCGGCAACGCCTATAACGAGGAAGAGGCCCAGCCCTTCTACGTCAACGCACCCTACGGCATCGTGCTGGTGCACAACGGCAACCTGACCAACGCCCCGGCGCTGAAGCAGGAGCTGTTTGACGTCGATCGCCGCCACATCAACACCGGCAGCGACACCGAGGTGCTGATCAATGTGCTGGCGCACGAGATGGAACTGGCCGGCCGCGACGTGCCGCTGACACCCGAACTGGTGTTTCGCGCGGTGCGGGCGGTGCACAAGCGCATCCGAGGCTCGTATGCGGTGATCGCATTGATCGCCGGCTACGGCCTGCTGGCCTTTCGCGATCCGTTCGGCATCCGGCCGCTGGTCTACGGCGTGTCCGATCTGCCGCTGGAAGACGGTGGTGGCCAGGAGGTGATGGTGGCCAGCGAGACGGTGGCGCTGGAAGGCACTGGCCACACCACGGTGCGCGACGTGGCGCCGGGCGAGGCGATCTTCATCGACATGGCGGGCAAGGTGCACAGCGAGCAATGCGCCGAGCACCCCTCGCTGCACCCCTGCATATTCGAGTTCGTCTACCTGGCGCGGCCCGATTCGGTGATCGACGGCATCTCGGTCTACCAGGCCCGGCTGAACCTGGGCCAGACGCTCGCGCAGCGGGTGATCAGCAGCATCCCGCCCAGCGACATCGACGTGGTGATCCCGATCCCCGAGTCGAGCCGGCCGTCGGCGATGCA
>JBBQZM010000257.1:0-4556 GCA_038207685.1 Burkholderiales bacterium
GATCAAGTGGTCGATGCTGGCCAGGGTGTTGAACAGGAAGTGCGGTTCCACCTGGGCCTGCATCGCCGCCATGCGGGCCTCGACCACCTGGCGTTTCAGCGATTCGGCCTCGGCGGTCTCCACCGCCTGGGCGGCCTGGGCCTCAGCCTGGATCTGGCGCTTGTAGCTGATCTTGATGATCAGCGAGGCCACGATCCACAGCATCGCCAGGCTGGGCAGGAACTCGCCCAGGCTGACTTCATGCACCTCATGGGTGCGGCGGGTGCGCTTGACCTGCTGCTTGGCCTCGCTGGCCGCCTGCCGGCCCTCGGCGCGCGCCTGTTCGGCCTCGGCGCGCGCGGCTTCTGCCTCGACCCGGGCCTCGCGAATGGCGTCTTCGATGGCCTGGCGGGCCTCGTTGACCGCCTCGCGCACCGCGTCGCCGGTGGCGCCGGGTGGTATCCGGATGTCGACGATGGCCGTCTCGGCCGGCGTGACGCCCGAAGCTGCGCTGGTGCCCGGCGTTGCGGCCGATGCTGCCGTCTTGGCCGATTGGGCCGATTGGGCCGATTGGGCCGCCTGGCTCGTCTGGGCCGACTTCGCGCGCGGCGTGATGCGTACGCCGCGGTCATCGATGATGATTTCCACGCTGTCGGACTGCGGCGGCGCACCAGGTTTGCCGCTGCGGCTCTCCGGCTGTTGCGGCGCTGCGGGCGTGGAGGCCGGCTGCTGCGGTTCCGAGCCGGGTCGGCTCGGCACTGGCGGCAGCGGCAGCGGCGGATCGGGGGGCGACGGTGCCTCGTCGACCGGCACCTGAACGGTACGGGTATAGGTCCAGCTGAAGGGCGGGATGTTCTGCAGCAGACCTGCGACGATCATCAGCAGCACCGACAGCACCACGAAGCGCTTCCACGAGACGCCCACCAGCCAGTTGGCATAGCTGTGAAAGCCACGCACGCTGGCTGCGGCAAAGCGCTGCCAGCGACGGCGTGCAGGTGAGATGGCCGGGGCGTTCATGGGTGCAGTGGCGGCGAATGCGAAGGCGTGCAACGCACTGTAGCCAGCCTGCTGGCCGGCCGGTCGCCGATCCGATGCGACGCGCCCGTGTGCCGACAGACTGCATGGCCGGCCGACGGGCCGGCGTCAGGCGCTCAGGTGTCGGCTTCGTTGCGCGCCTGCCAGAGGTCGATCATCATCATCACGATGCCGATCAGCACCACGACCATCATCGCCGGCTCCTTGACCTTGATCACGAAGCTGCCCAGGAAGGCGATCATCAGGGCTGCGCCCAGCAATCCGAAAATCAGTTTCATCTCGTCTCCTTGTCCTTGGCGGCGCTGCAGGCCGCGTTATGCCGCCGCAGCCTGTTGCACGGCTTGCACCAGCCAGCGCGCGGTGCGCAGCAATCTGGCATCGTCGCCGCGTTTGCCTACCAGTTGCACGCCGATCGGCAGGCCGTTATCCCCATGCAGCAGCGGCAGGCTGATGGCCGGCAAACCGAGGTAGGTCCAGAGCGTGCACATCAGCGGGTCGCCGGTGCTGTCCAGCCCGGCGGGCGCGGTGCCGAGCGCGGCCGGCGTGACGATGGCGTCGTAGTGCTCGAACACCACGTCCAGACTGTCCAGCAGCACGGGCACGCGCGCCAGCGCCTGTCGGTGGGCCACGGCGCTGACTTGACGGCCACGCTCGATCTGGCTGCGCAGCGAAGCCGACAACTGGTCGCGGCCGCGCTCGTAGTCGAGTTCGAACGAGCCGGCGATGTCGGCCTCCATCACGGTGCGATGCCAGCCGACGGCATCCGCTGCGGTGGCCGGCAATTCAAACGGCGCGATGCGGCCGGCCAGCAATTCGATCAGTTCGCCAAAGGCGGCTTGCGCGTCTGGCGCCACCCGGTCCCAGAACGGCGTGGCCACCCAGGCCAGGGTAGGTGGCATTGGCGCGTCGCTGGTCGCCAGGCGCAGCAGCGGCGGCGTGGCGCGTGGCCGGGTCAGCACATCCTTCTCGTCGTGGCCGGCCAGCACCTCGGCCAGCAGGGCCACGTCGGCCAGCGTGCGGCCAAACACGCCTACCGCGTCGAAGGCGGGTGATTGGGTCAGCACGCCGGTGCGCGGAATCAGGCCGGCGCTGGGCTTGAAGCCGTAGACGCCGCAGAACGAGGCCGGGCGAATCACCGAGCCATTGGTCTGGGTGCCGATGGCCAAGGGCACCATGCCGGCGGCCACGGCGGCGGCCGAGCCGCTGGAACTGCCGCCCGGCGTGTGCGTCGCACCACTGGCCGGCACATGCGGGTTGCGCGTCTTGCCTGGCGCATAGGTGGCGAGTTCGGTGGTCACCGTCTTGCCCATCACCAGGCCGTCGGCGGCGCGCAGGCTGGCCACCACCACCGCGTCGTCGTACGGCAAGCGCCCGGCATGCAGTACCGTGCCGTCCTCGGTGGGCAGGTCGGCGGTGTCGATGATGTCCTTGACGCCCACCGGCAGGCCGAACAGCGGGCCGTCAGGCTGGCCCGCCGCATGGGCCTCGTCGGCGGCGGCGGCCTGGCGCAGCAAATGGGCCGGATCCAGATGGGCCCAGGCCATCACCTCGCCATTGACCTGGCTGGTGCGCGCCAGCAGCGCCTGGGCATATTCAGTGACCGAAAACTCACCGGCCGACATCCGCGTGCGGGCCTCGACGGCACTCAGCGCGGCCAGGTGGGCGGGATCCAGGGTCAAGATAGGCCACCTTCACGGTGCGACTGATTCGAGGCCTCTGCCCATCCAAGCGGACGCCGTGGAACCGGATGCGCCGGGCCACTGGCGGCGCCCCCTTGAGGGGGAGCGCCGAAGGCGCTACGGGGGTGGGCTCGGTTCACCGGCTGTACAGCACTTGCGGCAGCCAGTGCACCAGCGCCGGGAAGATGTGGACGGCGGCCATTGCCACGAAGACCATCGACACAAACGGCAGGCAGCCCTTGAAGATCGTCGACAACAGCACCTCCTTGGGCGCCACACCCTTCAGGTAATAGGCCGACATCGCCATCGGTGGTGTGAGGAACGAGGTCTGCAAGTTCAGCGCCACCAGGATGCCGAAGAAGATCGGGTCGATGCCGAAGTGCGGCAGCAGTGGCAGGAAGATGGGCACGAAGATGATGATGATCTCGCTCCACTCCAGCGGCCAGCCGAGCAGGAAGATGATCAGCTGTGTGATGAGCAGGAAGGTCAGCGGGTTCAGGTCGAGCCCGAGCACGAAGTCCTTGATCACGCCCTCGCCACCCAGGTAGCTGAAGATCGACGAGAACAGCCAGGAGCCGACGAACAGGTAGCAGACCATCGCGGTGGTGCGCGCCGTCAGGTACACCGCCTCGCGCAGCTTGCCCCAGGACATCGCGCGGTAGGCCGCGGCCAGGAGCACCGAGCCCAGCGCGCCGATAGCGGCCGCCTCGCTGGGTGTTGCCAGGCCGAACAGGATCGCGCCCAGCACTGACATGATCAGCACCGCCAACGGCAGAAAGGCCTTCAGCAGCAACAGGGCTACTTCGACGAAGCTCATCTGCGCCTGATCTGCCGGCAGCCTGGGCATCAGCTTGGGCCGCATGATCGCCAGCACGACGACATAGAGCATGTACAGCCCGGCCAGCAGGAAGCCCGGGATCAGCGCCGCGGCATACAGCTTGACCACCGACACACCCGCCGTGGCGCCGTAGACGATCAGCATGATCGACGGCGGGATCAGGATGCCCAGCGTGCCGCCGGCGCAGATCACACCCGCCGAGATTTTCTGATCGTAGTTGGCCTTGAGCATGGCCGGGAAGGCCAGCAAGCCCATCAGCGTGACCACCGCGCCGACGATGCCGGTGGCGGTGGCAAACAGCGCACAGGTCACCAGCGCGGCGATCGCCATCGCGCCCGGCACGCGGCGAAAGGCCACCTGCAGGCTGAGGAACAGCTTGTCCAGGATGTTGGACCGCTCGATCATGTAGCCCATGAACAAGAACAGCGGTATGGCCACCAGGATGTCGCTGTTCATCACGCTGAAGGTGTTCTGCGTGAAGAGGTAGAAGACGCGGTTGTCGAAGAACGCCTGGTCGGGTGTGTAGTAGGCGTAAAAGCCGAACATCACCCCCATCGCCATCAGCGTGAAGGCGATCGGGAAGCCCAGCATGATGATGAAGATGAACAGCCCCAGCATCGCCAGGGCGAGTTGCGGATTGCTCATGTGCCCTCCCAGGCGCAGTGCGCCGGCCCCCCGAGGGGGCGCGAGTCGCTTCGGATCGGCCGTGCGTGACTCATGAATGGATCCCCTTGGCCTGCTCGCTGGTGTGCAGTTGCATCAGCTGGTTCTCGAGTTCATCAACGTCGTGCAGACGTGCCGGCCACTCACCCTCGGTCAGGCACAGCACGCAGCGCAGCACTTCGGCAATGCCTTGCAGCGTGAGCAGCACGCCGGCGGCCGGGATCAGCATCTTCAGCGGCCAGATCGGCACGCCCACCGGGCTGTTGACGCTGACCTCTTTGATCGCGAACGACTCGGTGCCATAGCCCCAACCGGCGATCACCAGCGCCAGCACGCCGGGGAAGAAGAACACGAAGTACAGC
>JBBQZM010000258.1:0-4466 GCA_038207685.1 Burkholderiales bacterium
CTGGCGCATCTCGGGCGAGCGCAGCACGCTCACCAGCGTGCTCTGCAGTTTGGCGGCCACCGGCTTGGGCAAGCCGGCCGGTGCCATGATGCCGAACCACAGATCGCTGCCGGCGGCGGTGTAGCCCGTCACGCCGGCTTCTTCCATGGTCGGCACCTCAGGCGCAAACGGGCTGCGCTTGGCACTGGTGACAGCCAGCGCACGTACCCGACCGCCGCGGCTTTGCGGGATGGCGACGTTGAGGATGTCGAACATGAAGGTGATCTGGCCGCCCAGCACATCGTTGAGCGCCAGCGCGCTGCCCTTGTAGGGCACATGCTGCATGGGTGCGTCGGTCACCATCTTCAGCACCTCACCCGACAAGTGGTTGGACGAGCCGTTGCCGGCCGAGCCGAAGCTCACCTTGTCGGGGTTGGCCTTGGCATAGTCGACCAGTTCCTTCACCGTCTTGGCCGGGTGGTTGGCGTTGATCACCAGCATGTTGACGTAGGACACCGCCAGCGTCAGCGGCGTGAAGTCCTTGATCGGGTCGTAGCCGATGCGGCTGCCGTACAGCGCCGGGTTGATGGCATGGGTGCCAGTGGTCGACAGGCCGATGGTGTAGCCGTCGGGCGCCGATTTGGCCAGCGCGGCCATGCCCACGCCACCGCCGGCGCCGCCGCGGTTCTCGACCACCACCGGCTGGCCCAGCGCCGCCGACAACTGCTGCGCCACGGCGCGCGAGAAGGTGTCGGTCGGACCGCCGGGCGGAAACGGCACGATCCACTTGATCGGGCGCGCCGGCCAGACCTCGGTCTGCGCGTGCGCTGTGCTCAGGACAGGGCCGGCGAGTGCAGCGGCGGCCAGCGACAGGATCAAGCGGCGGGGGAATGGACGGTTCATGGGGAATCCTTGCATTAGATCGGGCACGCCAGTATGCGCAGAGCCAGCCCGGCGCGGCTTCACTTCCCCCAAACACCGGGTTTGTCCGGGTCTACGGCGGATCGCGGCACCCCGGGCGCCATGCCGTCAGGTGCAGGCCGGGGCAAATCAGGGCTGAACTGGGCTGCCAAGCCCGATATGCTGGCGCCCCCGCACCGCTGACGGCCTGCGGACGCCTGAAGAAAGCACCGCATGAACAACGAACTGTCTGCCCACCCGTCGCCGCTGCTGCGCAACCCCGGTGTGCCGCTGGACGCCGGCTGGGTGGCCTCGCGCCGGGTCAATCAACCGGCAGTGCTGGCGCGGGTGGCGGCGCTCAACGGCGGACGCAGCGTCAAGCAAGCGCACCAGGCCGCCTGGCTGGTCAAGGTGATCCAGTGCATGGACCTGACCACGCTGTCGGGCGACGACACACCGGGCCGGGTGGCGCGGCTGTGCGGCAAGGCGCGGCGGCCGCTGCGCGACGACCTGCTGGCGGCACTGGGGCTGAGCAGCCTGCAGGTGGGCGCGGTCTGCGTCTACCACGAGATGATCGCGCCGGCGGTGCGGGCGCTGGCCGGCTCGGGCATACCGGTGGCGGCGGTGTCCACAGCGTTTCCGGCCGGCCTGGCCAGCCTGGAAACCAAGCTGCGCGAGATCGAGCTCTCGGTGGCCGCCGGCGCGATGGAGATCGACATCGTGATCAGCCGCCGCCATGTGCTGCTGGCTGACTGGTCAGCGCTGTACGACGAGGTCAAGGCCTACCGCGAAGCCTGCGGCCAGGCGCACATGAAGACCATCCTGGCCACCGGTGACCTGGCAACGCTGGAGAACGTGGCGCGCGCGTCCTGGGTCTGCATGATGGCCGGCGCCGATTTCATCAAGACCTCTACCGGCAAGGAAGGTGTGAACGCCACGCTGCCGGTGTCGCTGGTGATGGTGCGGGCGATCCGTGAGTTTCACCAGTTGCATGGTTTCATGATCGGCTACAAGCCGGCCGGCGGTATCTCCAGCGCCAAAGCGGCGCTGCAATACCTGGTGCTGATGAAGGAAGAGCTGGGTGATGCCTGGCTGCAGCCGGCACTGTTCCGCTTTGGCGCGTCGAGCCTGCTGACCGATGTCGAGCGCCAGATTGAGCACTTTGTCACCGGCCAGTATTCGGCGAATCACCGCCACGCGATGGTCTGAGAACCCTGCGATGACTTCCCCTGCCAAGACCACCGCCCGCCAAACCGTCCGCCAAAGCGCGATCAGCGAGATCCTCGACACCATGAGCTACGGCCCGGCCCCTGAAAGCCCCTCTGCCGCCAACGCCTGGCTGGCCGGCCATGCCGCCGGCTTCGACCTCTTCATCAACGGCGCCTGGCTGCCGGCCGAGGGCCCGCGCTTTGCCAGCATCAACCCGGCCGATGGCCGTGCGCTGGCACAGATCGCCCAGGCCAGCCCGGCCCAGGTGGATGCTGCGGTGGCTGCGGCCCGCGCCGCGCTGCCGGCCTGGCAGGCTACCAGCGGCCACCAGCGCGCCAAGCTGCTCTACGCCATTGCCCGCGAGTTGCAAAAGCACGCCCGGCTGTTTGCGGTGCTGGAGACGCTGGACAACGGCAAGCCAATCCGCGAAAGCCGCGACATCGACATCCCGCTGGCCATCCGCCACTTCTACCACCATGCCGGCTGGGCCCAGTTGCTGGCCACCGAGTACGCCGGGCATGAGGCGGTGGGCGTGGTTGGCCAGATCGTGCCGTGGAACTTTCCGCTGCTGATGCTGGCCTGGAAGCTGGCGCCGGCGCTGGCCTGCGGCAACACCGTGGTCTTCAAGCCGGCCGAGTCGACCTCGCTGACCGCGCTGCTGTTTGCCGAGCTGGCGCAGCGCGTTGGCCTGCCGCCCGGCGTGCTCAACATCGTCACCGGCGACGGTGCGGTGGGCCAGGCCATCGTCGCCCACCCGGGCGTGGACAAACTGGCCTTCACCGGATCAACCGAGGTCGGCCGCGCCATCCGCGAGGCCACGGCCGGATCGGGCAAGCGGCTGAGCCTGGAGCTCGGCGGCAAATCGCCCTACGTCGTGTTTGCCGATGCCGATCTGGACGGCGCGGTAGAAGGCCTGGTCGACAGCATCTTCTTCAACCAGGGCCAGGTCTGCTGCGCCGGCTCGCGGCTGCTGGTGCAGGAATCGGTGCAGCACGACCTGCTGGCGCGGCTGCGCACCCGCATGGCCAAGATCCGCGTCGGCGACCCGCTGGACAAGAACACCGACATGGGCGCGATCGTCGACGCCGCCCAGTTGCAACGCATCAGCGGCCTGGTGGCGGGCGCGCGCGACCAGGGCTTGACGGTCTGGCAGCCAGAAGGCGCGCTGCCGGCGTCAGGCTGCTTCTACCCGCCCACCCTGGTCAGCGACGCCGACCCCAGCGCCGAGATCGCCCAGACCGAGGTCTTCGGCCCGGTACTGGTGGCCATGAGCTTTCGCACCCCGGCCGAGGCGGTGGCGCTGGCCAACAACACGGTCTACGGCCTGGCCGCCAGCGTCTGGAGCGAGTCGATCAGCCTGGCACTGGAAGTGGCACCGCAGATCCAGGCTGGCGTGGTTTGGGTCAACTCGGCGAACCGCTTCGATGCCAGCTGCGGCTTTGGCGGCTATCGCCAGTCGGGCTTCGGCCGCGAGGGTGGGCGCGAGGGCTTGCGTGAGTACCTGAAGCCGCGCGTCACAGCGGCATCTGTTCGGCTGGCGCCGGCTCAATCACAACCTACACCCACAGTGACAACCACGGCGATCACGCCCTTACCCGCCGCCAGCGCCGCCATCAACCGCACCGCCAAGCTCTACGTCGGCGGCGCACAGCAGCGCCCCGACGGTGGCTATACCCGCGCGGTGGTGCTGGGCGGGCGCGAAGTCGGCCAGGTGCCCGAGGGCAACCGCAAGGACATCCGCAACGCCGTCGAGGCCGCCATCAAGGCCAGCGCCTGGCGGCGCACTGCCGCTCATGCACGCGCCCAGGTGCTGTTCTACATCGCCGAAAACCTGCTCGCGCACGCCACGCGTTTCGAGGTCTGCCTGGCGCCCGTGGTCGGCGCCGAACAGGCGCGGGGCGGGGGAGGGGCCGCGGCGCGCCCCCGCAGCCGCGACCCCCGCTTGGGAACTGGTCAGGTGGCCGCGTGGTCAGGCGCGGAAGACGACCGACTTCTGCTCGGTGTAGAAGGCCAGCGCCTCCTCGCCGTGCTCCTTGCCGTAGCCGGACTCCTTGAGCCCGCCGAACGGCAGCTCGTCGTAGACCTTGGTGCGGGAGTTGATCCACGTGTAGCCGGCGTCGAGGCGCTCGGCGGAGGCCATCGCGGCGCCCAGGTCGGCGGTCCATACCGACGACCCGAGCCCGAAGGGCGACGCGTTCGCACGCTCGATCGCCTCGTCGAGATCAGCGACTGCCCACACCGGCAACAGCGGGCCGAAGGTCTCCTCGGTGGACACGCGGGCGTCGTGGGGCGCGTCCCAGACGACGGTGGGCTGGTGGTAGAAGCCATCGTCGAAGGGCTCGCCCTCGGGCCGGCCGCCGCCCGCCAACACCTCGCCG
>JBBQZM010000259.1:0-4458 GCA_038207685.1 Burkholderiales bacterium
CAGCGGCACCCAGACCGGCCTCAAGGCCAGCGGCGCGGCAGCGCAACTCGAAGCCCAGATGGCGCAGATGCACAGCGCCATGCGCGAAACCCGCGCCACCAGCCTGCGTGCCGCGCAGACGCTGGCCGAGAGCTACACCGCACTGGTGTCGGGCGTGCTGATCGGCATGTCGGACGCGCTGCGCCAGGGCAGCGCGGCGGCCAAGACCACGCGCAAGAAGTAAGACAAGGACCGCGGGCTTCCCTCCAGCGGGGGCCCCCGACAGCCCACCCTCGGTGGGATCGCTGGCCGCGCGGCAGGTGGCTAGGCTGCAGACATCATGCAGCCGGAGTCCACCATGCCCCCTTCCATCGCCCGCCACGTGCCTGTCCTGGCCAGCCGCCGCACCTTTTGCGCGGCCGTGCTGGCCGGCTGGTTCACACGCCCGGCCGCCGCCGCCCCGGCGCCTGCCTTGCTGCTGGCGCGCGAGTGGCCGGCCGATGCCAACCCCGTCGGCTTTCTGGTGAGCGAGAAGTTCGACGGCGTGCGCACGCTGTGGGACGGCCGCGCGCTGCGCCTGCGCGGCGGCAACGAAGTGGCCGCGCCGCGCTGGTTTCTGGATCGTCTGCCCGCCGTGCCGCTGGACGGTGAACTGTGGCTGGGCCATGGCCAGTTCGAAGCGGTGGCCGGCCTGGTCAAACGCCTGCGGCCCGATGACGCTGCCTGGCGCGCGCTGCACTTCCAGGTGTTTGAGCTGCCCGCCGCTGGTGGCCGCTTTGCAGACCGGGCGCTGGCGCTGGCGCAGTTGTGCCGCGACCAGGCCTGGTCGCAATTGCAGGCCCCGATGCAGGCCCTGGTGGCCGACCGCGCTGCCTTGCAGCGCCGGCTGGACGCCGTGATCACCGCTGGCGGCGAAGGCCTGATGCTGCACCGCGCCGATGCCCCTGTAGCCACCGGCCGCGGCCCCTGGCTGTGGAAGCACAAGCCGCTACACGATGCCGAAGCGCTGGTGCTGGCCCATTTGCCAGGGCAGGGCCGGCTGGCCGGGCGGCTGGGTGCGCTACGGGTGCGCAGCGATGCCGGCGTCGCCTTTGTCATCGGCACCGGCTTCAGCGATGCCACCCGCGCCCAGCCACCGGCGCCGGGCCAGCGCATCAGCTTCAGCCACCGTGGCTTCACCGCCGCCGGCGTGCCGCGCTTTGCCAGCTACCTGCGGGTAGCCGGCCCGGCCTGACGTATCGTCCGCCATCGACGAAAGCCCACCATGGACGACTTCAGCTTCTTCTGGCACGACTACGAAACCTTCGGCCGCGTGCCGCGCCGCGACCGGCCAGCGCAGTTTGCCGGCGTGCGCACCGACGCCCAGCTCAACGAGATCGGTGATCCGCTGATGCTGTACTGCCAGCCGGCGCCCGACACCTTGCCCGATCCTGAAAGCTGCCTGCTCACCGGCATCACGCCGCAGCATTGCCTGGCCGAAGGTGTCAACGAGGCGGCGTTCGCGCAGCAGGTGCTGGCCGCGCTGGGCGAGCCCGGCACCGTGGGCGTGGGCTACAACAGCATCCGCTTTGACGACGAGGTGACACGCCATTTGTTCTGGCGCAACCTGATCGACCCTTACGGGCGCGAATGGCAGAACGGCTGCGGCCGCTGGGACTTGCTCGACACCGTGCGCTGCGCCTATGCCTTGCGCCCCGACGGCCTGGCATGGCCCAAGCACGACGACGGCCGCGTCTCCTTCAAGCTAGAGCAACTGACCCAGGCCAACGGCTTGACCCACGAGGCGGCGCACGATGCACTGAGTGATGTGCGCGCCACCATCGCGCTGGCCCGGCTGATCCGCAGCCAGCAACCCAAGCTGTTCGACTTCTGCCTCAAGCTGCGCAAGAAGGATGCGGTGTGGCAGGAGATGGGCGCCGGCCGCCCTTTCCTGCATGTCTCGGGCATGTTCCCGGCCGAGCGCGGCTGCCTGGGCCTGGTGTGGCCGCTGGCCCAGCACCCCAGCAACAAGAACGAGCTGATCGTCTGGGACTTGGCGCATGACCCGGCCGAACTGCTGACGCTGGACGCCGACAGCCTGCGCCTGAGAATGTTCAGCAAGACCGCTGACCTGCCCGAGGGCGTGACGCGCCTGCCGGTCAAGACCATCCACATCAACAAGAGCCCGGTGGTCATCGGCAACCTCAAGACGCTGGCGGCGGCCACTGCCGAGCGCTGGGGCCTTGACATGGCCTTGGGCCTGCGCCACGCGCAATGGGCCGCCGAGCAGGCCGATGCGCTGGGCGCGCTGCCCTGGCGGCAGGTGTTCCAGCGGCCCGTGCCCAGTTCAACGCCCGATGTGGACGAAGACCTCTATGGCGGCTTCTTGGGCCCGGCCGACCGCCGCAGTCTGGAGCGGCTGCGCGGCCTGGCTGAGAAGAGCGGCGGCCAGGCGCTGGCCGGCAAGCAGCCGGCCTTCGAGGACGGGCGGCTGGAAGAACTGCTGTTCCGCTACCGCGCCCGCAACTGGCCCGATACGCTGGATGAGGCCGAGCAATCACGCTGGTTGCAACTGCGCCAAGACCGCCTGCACGAAGGCGCGGGCGGCGGGCAAACGCTGACGCAGTTTTTCGAGCGCATCGACGAGTTGAACGAATCCGCCGACGAGCGCGGCCAGGCGCTGTTGGGCAACTTGTACGACTACGCCGAGGCGATTGCGCCGGAGTTGGATTGAACCTAGTAGTTCGTTTCGCCAATGAGGTTACAAATGAAATCGATGCATTCGTTCGTCAGGCTAGGCGCAAACCACAGCCATAGCCGTAGCTATGGCGCGGATTTGCAACGACGTATGGCGGATGAAGGCGCGATTTCATGTAGCTGGTTTTGCGGAATCTAGGTTGAAGCCTGCGTGGCTGGCGTCGGTCATTGCTGCGCTCGACCCGAAACGGCGATTGCCCGCCTTGAAGCGCTGACACTGCCGTTTCAAGCCGACGAAGCAGGCGTCCGCCCTTCCGGGCGCATGGTGGGCATGACAAATAGCAAATTCAGACGCAGAGACTGATCTGAGCGGCCTCGCGAGTCCGGCGCCTCGATCGACGCCCATCGCAAGGGCCAGTTGCTGCAGCCAACCTCAACAGTCAAAGCCACTTTGCGGTGGCCAGGGTCAGTGGACCTGGCCTGCCGGCGAGCGCAAGCGCCACGGCATTCCGCCAATATCAGCGCTTTGCGCTCGGCCAGGTACGCGGGTCGACAGGCGCCAGGGCCTGGAATGCCGGTCGTGCGAACAGGTAGCCCTGCATCAGGCGAACGCCGACGTCCTGGAGGAAGTCGCGCTCACCGACGGTCTCGATGCCTTCGGCGATGACGCGGATGCCCATGTCGCGGCACAGCCGCAGCAGGCCGCGCACGATGGCCTGACGCGACTTGCTGGTGTCGATATGACGCACCAGGTCCATGTCGATCTTGATCAGGTCCGGCTGGAAATCGGCCAGCAACTTGAGCCCGGCGTAACCGGCGCCGAAGTCGTCGATTGCAGTCATGAAGCCGCAGCGCTGGTACTCACGCAGGATCTCGGCCAACCAGGCGCCATCCTCCACACGCTCGCCTTCGGTTACCTCGAAGATGATGCGGTTTGTCGGGAAACCATGCGTGCGCGCCGCTTCGAGCGTGGTACGGATGCACACCTCGGGTTTGTAGATCGCGTTGGGCAGGAAATTGATCGACAAGTGTTCGGTCATGCCCAGATGCGCCGCGCCTTTGATGGCCTTGACGCGGCAGGCCTGGTCGAAGCGATAGCGGTTGTCCTCGTTGACTTGGGCCAGCACCGAATAGGCCGACTCGCCGGACGGGCCGCGCACCAGCGCCTCGTGCGCGAAGATGCTTTGGCGATCGATGTCGACGATGGGCTGAAACGCATAGTCGAACGAGAAGCCGACGCGAGCGGCCGATCCGCAGTCGCGGCAGTCGACCGGCGTGCCATCCAGCGGCATGAAATCGGACGGAAAGGAAGTGCGAGATGGGGTCATATTCGGCTCGGCAAGGTCAGTGGGGCCGTGGCCGTGATCAGCGGGGTGTGGCGCCAGGGCATCGACAGAAGCAATGATGGGATAGATCTTGACACAGCCTGCCGCTGCCAATCTCCCGAAAAAGCAAGCCCAGGCACGGCAATCGCCGTCGAATGAAGCAGATGAGTCGAGTTCACGTCCCCCACTTTGTGGGCTGCCTCACAGCAGCCGATCGAAAGGCGGGTACATATTCAGGGGGTAGCGAAGCGATGACCGCGATCAAGCGCGGTGGCTGCGTCGAGCTCCAGTCGGCCGCGTGAATGGACCGGCGTGGTCTACCCGGAGGGTGCGGCGACGGGTAAGAGGCTGGGAGGCAGCGTCTTGTCGATCCAGGCTACGACGGCCGAGTGCATGTAGTCCCAGAGGTCGCGGCCCAGACGACGGCACGTCTCGTGGGCGCTGAAGCCGCGCGCGATGAACTCATCGCCGCGACGCG
>JBBQZM010000260.1:0-4450 GCA_038207685.1 Burkholderiales bacterium
CCGATCGTTGCGGCGGCTCAGCCGCCCGCCACCGCGGTCGGGATCGCTTCCGCGAGAAAGTCGTACACCCTACGCACCAGCCGATTGCCACGGATCTCGCGGTGCACCGCCAGCCAGCACGGCAGCGCTGGGATGCCCAGCTGCGGCAGCAGTGCGACCACGCCGGGCCAGATGCGGATGTTGTAGCGTGCCACGAAGCCGATGCCAGCACCCGTTGCCACCAGCCGGCCATAGGCCACCTGGTCGTCGGTGCGCAGCGCAAAGCTCTCGCGTTGCAACGACAGGCCCAACCCGGCAAATCCGCGCACGATGGTCTCGTCGCGGTCGTAGCCGATGAGGCGATGGGCCAGCAGATCGTGCGGACGGCGCGGAGTGCCGGCGCGGTCCAGATAACTCTGGTGGGCCGCGGCAACGATCTCGACATCGGCCAGCTTGCGCGCCATCAGAGACCCCTGCTGAGGCCGCACCATGCGCACGGCGATATCGGCCTCGCGGCGCAGCAGGTTGCTCAGCTGGTTGCTGGCCACCAGTTCAACCGCAATGCCCGGCTCGGCCTGCTGCAACTGCACCAGCAGCGGTGGCAGCAGCCAGGTGGCCGCCACCTGGCTCGTGGTGATGCGCACGGAGCCGGTGGTGGCATCGCGGCTCTTGGCCAGGCTGCGCGCCAAGGCACTGGCGCCTTCTTCCATGTGCCGCGCGGCCTCGGCAATGGCCAGCCCGGTGGCGGTGGGTGTGACGCCACGGCCGGTGCGCTCGAAAAGGGGCGCGCCGAGCTGCAGCTCGAGCTCGGCAATGTGCCGCGAAAGCGTGGGCTGCTGCGCCTGCAGGCGTCGCGCCGCGCCCATCAGGCTGCCGGCGTCGAGCACGGCCACGAAGCTCTTGACGAGTGCCCAGTCGAAGTTGTCAATGCCTCTAGAAGCCATGCATAAGTGTATAGCTGCCATGCGTGGGCAGGTAGTTGTCAGCCAGGTCGTTGGCCGCGAGACTCACCTCATCGCAATCCACCTACGCCACTCCATCATGACCACCGCCAACCGCCCCACCGTTCTCATCCTCGGCGCCAACGGCCGCCTTGGCCTGGCCGCCGCACAGGCCTTCGACGCAGCAGGCTGGCAGGTGCTGGCGCAGATGCGTCGCGCCGAGATGATCGGCATGCCGTCGCGAGCGCGGCTGATACACGCACCCGTGAACGATCTGCGGGCCCTCAGTGCACAAGCCGCCGGCGCGCAGATGGTGGTGCACGGCCTGAACCCGCCGTATACACGCTGGGCCAGCGAAGCGCTTCCGCTGGCAAAGGCCGCCATGGACCTGGCACAACAGCTCGGCGCTCGCTTCATGCTGCCAGGAAACGTCTACAACTTCGGCATGCACATGCCGCCGCTGCTGCACAGCGACACGCCGCAGTACGCCGACACGCGCAAGGGCCGGATCCGCGTGGCCATCGAGGCCGAGTTGCAGCGCCGCTGCGCCGAGGGCACGCTGCGCGCCACGGTATTGCGCGCCGGGGACTTTTTCGGCGCCGGTACGGGCAGCTGGTTTGACCTAGTCATAGCCAAGGGGATCGGGGCGGGCAAGCTGGCGTACCCTGGCCCGCTGGACGTGGCCCATGCATGGGCCTACCTGCCTGATCTGGCGCAGGCCTTCGTTGCCGCGGCTCAGGCGCATAGCCTTCAGCCTTTCGCCAACCTGCACTTTGCCGGCCACACACTCACCGGACAGGAGTTTCTCGCTGCGCTCGAGCAGGCGTCCGCCGCCCTGGGCATGGCTCCGCCAGCCGGTTTCAAGCGGGGCGGAATGCCCTGGGGCCTGATTCGCGCGGGTGGTCTGGTGATTCCGATGTGGCGCGAGCTGGCCGAGATGGCCTACCTCTGGCGCGTGCCCCATGCGCTGGACGGTGCCTCGATGGCAGCGCTGGCGCTGCCCGTGGCCACGCCCATCGACGCCGCGCTGCGCGCATCGCTGCAAGCACTGGGCGGCGGCCATACGTCGGCAGTGCCGACTGCCGCGGCGGCAAGTTAGTTCCAGGACGCGAGCCTGATCTGTTTTTTTCCACTCACTGAAGGAACACTGTCATGACTTCCATCACCCACGCCTCACTCCCGCACACCACCGCCAACGCGGCATGCGAGAAAAGTGCGTCGCGCGGCCTCGGCGCCCTCCTCATAGCCGATGCACTGCTCTCGTTTGCACCAGTGGCCGTGCTCGGCGCAGCCATCGGCTGGCCGGCCTCGCTGGACAACCCTGCGGCCGAACAACTCGCCGCGATCCATGCCAGTGCCGACATGGTGGCGCTGGGCTACGGCCTGTACCTGCTGTACTCGGTGCTCGTGGCACCGGTGATGATCGGCATGGCGGCCAAAGTGTTCGGCGGTCTGCACCGGCCGGCGGCAGCCACGGTGGCGGCCTTCGGCGCCTTGTCGGCATTGGCGCGCGCCATCGGCATCCTGCGCTGGCTGACGGTCATGCCGGCGTTGGCCACGGCCCACGCTGCGGCCGGGCCCGAGCAGCGGCAGTCAGCCGGGCGCAGCAGCGTGTAGGCGATACCGCTTTGTTCGATCAGCGTGTCGAGGCTGCCCTGCGGGTGGGCGATGGCCACCGGGCTGCCAGCCTCGGCGCCCGCGCCTGACGAGTGCACGATGTGCTTCACGCCTGCGGCCTTGGCAGCCTCGGCCGGCTTGCGCCATCAGTCCACACGCTTTCCGGCGTGAACGGGAACAGCAGGAAGAGCGGCTGCACGCCGGCCGCCTGCTGCGCGTACTGGCCGATGTGCACGACCCCGACGAGCGCGAGATCCATCTGCACTACCCAAAGCGCCAGTTCCACAGTCGATGCGCTGCATGTGACTGAAGTAAAACTACATATCTAGATTCAGAATTCGCATTTACTATCGGTTTTAAGGCAGGATCGCGACAGGATTCAGCGCAAACCATCGGGATTCTACTAGCTTACATATGTAGTTTTACTCCAATACCATCCGCACACTTCCAAGGAGTGCTCGGACATGAAGGCATGGGCAGGTGGTTTCGCGCTTCAGGCGCGACGGGTGATCGGGGCGGTCACGCTCGGCATGTGCGGGCTGCTCGCAGCCTGTGGCGGCGGCGGCGGTGCGGATGCCGCGCAGCCGGCACCGATGAGCAGCATTGGCATCGCTGCAGCGGCAGATGGCAACGGTATCGAACTGTTGGCCGGTGTGCCTGCCGTCGTCCAGGCGCCGCGCGCCAAGATAGCCGCAGTCGCCACCCCCGGCGCGCCAGCCACGTCGCTGCGCGTGCACTACCGACGCGCAGACGGCAACCACGCCGGCTGGCAGATTCACACATGGAACGCCGCGCAGACCCCGAACTGGAACGCCGGTTGGAACGCCGCCGGTAGCGACGACTTCGGCGTCTACTACGACGTTCCGCTGGCCTCCGGCAGTGGCCCGGTGGGCTTCCTGCTGCACAACGGCGACAACAAGGACAACGGCGGCGCCGACCAGAGCTATGTGCTGCAGGCCGGCGCCAACGAGATCTGGCGTCTGCAAGGTGACAGCACCAATTACGCCAGCAACCCGCTGCTGCTGCCGGTGCCCGACATCAAGACCGTGCGTGTGCACTACAAGCGCTTCGACGCCGCTTACAGCGCGTGGGGTCTGCACCTGTGGGCCAGCAGTGGCCTGAACGTCGCCGGCTTGCCGGCAGGGCTCACGATCGACACCTGGGGCGCGCCGGTGCCGCTGGCCTCGATGGGGGGCTACGCAGCGGGAGACGGCGAGGTAGTGTTCGACATCCCGGTGCTGAACCCACAGGGAGACGTGAATCGCAAGGCCTTGGAATTCATCATCCACGGCATGCCGCCCAATGAGAACGACAAGGACGGCCGCGACAACAACATCCGCGTCGAATACGCCGCGCTGACGGTGCAAAACCAGATCGGCCAGATCTGGCTGTTGGAGCGGGATGCAACGGTCTACACGGCCCCGCCCGACCTGCGCCAGGTCTCCAGCACCGACGCCCGCGCCGTGTGGCTGAACAAGCGTTTGGTCAAGTGGCCGCGCGTGGCGGCGTCTGGCGTGGTGCGCCTTTATTACTCGGCGAACGGCCAGATCACGGTGGCGCGCGACGCTGCGGTGCTGGGCGCCGATGGCTTCATCAGCCTCGACGCATTCACCGGCGCCGTGCCCGCGGCCGATGCGCTGCGCTTCAAGTACGTCGCCAACGGCGGCGTGTTCGGCGTGCGCGATGCCGACCTGGCCCGGTTGCCCGCCCTGCATCAGCAACAATTGGTGCTGGTGCAGGAAGACGCCAACGGCCGCGTGCAGAATGCCACCACGGCCCAGGTGGCCGGCGCGCTGGATGACCTGTTTGCGGCCGCCGACAACGTGCCTGACCTGGGCGCGGTGGTGGCCCGTGGCGCCACCAGCTTCAAGCTCTGGGCGCCGACCGCGCAAAGCGTGTCGCTGCTGCTGACC
>JBBQZM010000261.1:0-4434 GCA_038207685.1 Burkholderiales bacterium
CTGCTGCGGGTGCCCAGCATCGTCTTTGCGATCAACAAGCTCGACGCGGTGAGTGATCCCGGCGCCGCCTTCGCCGCCGCCAGCAGCGCGCTGCAAGACTTTGTCGCCGAGGCGGGCATCACATCGCTGGCCGGCATCATCCCGGTCAGCGCGCTGCGCGGCGACAACGTCACCCAGCCGCTGGATGCTGATTGGTACGACGGCCCCAGCCTGCTGCAATTGCTGGAGCGCTTGCCGACCACGCAAGAGCGCGTAGCCGGCGCGTTGCTGCAGCCGGTGCAGTACGTGGCACGCGACAGCGGCGAGCAGAGCCAAGGTGCCGGCCACCTGCCACGTGTGTTCTGGGGCCGCATTGCCCATGGCAGCGTGCGGGCCGGCGACGCGGTGCAGGTCTTTCCCAGCGGCGAACATGCTGTGGTGGCCGAAGTGCGCCGCGCCGGCAGCACCGTGCCCGGCGCCCAGGCCGGTGAATCGGCCGGCATCGTGCTCGATCGCCAGCTTGACATCTCGCGCGGCGACTGGATCGCCAGCCCCGGCAGCCTGCAGCCAGTGCGCCGCTTCACCGCCACGCTGGCCTGGCTCGACACCGAACCCGCCACCATCGGCCGCAAATACTGGCTGCGCCATGGCAACCGCTGGGTTCAGGCGCGGCTGGCGGCGATCGAACACCAACTCGACATCCACAGCCTGGCGCCGGTCGATGCGCATGAGCTGTCGGTCAACCAGATTGGCGAAGTGGTGATCGAGTTGCAACAGCCGCTGCCGCTGGAGCCCTTTGACGACAACCGTGTCGGCGGCGCGCTGATCATGGTCGACCCCAGCAGCAACCGCACCAGCGGCGCGCTGCTGGTACGCTCGGCCGGTTGAAACCGCCGGCTGCGTGCCGCCCTGTGCCATGGCCCTATCGATCCGAGTGGTCTTCATCGGCGCTGGGCCGGGTGCGGCCGACTTGATCACCGTGCGCGGTGCCCGCCGGCTGGCCGAGGCCGAAGTGGTGCTGTCCGACGCCCTGACCGACCCCGCACTGCGCGACATGGCGCCGCGCGCACGCTGGGTGGACGTGGGCAAGCGCGGCTTCGGCCATGCCACCGGTCAGCCGGCGATCAATGCACTGTTGGTGCAGGCCGCCCGCGAGCATGCCAAAGTGGTGCGCCTGAAGGGCGGCGACCCCAGCGTCTTCGGCCGCCTCGAGGAAGAGATGCTGGCCCTGACCGCGGCCGGTTTCGGCTACGAAGTGGTGCCGGGTGTCAGCGCCGCGCTGGCCGCCGCTGCCGATACGGGCCGCCCGCTCACCCGTCGCGGCATCGGCCGCAGCGTCAGCCTGAGCACCGCCATGACCCAGCTTGGCGTACTGCAAGCCACCCGCACCGCCGACACCGAGGTGTTCTACATGGCAGGCCGCCAGTTGGGCGCATTGGCGCTGAAGCTGCTGGAGGCCGGCTGGCCGCCAGACACCCCTGTCTGCGTGGTCTCGCGGGCCGGCTGGGCCGATGCCCGCATCACCGATCACAGCGTGGTCAGCCTGGCTGACGCCACCGCACCGCATGCCGACCGCCCGGCGGTGGTGACGGTGGGTGCCGGCGCATCCCGCGTGATCAGTGCCAAGACCCCTTGCCCGGAGCGGCAACCCCGGCCTCAGGGTGCGCCCACCGCTTAAAATTGATTGTTTGCACCGCAGCTCGGGCCAGGTGGCCCGGCGCGGTCCGAGAACCCCACCAACCTAGCTGCCCCATGACCCACGTCGTCCTCGAATCGTGCATCCGCTGCAAGTACACCGACTGTGTCGATGTCTGCCCGGTCGATTGCTTCCGCGAAGGCCCGAACTTCCTCACCATCGATCCCGACGAGTGCATCGACTGCGCGGTCTGCATCCCAGAATGCCCGGTCAACGCCATCCTGCCCGAAGAAGACGTGCCGAGCGATCAGCTGGCCTTCATCAAGCTCAACGCCGACCTGGCCAAGGGCTGGCCCAGCATCACCAAGCGCAAGGGCCCGCTGCCCGACGCCGATGACTGGAAAGACCGCAAGGACAAGCTGTCCGAGCTGATCCGCTGATCCAATCCGTGCCGACCGCCGACACCGACCGTGCCCTCATCGCGTGTGATGCGCTGGTCATCGGCGCCGGGCCGGTGGGCCTGTTCCAGGTGTTCCAGCTCGGCCTGCAGGACATCCGCGCCGAGGTGGTGGATACGCTGCCGGCGCCTGGCGGCCAATGTGTCGAGCTCTACGGCGACAAGCCGATCTACGACATCCCGGCGGTGCAGGTCTGCACAGGTCGCGAGCTGGCCGAGCGGCTGCAACGGCAGATCGCCCCCTTCCAACCGCGCTTTCACTTGTCGCAAGAGGTGACCTCGCTGGCCCCGCGTGGCGACGGCCGTTTCGACCTGGCCACCAGCAGCGGCCAGCGCTTCATCGCCCGGTGCGTGTTCATCGCCGGCGGTGTTGGCGCTTTTCAAGCCCGGCAGCTGAAAGTGGACGGTGTCGAAACCCTGTCCACCAGCCAGTTGCTCTACCGCCTGCCCGAGTCGGCGCGTCTGGCCGGCCGCCGGGTGTTGATCGTCGGCGGCGAAGACGCCGCGGTGCAGGCCGCGCTGCAGTTGCTCGACCCCGCCCTTGCCCCTGCTGACCGGCCGGCCAGCGTGACCCTGCTGCACCGCCGGGCCTCGCTGAGCGCCGAGGCCGATGCCCTGGCCCGACTGCAGACCCACATCGCCGCCGGCACGTTGCGCTTCGAGGTCGGCCAGATCACCGCGCTCGACCTGGGCGGAGAAGCCAGCGCACCGTTGCGCGCCGTACAGGTCATCGGCGAGGACGATCAGACCCGTGCGCTGGCCACCGACTGCCTGCTGGTCTGCCTGGGCATCAGCCCCAAGCTGGGGCCGATCGCCAACTGGGGCCTGGCACTGCAACGCCGCCAGCTGGTGGTGGACACCGCGCACTTCGAGACCAGCACACCGGGCATTTATGCGGTGGGTGACCTGGTCACCTACCCCGGCAAGCGCAAGCTGATCCTGTGCGGCTTCCATGAAGCCACGCTGGCGGCCTTTGCCGCAGCGGCGCGGCTGCGGCCCGACACGCCGGTGCTGCTGCAGTACACCACCACCAGCCCCAAGCTGCACCAGCTGCTGGGTGTGGCCACGCCGCCACGCGGCGGCTGAAGGGGCGCGGCGCTGGCCGCATAATCCGCCCTGCCGCCGGGACTGAGCCGGTGGCACTTCGCTAGGGGTGTTGCAACGCGCAAGCGCTGTGACTGAGAAAGTCCCTTTGAACCTGTTCGTGGCGCGCTAACCAGCCCGCCCGAGACCCGCAAGGGTCGAGGTAATCCTCGCGCAGGGAAGCAGCCTGATTCGGCCAGCGGGTTCTCCGCCCATGCCCGCCAGTGTTTGCCCACCTGCCATCGCAAAAAGGCATCACGATGGCATTCCGTACCTTCTCCCTCCCGCCCAGCCGGCTGCATCAACTGGCCCGCGCCACGCTGTTGTTGGCCGCCCTGCCCTTGCAGGCACAGACCGTCAACAGCACCGCCACCCAGACGGTGACCATCAGCGGCCGCAGCGCCGGGCCGGCCAGCATCGCCGGCTTTGGTGATGTGCCCTTGTCACGCTCGCCGTTCTCGGCCACGGTGATCAACAACGACCGATTGCAGGACGCCGCCATCACTGGCATTGGTGACCTGACGCGGCTCGACGCCGGCACCACCGACGCCTACAACGCGCCCGGCTACTGGGGCCAGTTGGCGGTGCGCGGCTTCACGCTGGACAACCGCTTCAACTACCGCCGCGACGGCCTGCCGATCAACGCTGAAACCGCCATCGCCCAGGGCAACAAGCAGGCGCTGGAGATCCTCAAAGGCACCAGCGGCCTGCAAGCCGGCACCAGCGCCCCCGGTGGCCTGGTCAACTTGATCGTCAAACGCCCGCGCGATCACGTGGGCAGCGCCACGCTGAGCTGGGAGCAAGACGGCAGCCTGGGTGCGGCCATCGACGTGGGCCGCCGCGAAAACGGCCTGGGCTGGCGCTGGCGGCTTCTTTCCATTTCGGCCTGAAGCAGGCTGTCCGGGTTGACCTGCCAGTCTGCCGCCCAGGCGACCAAGCTGCGTTGCCCGGAACTGGGCTTGGCGCTGGCCTGCAGCTTCTCAGCTGCCAGGTTCAAGCGAACGGCGAAGGCGCCATCGGCACCCCAACGCTGGCCCAGGTCGGCAGCGGCCAAAACACTGCCGGTGTCGCGCGCCTCAAGCCGCACGCTGCGCAGTGTGCCCGCGGGTCGTTTCACCACCAGGTTGACCAGGCCACCCGGTGCGCTGGTGCCGGCTTGCAGGCCGCTGGTGCCTTTGAGCAATTCCAGCCGCTCCTTGTTGTCCAGGGCGATGGCTGTTTCGGCGTTGATGGGCAGACCGTCTCGGCGATAGTTGAAGCGGTTGTCCAGCGCGTAGCC
>JBBQZM010000262.1:0-4372 GCA_038207685.1 Burkholderiales bacterium
TTGCAGATCGCAGGTGCCCACAGGCTGGCGGTGCCGCTGGCGGCCACGGTGGCATTCGATGGCACTGAGCACTTCGAGCCGCCGCAGTTCCGATTGCTCGACCGCGTCAGTCAGTTCGCCGTGGTGGCGGCCCGGCGGGCGCTGGCCGACGCCGGCTGCGACCTCTCGGCTGCCGAGCGTGAGCGCGCCGGCGTCTTCGTGGGCACCGGCATGGGCGGCACGTTGAGCATCGACGAGGGCTACCAGACGCTGTACGGCGAGAACTCCGACCGCATCAAGCCGATGATGATCCTGAAGGGGATGCACAACGCGCCCGCGGCCTGGATCGGCATCGAGAACGGCTTGCGCGGCCCGAATCTGACCTACTCCACAGCTTGCTCGTCCTCCGGCGTGGCCATCGGCGAAGCCTGGTTGCGCCTGGCCTGTGGCGCGATGGACATCGCCATTGCCGGTGGCGCCGAGGCGCCGCTGTCGCTGGGCTCGCTGAAGGCCTGGGAAGCCATGCACACGCTGGCCAGCGAGGACGCTGCAGACCCGGCCCGGTCGTGCAAGCCGTTTTCCCGCAACCGCAGTGGCATGGTGCTGGGTGAAGGGGCTGCGTTCGTCGTGTTGGAATGCTGGGAGCGCGCGCTGGCACGCGGCGCAGCCATCCACGGCGAACTTCTCGGCTACGGGCTGACCACCGACGCGGGCCACATCGCGCGGCCCAGTGTCGACGGCCAGGCCGCCGCCATGTCGGCGGCGCTGGCCTCTGCCGGGATAGCGGCCGATGAAGTGGACGCCATCAACGCCCATGGCACCGGCACCCAGGCCAACGACGTGGCGGAGACGGCGGCGATCAAGCGCGTGTTCGGCGCGCGCGCCGGCCAGATACCGATCAGCGCGACCAAGGCCTTGCACGGCCATCTGCTTGGCGCGGCTGGCGCGCTGGAGTTCGTACTGTCTGTGCTGGCGTTGCAGCAGGGTGTTGCCCTGCCGACCATGCACCTGGACGTACACGATCCGGACTGCGATCTGGACTACGTGGCCCATGCCGCGCGTATCGGCGCAGCCGGCCGGACCATGTTGTCGAATTCCTTCGCCTTCGGCGGCACGAATGCCGTGTTGGCATTGCGCGCCGTGGCTTAACGCGCAAGGCATACCAATTCAGTTATTGATCGGCCCCTTGGGCTTGGCGTCGCGCACTGGGCGACGAAAGTACGCGAGGCATCCGGTACCGATGTGTCTTGTACCGAGGTGTCCGGTACGACCCCGGCCGGTATCGATCGTCCGACAGTTGTCTTGGTCGCAGCCACGGATCGGCCTCGTACACACCGTAGGGTTCGCGCTCTTCGCAGCGCATGAAGGTCTCCCGATGCCGATGCCGACGTCGGCGTATTCGTCGGGCAACTGCACATGCGGGTGCATGGCATTTGCAAGTTTGGCCGGCGCATCAAGCCGGTCTGTGCGCCGGCGCATGCATCGAACCGGCTCCGGCTTTACCAAAGCTCACTTGCGAAACTGCTTGGCAGCAAAGGCCCAGACCATCCGTGACGCGTCAGGCCCCTGGGCATCGCTGAAGGGCTGCTTTGCGGCACCGCCGCTCCACGCATGGCCCAAGCGCTCCACACTCGCAAGCGTGGCCACGGTGCGCCCCTTGTGCTTGAAATCGGTCACGTTCATGACGTAGCGCTTGCCGCGCTGGACGCTTCGCTCTGCTGTGGCCCGGGCGCCAGCGGCGTCGGCCCAGACCTGCGCGGCAACGCGCCCGTTGCGCACGTCCACCACGGTGTCGACCGTACCGTGAATCACCAGCAGCGGTGGCCAGGTTGCCGCCATCGTCGACGGCGTTGCTTGTAACGGCGACGTCACACGACGCCCGTGCATGGCCCGCAGCGCCGTGAGCGCGGAGTGTGCAGTGCCCGGCGGGATGCCGGAGTGCATGACCACGGCCTTGAAGCGCTCAGGGTAGCGCGTGACCAGCAGCGCTGCCATGCTGGCGCCGGCCGACAGCCCTGCCACCGCGACGCGTTGACGGTCTACCGGGTACAGCAGGCAGGCCTGGTCGACGGCGGCCATGAGCAGCGCCGCTTCACCATACGCGCGCCCGGACCGGGTGTCGAACCAATTCCAGCAGCCTTGCGCATTGGCCAGACGATCCTGCTCGGGGTAGAGAACGATAAAGCGCTCGCGCGCGGCGATTTGGTTCATGCGCGTGCTGGTGGCGAAACCCTTGGCGTCCTGCCCGCAGCCATGCAGCATGACGATCATGGGCAGCCGTTCGCCGGGTCGCAGCCCGGGCGGGCGGTACAGCTTGTAGCGCCGCGCACCCGCCGGACCCAGCGCCACACCTGCTGACCAGCGACCCGCATCCTGCTTGTCGCTTGCATTGACCGGGCTGGGTGCGGCAGCGCGCCGGCGCAGCTGCGCGCGCGTGGCGGATGGGGTCTTTCGAGCTGGCGCCCGCTTGCGCGCAGGCTTGGATGCCTTGCGCAGCGCTGCGAGACTGCGGGCCATGCCCTTCGCCCAGATTGATGTCCAGCTGCGCTTCACCACACGCTGCAATGACCAGGACGCCGTTTGTCCCGTCGGCCTGGCGGAGAAGCAGATGACTTGACCAGCGTCGCGATGGGGATTGGGCTGGACGCGGCTTCGCTGCGATGGTGCGGGCGGACCGAGTCTGTCATGCGACTCGCCACTGCGCCAACGCGGCACGCACGGCTTCGGCCGACGATGCGGGGTCTGACCCTGGATCAGCTCGCCATCGATGAAGACGGTGAACTGCCAGTCGGCGCCCTTGCTGTAGACACCGCCGTTCGATGTCGCAGCGGTGGATGGATGTCATGAAGACTTCCTTGTGGCGTGGGTTGGCCCGACAGAATTCTCTGAGGCCTGGGATCGGAATCAGCGCGGTGTGCGGCGCTTGCGCGCGGCGGCCGGTGGCTTGGTGCGCGTGCCGGTCCAGAACTCGCTGACCTGCTGCGCTGCCGCTGCGGTCACTGCCGCACTCGCCTTGTTGGCTTCGCGCTTCACCGCGGCACTGGCCTGGCCACGCGCGCTGCCCATCAGCTTGTTCGCGCCACTGAGCCACAGGCTCATGAACGGATTCTTCTTCAGCCAGGGATTGCTCATGTCAGTCCGTCTCAAAGGCTGCGGCGGTTTTCGTGTAGTGCCAGGTTGGCATGCTTCAGCGTGTGATGCGGGCGATCAGTGCACCGATTGCCAGAGCGGCCGCGACGGCCATCAAAGGCTTCTCGCGCACAGTGGTACGCAGGTTCTCTGACCACTTGTCCCGCGTCTCGAGGATCTGGTCTGTCTTGGCCTGCAGCGCGGCTTCGGCATTGGCGACCGTTGCTTCCAGCTGCCGCCCCCTGGGTGCAGCACTGTCTGCCAGCCGGTCGATGCTGGTGTGGACACCCTGGACAACGCGCTTCAGCGGGTCGTCTGCGGCCGCCGGTTGCGCTTGCGTGATCGGAGGCAGAGACGCCTCGCGGGCAGTGGGCGAACTGCCGACACCATGCCAAGTGCGGACGGGTGCGTCGGTGGGCGTGTTGCTGTCGTTCATGGCCGTTTCCTGCGAGCTCATGACTTTCGGGCCAGCAGGTCGGCCTTGCGCGCGGCCATGCGTGCACCGAGTTCGGCCATGTCGAGCGACGAAGCCTTGACCTTCGGAAACATCTCGTTCTGCTCTTCCTTGACGTGATGCTTGACGTATTCGGACAGCACCTTGACCTTGGCGTCGTACATCTCACCGTCAGGCTCGACGCCTTCGATCTGGGCGATCAGGCTCTTGACACCGGCATGCTCGACGGTCGCTTCAGGCACCAGCAACTTGTCTTCGAGTTCCGCCTTGACGGCCGGGTAGAAGATTTCCTCCTCGATCTGAATGTGCACGTTGAGCGCGGTACAGAGTTCGGCGACCAGCGCTTTCTTGTTGGCGACAGAACGCGTCTGCTCGTACTCGGCGAACAGTTGGCTGACAGCCTCGTGGTCGGCCTTGAGCAAAGCAATGGCGTCCTTGGCAGCGACCGAGGTCTTCGGCGCATCGGTGTTCTTGGGGGTGCTCTTGGTGGTAGTCATGGCGATTCTTGGAGTGGTGTGGGTCAGGTGGCTGTACTCAAAAAACGAAGATCGCGAGCAGGATGATGATCGGGATGGGGATACCGAGAAAAAGCAGTAGCAGTGAACGCATGGCAGCCTCTGAAAGGTGGTTGGGATGAATTGGCGCTGCAGGAGATCACGCGTCGCGACGCCTGCCGCCGTAGGTCGCCGCCAGGCTGGCCACGAAGGCGCCTATCAGCAGGGACACGAACAGCCACAGTGCGCCATAAGCCGAGGCCTTGCGCGCCTTGTCGGCGGCGTCCCGTGCCGCGAGTTCTGCGTCGCGCAGCTT
>JBBQZM010000263.1:0-4274 GCA_038207685.1 Burkholderiales bacterium
CGAGGTGTAGGCATCCGGGCCCATCCAGAACCAGACCATGTGCGCGATCGGCGCATAGCTGAAGGTGAACCACAGCGCCGAGAACAGCAGCACGGCCGAGAACTTGATGCGCTCGGCAAACGCGCCCACGATCAGGCAGCAGGTGATGCCGGCAAAGGTGGCCTGGAAGGCGGCGAACAGCAGCTCGGGGATGACGACTCCCTTGCTGAAGGTGGCGCCCATCGCGAACTCACCGCTCTGGGCATTGAACAGCCCTTTCAGGAACAGCCGGTCAAAACCGCCGACGAAGGCGTTGCCCTCGGTGAAGGCCAGGCTGTAGCCATAGACGGCCCACAGCACGACGATCAGCGAGAAGGTCACCATCACCTGCATCAGCACCGACAAGATGTTCTTGCTGCGTACCAGGCCGCCATAGAACAAGGCCAGGCCGGGCACCGTCATCATGATGACCAGCAGTGTGGCCACCAGCATCCAGGCGATGTCGCCCTTGTTGGCGGTGGGCGCGGCCGCAGCAGCGGCTTCGGCAGCGGGCGCGGCAGCCGCCGTAGCGGTGGCTGCGTCAGCAGCCGAAGCTGCCATGGCGGCGACGGCGGGCGCGGATGCCGCAGCATCCTGCGCCATCGCGCCGCCCGCAAAGCCCAGGACCGCGAGGCCCAGGGCGAGGGAAGCGATGAGCTTTCTCATGGTGTTGTCTTTCCTACGGATTCTGTGGGGGCACGTGGGGCGCGCTGGCGCGGCCCCAAGCGGGAGGCATTGGCGTGCAGGCAAGCCGCGAACGGCCCGCCGGTTGGATCAGAGTGCGTCCTTGCCGGTCTCGCCGGTGCGGATGCGGACCACCTGCTCGAGCGCGGCGACGAAGATCTTGCCGTCGCCGATCTTGCCGGTGCGGGCCGAACTCTCGATCGCTTCGATCACGCGCTCGACAACAGCGTCGTCCACCGCGGCCTCGATCTTCACCTTGGGCAGGAAGTCAACCACGTACTCCGCACCGCGGTAGAGCTCGGTGTGGCCCTTTTGGCGGCCGAAGCCCTTGACTTCGGTCACCGTGATGCCCTGCACGCCAACGGCGCTGAGGGCCTCACGCACTTCATCAAGCTTGAAGGGCTTGACGATTGCGGTCACCATCTTCATGGGGTTCTCCGTTTCAGTCAGTTCAGAAGCCGTACTTGAGGCCGAGCACCACGCCGGCTTTGCCCAGGTCCTTGCCGTTGGCCGGCGAGGTATAGGCCTTGGCGCCGCCGATCGACTTGGTGCTGGCGCCCACCACTGCGAGACTGGCGGTCAGGCCCTTGGCCACTTCCATGCTGGCGGTCAGCGAGTAGTCGGTGTAGGAGAAGTCGCCGTTGCCGGACACCTTCTGGTAGCCCAGGTGCGGCGCCACGCTGATGCCGCCGCCGACGTCGAAGCTGGCCGACAGGTCCAGGTAGCCGCTGTTCTTGCTGTCGGCAAAGCCGAACAGGTTGGTGACGCTGTGCGAGTACTTCAGCGTGGCCGGGCCGAAGCTCAGCGCGCCATACAGTTCGGTGGTGTTGGTGCTGGGCGACAAGCCGTTGCTGGGGTACTGGTAGGTCAGCACGCCGACGTCGTAGCCAACATCCTTGGTCAGCTCACCCTTGTAGCCGCCGTACAGGTCCAGCTCATAGCTGGCGCCGCCGCCTGCGTCCTTGATCCACTTGATCGACGAGGCCCAGGCGCCGACGTAGAAGCCGCCGTCGCTGTAGTCGACACCACCCTGCACCGCAGGCTTCAGGCGCGATTGCGAGATGCCGCGGTAACGGTAGTCGGTGAAAACGCCAGCGTTGAACGCCACTTCAGCCGAGGCCACGGTGGGCGCAGCAAGGGCGGCCAGGGTGAACGACAGGGCAATCAAGGTTTTTTTCATGGGAACGGACTCCAGAGGGATAGGGATAAAGTTGTGCTGTCCGAGGGGTGTTTGCAGCTTCCGTGCCACCTTGCATCGCCCGGGCAGGCGCGCCCCATGACGGTGAATCAACCCGACATGAGGCGGCAAGACGCACCAGATCGGCACATTTGGCTGCCTGGCACCAATGCGGTGCGCTTTGGCGCATCCCCGGCTTCACGCGCACAATCAGCAACAACGAGCGCCAACGAGCGCCAGGGGGAGCAGAGCCGATGTCATTGGCGGTGATCAGCAGCCGCGGGCTGGACGGCCTGTCAGCGCCCGAGGTGCAGGTGGAAGTACACCTGGCCAACGGCCTGCCCAGCTTCACGCTGGTGGGCCTGGCCGAGACCGAGGTCAAGGAGTCACGTGAGCGCGTGCGCGCCGCGCTGAGCAACTCGGGCTTTGCCTTTCCGCACAACAAGCGCATCACCGTCAACCTGGCGCCGGCCGACCTGCCCAAGGAGAGCGGCCGCTTTGATCTGCCGATCGCCCTGGGCATCCTGGCCGCCGAAGGCCTGCTTGATACCTTGCGGCTGGCCCAATGCGAATTTGCCGGAGAGTTGTCGCTGGCCGGTGAGTTGCGGCCGGTGCGCGGCGCCCTGGCGCTGGCCCTGGCGATGCAACGCAGTGGTGCCGGCCGCACCCTGGTGTTGCCCCAGGCCAGTGCAATGGAAGCTGCGCGCGCACAACGGGTACGCGTTTGCGGCGCCGACAACCTGCAGCGCGTGGTGCGCGCCTTGTTGCCGGGTGACGCCGCCGAGCCGTTGCCACCCACGCTGCCATCACCCGAAGCCGCACCCTTGCCGCCGCCCGATCTGCGTGAGGTGCGCGGGCAAGCCGCTGCCAAGCGCGCGCTGGAGGTAGCGGCGGCTGGCCTGCACAGTTTGTTGATGGTCGGTCCGCCAGGCAGCGGCAAGTCGATGCTGGCGCAGCGCCTGGCCGGCCTGCTGCCGCCCATGGACGAGGACGACGCGCTGGCCAGCGCCGCGCTGGCCGGGCTGACCAACAGCGGCCTCGACACCACGCGCTGGCGGCAGCGGCCGTTCCGCGCACCGCACCACTCGGCCAGCGCGGTGGCGCTGGTCGGCGGTGGCTCGCCGCCACGTCCGGGTGAAATCTCACTGGCCCACGGCGGCCTGCTGTTCCTCGACGAGTTGCCGGAATTTCCCCGTGCGGCGCTGGAGGCGCTGCGCGAGCCACTGGAGACACGGCAGATCACCATCGCCCGCGCCGCGCGCTCGGCGCAGTTTCCAGCTGCCTTTCAGCTGGTGGCAGCAATGAACCCCTGCCCTTGCGGCTGGTTGGGTGCGCGGGTGCAGGGCCGCAACTGCCGCTGCTCGCCCGATCAGGTGGCGCGCTACCAGGGCCGGCTGTCGGGCCCTTTGCTCGACCGCATCGACCTGCAAGTGGAAGTGGCCGCGGTGGCCAGCGATGAACTGCTGGCGCAAGCGCAAGGCGAAACCAGCGCGGTGGTGGCCGCCCGCGTTGCCGAGGCGCAGGCCCGCCAGCTGGCGCGCCAGGGCCGGCTCAATGCCCTGCTGGACGCCGGCCAGCTCGATGCCTGCTGCCCGCTGGACGAAGCCGCCAGCCGCTTGCTGCAGCAGGCCGCCACCCGCCTGGGCTGGTCGGGCCGGGGGCTGCATCGGGCGATCAAGATCGCCCGCACCATCGCCGACCTGGCCGGCGCCGAGCGCATCACCGCCGCCCACCTGGCCGAAGCGATGCAGTACCGGCGGGCGCTCACCGGCGCCTGAGCCTCAACCGGACGGGACGTTCGCGCGCGGCTCAGAGGTTGATAGGCAATCCCATGGGCCCACGCCGGGGTGGTGAAGGGCCCTGAGCAAGGCGCAGCGCGACGCTCGGACTCACGTCCGAGCTAGCGATGCAACGCCGCGCAGGGCCCTTGACCACCCCGGCCCTACGGGTAAGCCCATGGGATTGCCTCTCAACCTCTCAGCTGGCCGGGGCAGCGACGCGAGGCTCGCTGGGCATCGCCAGCAGCACCGCCGCGGTGCACAGCGAGATGCCGGCCATGGCCATGAACAGCGTGCCAAAACCGCTGGACTTGACTACCGGCCCCAGCGCCCATACCGCCAGCGAGCTGAAGCCCAGCGACAGCGTGAGCCGCAGCCCGGCCACGCGTGAGCGCATGCTGTCGTCGACATAGCGCACGATCACCGCATCGGTGAACGGAATGGCGCCGAAGATCAGGATCATCACGCCCAGCAGCGCGGCATACAGCCACCAGCCCTGGGCTATCGACGCCGCGGCCAGCAAGGGCGCCTGCATCAGCACGATGGTGATTTGCAGACGCTTGAGCGGTACACGGTCGAGCAAGCGGCCGACCACCACCTGGGCCAGCGAGGCCACC
>JBBQZM010000264.1:0-4252 GCA_038207685.1 Burkholderiales bacterium
TGACGCGCTCCATGCCGTAGGTGAACTCCCAGTGGCCGGTCATCACATCAACGCCCAGCAGCTTGCAGGCGTCGACCATGTCCTGGGCATTGGTCCACAGCGCGGTGGCGCTGCCCTGCCAGGTGTCGCCGCCGTCAAGCAACAGCGCGCCAGGGCGGCTGGCCTTGAGCTGCTTGACCAGCGTGGCCAGGTGCGCAAAACCGCCCACCTTGCCGTAGCGCCGCGCCGCCTGTTCAAAGTCCAGGTAGGTGAAGGCATGGGCCTGGGCCGTGCCCGGGCGCAGCCCGGCCTTCTTCAGCAGTTGCTCGCCCACCAGGTGCGGCAGCTCGCCGCGCATGCTGCCCAGCCCCAGGTTGACGCTGGGTTCGCGGAAATGGATGGGCTTGAGCTGCGCATGGCAATCGGTCATGTGCAGCAGCGACACATTGCCAAACGGCTGGATGTCGTAGAGGCCGGCCTGCGCCGTGGCGGCATCGGCCTGGGCATGGCGCCCGAGTGCCATGCCGGCCACCGAGGCCGCACCCAGCACCTGAAGAAAGTCGCGCTTGCTCAAGCTCATGATTCAGTTCCGAAGGGTGTTCAAGGGATTAAAAAGCCCGCCGAGGCGGGCCGGTCACAGCCGCGAGCAGTTCACTCGTTGACCGGCGACTTGGGGTCGAGCAGCAGCGCCATCACATGGCGCAGCTGGGTCTCGTCCAGCAGCTTGGCGTGGCCGAAACGCGGCATGTTCGAGCAGGCCGCGTAGGCCTTGCTGTTCCACAGCTTGCCCCAGGTGTACTGCACGATGGCGGCGCTGGCCGGGTCGGTCACGTCCTTCACACCACGCAGCTTGCCGTAGTTGTAGAGGCTGGGGCCGATGGTGCCGAAGCTCACTTCCGCCGGTCCGATCTGGTGGCAGTTGTAGCACTGCGCGCCATTGGCTTTGGTGTCGGTGCTCTTGTCGGTCCAGGTCATGCCGCGGCCGTTTTGCGCCAGCTTCTCGCCTTGGCGCCAATCGCCGATGTACTGGCCACCGGTGGGCCACTTCATCGAGGCCATGGCTTGCGCCTCCACCTGCTTGGCCACCGCCTCCGGCGGCGCCATGTCGGAAGAACAGGCCTTCTGCCCCAAGTCCTGTTCGAGGCGGTCGAGCTTGGCAATGCCTTGCTCGCGGAAACCGGCCTTGATCATCGCCAGCGCCTGCACGTCGATCTCGGCGGGCGAGGGCTTGCTGGCGCAGCCGGCTACCAGCAGCAGGGTGGCGGCGGACGCGGTGCCGATGAGGATATGTCGGATGTTCATGTCGTGGGTCTCCTCGGCTCAGCGCTTGATCGCGGGGGCGATCGATTCGGCACCTTGGGCGTTGACGCCCATGTACACACCCAGCGCCACCGTCAGGTCAGAGGCGAATTCGGGATAGGGGAAACGCTGCTGGCGGAAGCAGTCGTTGAGCCGCAGCTGCATGCTCCACATCTGGCCGTTGCTGACGCGGTAGGCCGGCCAGGCCGCAAAGCCGATGCCGTCGCCGGGGTTCTTGGTCAGGTTGGGCAAATCCTGCAGTCGGATACGCTTGCCGTCCTCACCGTGGCAGGAGGCGCATGAGAAATCCATCGGCCCGCCGCGGAAGAAGAAGGCGCTCTTGCCCAATGCGTAAAAGCGGCGCTCCTCCGCATGGCCCTGCGGCAGTGCAAAGCGCAAACCGCGCGACTGCCCGGCAATCCAGGTGGCCATCGCGGTGATATTGGCCATCTCGCCGCGACCAAAGGGCGTCTTCACCAACTCGTCGGCATTGAAGCCCTGGAGGGTGGACATGCAGCTGACCAAGCGCGACTCGACGTCCTGCACCTTGTTGGTGTCGGCGAAGTAGCGAGGCAACTGCACCCAGGCGCCCTTGACCACGCCAGCGCCCAGGCCCAGGTCGCAGGACTGCAGCGTGGCCTTCTTGGGGCCGCGGGCGGTCTTCCAGAGTTCCTCGCCCTTGGCCTCGAACAGCTCGGACGGGTTGCCGTCCTCGAGCATCTTGCGGTACTCGGCGATACCTTCTGCAGTGGACTTCTGAGCCAGCGCGGGTGCCGCGGCGATGGCGGCGGTCAAGCTCAGCGTTGCCAGCGCCAGGGGGTGCAATCGTCTTGTCATGTGTCTCCTTTTTTGGGTTGGGCCCGGCCAGGCCTCCTGGGGATACGGGCGAATCAGCTCACGGTGGCTTCGTCGGTGCGCTTGTCGCCCCGGTTGTCGATCCAGCTGATGGCGACCTTGTCGCCAGCCTTGCCACCCTTGATGGTGAACTGCAGGAACGGGTTCTTGGCGATCGCAGGGCCCCATTGGCCGCTCATCACCTGCTTGCCGTTGAGCGTGGCGCTCACTTCCTGGATGAACCAGGCCGGGATCACCTTGCCGGCTGAATCCTTGCGTTGACCGGTTTCCATCTCGTGGCTCATCAGCACGCGCACAGTGGTCTTGTCGCCTGCGGCCTGGGCGCGGATGCGCATCGGGTCTGCCATGGTCTAACTCCTTCAAATGGTGGGGAAAACGTTGGGAACCGCCGCGGGATCAACCGCCGCAACCGCCCAAAGTGACCTTGATTTCCTTCTGCGCGTAGAACACCTTGCCGTCGTTCATGATGGCCACGGCCATCACGTTGGACGACTGGCCCATCTTCACGCGGGTGGCGAACGAGGGCTCGACGGCGTCGGTGACGTCAAACAGCGCGCACAGCATGCTGGGGTTCTTCTCGACCAGGATCAGCAACTGCTTGACGCCCGGCAGCGTGGTGGCGCAAGCCACCGGCACGACGGCGCCGTTCTCGGCGATGTCAGGGCCTGTCAGCGAGACGTCCTTGCTGAGCGTTGGCGCGGAGGCGCCCAGCGCCTTCATCACGTCGGGCAGGGTCTTGGCCTCGAAGGCGACGGCATTGAACGCCGCCTGGGCAGCCTGCGGCAGCAGCCCCAGGCCGGCGAGCAGACCGGCAACGCCGGCACTGCGCTTGAGCAACTCACGACGGGATGGCATGGTGAAGGTCTCCTTCTGGGTGAATGGATATAAAGGCATTTTCGGTGAAATCGGCTGGCCGTGCCTCATTTGCGGGCCCCGCCGGCGATCCAGCGGGCCAGCATGCCAGCCTCGTCATCAGCCAGCGACTGCGGCGGCATGGGGATTTGCCCCCAGATACCGCTGCCGCCGGACTTGATCCTGCCCGCCAGATACGTGGCGGCATCGGCACGCGCGCCGTACTTGCTGGCAATGTCCTTGAAGCTCGGGCCGAGCAGCTTGGTGTCCATCGCATGGCAGGCAATGCAGCCGTTCTTGCGCAGCAGCGCCTGCGCGGCGGCTGATTCTCCGGCTGCCGGCTTGGCGGGGGCCGGCGCGGCAGCGGGGGCCGGTGGCACCGGGACAGCAGTGGCGGCAGGCGCGCCGGCCACCGGCGCCGGCCGGGTGGTGTCCACCCCATGCTGGGCGCCGACCAGGCGGTTCTGCTCGGCCAGGTTGCCGTGGTTGTTGCGAGCAAAGTCAGGCAGCAGCGAAGCCACCTTGGGCTCGACCTCGCAGTTGCTCTGGCAGGCCACCGCCTTGACGTCGGGCGGCGTGGCCGGGCCCAACGTCTTGCCCGGCCACATCGCATGGCGGGTGTCCATGCCGTTGCGGTTGGGCATCCGCGCCTGCGCTTGCGCCATGGTCTGGTCGGACAGCACAAAGCTCTCGGGCAGCACCTCGGCCAGGTTCAGCAGGAATGCGGTGACCGCGTAGACCTCGTCATGGCTCAGCGTCTTGGGCGTGTTCCAGGGCATGGCCCGGTTGATGTAGTCCCACAGCGTGGACACCGTGGCCACCTTCATCATCGTGGTGCGGCCCGGGTAGCCCGGGTCGCGCAGGCGGGCGACGTGGCCGGTCTTCACATCGTCGGCGGTGGTGCCGCCGACCAGTGGCGAGAACACCTCGTTGGACTCGCCGAAGATGCCGTGGCAGGAGGCGCACTTGGCCTCCCACACCACCTGACCCTGGGCCACTGAGCCCGAGCCCTTGGGCAGGCCCTTGAAGTCGGGCCGGACGTCGATGTTCCAGGCAGCGACTTCCCCGGGTGTCGCGACACGGCCGACGCCAGGGTAGGCGGTCTGCCCCATCGCGCCATGACTGGCCAGCGCGAAAAGAACAGCGGCCAGCGGTGTCGTCGACCGGGTCGGCCGATGAACCGCGCGCGCGATCGGCAGGGCGTCGACCTCAGGACAGCTGGACATTCTTGACCTCGCCGCTTTCCTGCACGAGCCACGACTGGATC
>JBBQZM010000265.1:0-4246 GCA_038207685.1 Burkholderiales bacterium
TTGCAGGCCGATCGGCAGCCCTTCGCGGGAGGGCGTGGTGGGCAGCGCCAGCCCGGGCAGGCCGGCGGCATTGACCCAGCCGGTGTAGATGGCATGGCCGCGCGGGCCGACCGCTTGGCCGTCGATCTGCGGCGGATAGGCTTCGCTCGCTGGCCAGGGCAGGGCGGCGGTGGCGGGCATCACGATGACGTCGATCTGCTCGAACACCGCAGCGCTCTCGCGCCGCAATTGCCTGACGCGCTCGACGATTTGCCAAAGCCGCGCAGCCGGCAGACGGCGGCCCAGTTCAGCCATATCGCGGTATTTGGCCGAGGCCTGCAGCGCCCAGTCGGGTTGCTGATCAAACATGGCTGCCAAGCCGATCTGGCCGATCTGCGGCCAGGCCTCGGTGAAGAAGCCCAGATCCAGCGGCAGCGCGCCCACTTCCACCTGATGGCCGAGCTGCGCCAGCCGCTGCACCGCCTGTCCCACGCTGGCGGCGATCTGCGGATCCAGCGGCGCATCGCCAAAACGCTCGACGTACAGCAAACGCAACGGCCCACTGCGCCTGGCGCTGGCCTGTGCCGCCGACAGCGATGAGCGATCAACCGCCGCCGGGCCGCGCAGCGCTTGGAACAGCAGCCGCGCATCGGCCACCGTACGCGCCAGCGGGCCGATGACCTCAAAGTCGAGCAGCAGGCTGGGCAGCACATGTTGGCGCGGCCAGGCGCTGAGCGAAGGCTTGAGGCCGACGATGCCGGCGTGCGAGGCTGGGCGGCGAATCGAGCCGCCGCCGTCCTGGGCGATCGCCAGCGGTGCGATGCCGGCGGCCACTGCCGCCGCCGCGCCGCCGCTGGAGCCGCCAGGCGTCAATGCAGGCGCCCAGGGGTTGCCGGTGGCGCCGAACAGCGGGTTGTCGGTGTAACCCTCGAGCGCAAACTCGGGCACGTTGGTCTTGCCGACGATCAAGGCGCCGGCAGCGCGGGCGCGGGCCACCGCCAGTTCGTCCTCACCGGTGCAGTGCTGGCGCAGCGCCGGTGTGCCCCAGGTGGTGGGCAGGTCGCGGGTCAGCAGGCTGTCCTTGACCGTCAGTGGGATGCCGTCGAGCATCGACAGCGGCTGGCTGCTGGCATGTCGATCGGTGGCGGCCCGGGCTTCGGCCAGAAACTGCTTGTCGCGGCGCGCGATCACGGCGTTGAGCCGGGGGTTCACCGCCTCCAGGCGCTGCAGGCAATCCTGCGCAACCGCCAGCGGCGTCAGGCTGCCGTCTCGGAAGCGGCGCTGCAACTCGCAGGCCGGTGTCTGCCAAAGGGCTTGGTTCATTTGGCCGACCCTCACATCTTGCCCGGCAGCCAGGTGGCCAGGCCGGGCACGAACATCAGCAGGATGGTGAAGGCGATCATGATCGCGGCATAGGGCAGCGCACCGATGATGGCGTCACTGATGCCGCCCTTGTCTGGCCGGATGCCGTGCACCACGAACAGGTTCATGCCCACCGGCGGCGTGATCATGCCGAGTTCGCACATCAGCACGATGAAGATGCCGTACCAGACCGGATCGATGCCCATTGCGACGACGATCGGAAAGGTGATCGGGATGGTGGCCACCATCATCGAGAGCACGTCCATGAACATGCCGAGGATGAGGTAGAACACGATCAGCACCAGCAGCAACTGCGTTGCCGTCAAGCCGAAGGACGTGACCCAGGCCGTCATCGCCTCGGCGACGCCAGTCAGGCTGATCGCCAGATTCAGGATGAAGGCCGCAGTGATGATCAATAGGATCATGCCGCTGGTCTTGGCCGTCTGCACAAAGCAATGCTGCAGCAGCAACCAGTTCAGCTTGCGGCTGTTGGCGGCGAAGACCAGTGACGCGACAACACCGAGCGCGGCCGATTCGGTGGTGGTGGCCAGGCCGCTGTACAGGCCGCCCATCACGATAAAGAAGACCACGCCCGGCGGCAGCAGGTCCTTGAGCAGCCGCATGCGCGTGGCCAGCGGCACCTTGTCCTCGCGGATCGCCGAGCGCGTGATCAGGGCGTGCACCATGATGTAGCCCATGAAGGCCCCTGCCAGCAGCAGGCCGGGGATGATGCCGGCGACAAACAGCTTGCTGATCGATGTGTCGGTCAGCGAGCCGTAGATGATCATGTTGACCGAGGGCGGGATCAGGATGCCCAGCGTGCCGCCGGCGGCGATTGAGCCCAGCGACATGTCCATGCGGTAACCGCGCTTGTACAGCGACGGCAGCGCCACGGTGCCGATGGTGGCGGCGGTGGCCACCGACGAGCCCGAAGTGGCAGCAAACAAGGCGCTGCAGCCGATATTGGTGTGCAGCAGACCACCGGGCAAGCGGCCCAGCCAGGCCGCCAGCGCACCGAACATGCGGTCGGCTATGCCCGATCGCAGCAGCAGCTCGCCCATCAGCACAAACAGCGGGATGGCGGTCAGCAGGTTGTCGTTGTGCACGCCCCAGACCACCGGCGCGATCGAGTTGATGAAGGGCATGCCGTAGGCCAGCAGGCCACCGAGGATGCCCACCGCAGCCATCGCCACAGCGATCGGCAGGCCCAGCAGCATCATGCCCAGCATGCCGCCGAAGGCGATCAGGATGTAGGAGACGTTCATGCGCGAGCTCGGGCAGTGCTGTCGGTGGTGGAGGTAGTGGCCAAGGCGTCGCCCGAACGTGACTTGAGATCCTGCAACTCCTCGTCGACTTCTTCCTTGGTCGAGCGCGGGCCGAACTCATGGTTCAGTCCCGCCGTGTCGCCGCGCAGCAGCAACCAGGTGGCACGCGCAGCAAAGCCGGCCGAGACCAGCGCAAACAGCATCAGGCCGAGCAGCCAGGCCGATTGCGGGTAGGTCAGCGGCGTGGCCCAGGGCGTCTGCGACACGCTCTTGTAGGCGTTCGAATCTTGCACCACGAACCAGGCCAGCCAGGCCAGCAGGCCGGCAAAGGCCGCCAGACAGACTGCCGACAACCAGTTCAGGAATGTCTGCAGCCAGGCGGGCAGGCGCGCGTGGAAGACATCGACGCGGATGTGCGTGCGGCCCATCAGCGCCAAGCTGAAGGCGATCGTGCCGCCCACCGCCAGCGAGTAGCCGCCCAACTCGTCGGCGCCCTGCAGCGAGAAGTTGAAGAACTTGCGGACCAGGGTCTCGACCGCGACCATGCAGGACAAGGCCACGAAGATCAGCCCGAACAAGGTGCCCAGCCAGCGTTCGATCAAATCTTTCATCGCGTGATGTCTCCAGAATGTGCAAGGGCGGGTGGCGTGTCAGACACAGCCACCCGGTTCAGCATCAGCTGCTTACTGGACGCCGATGGCCTTGCCGACGGTCTTCTTCCAGGCGTCACTGCAGCCGGGGTTGGATTTGTCGCAGATTTCGGCCCAGGTCGGCAGCGAGATCGTGGCCACCGCTTTGCGCACGGTCTCCTTGTCGGCGGCGGTCACCGGCACATTGACCAGGTTGAACTTCTTGCCGGTGGTGCAGGGGTCTTTGCCGGCATTGCAGTTGATGGCGTCCTGCGCCAGTTCCTGCGAGTAGGCCCAGATGTCGTCGGTCAAGGTGGTAAAGGCGGCCTGCATCTTGGTCTTCTGTTCGGCGTTCAGCCGGTCCCAGGCTTTGAGCGTGATGGCATAGCCGTTGAGCGCCATCTGGAAGCCCAGCGGGTACTGGTGGGTGGTCACCTCGGGCCAGTTTGACGAGTTGGCTGAGCTCGGGCCGGTGATCGCACAATCAACCACGCCCAGCGACAGCGACTGGTGCACTTCGGTGAACGACAGCGGCACCGGCGTGCCGCCCACCGACTCAATGAACTTGGCCAGGTTCTGGTCATAGACCCGCACCTTCATGCCCTTGAGGTCGGACAGTTGCGTCAGCGGCTTCTTGCAGAACAGGATCTGCGGGCCGAACGGCCAGATGCCCAGCAGCTTGACCTGGAACTGCTTCTGCAGCCGCTGGTCCAGCGTCTCGCGGTAGCTGTCGTAGACCTTGCGCGCAGTGGCGTAGTCGGGCGCCGCGCCCACCAGATCCATGCCCAGCAGCGTGGGTTCGTCGCGCGAGTTCTGCGACACCCGCAGCGAAACGATGTCGAACAGGCCGGCCTTCATCACCCGCAGCTGCTCGGTGTCCTTGATGCCCAGCGAGTCGATCGACTTGTAGTCGGCGTCGATGGGCAGGCCGGTGCGCTTGGCGAACTCTTCGAAGAAGGGCTTTTCCTTGTTGCGCTGGATCAGGCCGGTGGCCGCTGGCTGGCCGATCAC
>JBBQZM010000266.1:0-4199 GCA_038207685.1 Burkholderiales bacterium
TGCTCAAGCGCGTGGCCGCCGCGCGCTCAGGCGGTCTCGATGTCGCCGGACTGGATGCGCTTGACACCCTTGGCGAGCATCTGCTTCCAGGCCGCAGCCAGCGAGCCGTTGAGGTCAATGGCGCGGCAGGCGTCCTCGACCACATAGCAGCCAAAGCCGGCTGCGCGGGCGTCCATTGCCGTCCAGGCGACGCAGAAGTCGGTGGCCAGACCGGTGACGTAGACGGTCTGGATGCCGCGGGCCTTGAGGTAGCCGGCCAGTCCGGTCACGGTCTTGCGGTCGGCTTCCTGAAACGCCGAGTAGCTGTCCACGCCCGGGTTGTAGCCCTTGCGGATGACCAGCTGGGCTGTCGGCAGTTTGAGATCCTTGTGCAGCGCCGCGTCTTCGGTGCCCTGCACACAGTGGTCGGGCCACAGCACTTGCTGGCCGTACTTCAGCGTGGTGGTCTCGAACGGCTTCTTGCCGCCGTGCGCGCTGGCAAACGAGGCATGGCCCGGCGTGTGCCAGTCCTGGGTGACGATGATGTTGCCGAAGGCCTTGGCCAGCTGATTGATCACCGGCACCACCTCGTCGCCTTTGCCCACCGGCAGCGTGCCGCCGGGCACGAAACAGTTCTGCACATCGACCACGATCAGTGCGCTCTTCGCATCCGGCCGCAGTTTGGCGGCCGCCCACAGCGGCAGCGGCGCCAAGGCGGTGGCTGCCAGCGACAGCGATTGCAGGAATAGGCGGCGGTCAGGACGGGACATGGTGGACTCCTTGGCGGACGGTTTGGGACAGCTCACATCGACAGGTAGGCCCGCCGAACCTCGTCATTGGCCGCCAACTCGGCCATGCTCGACTGGTGGCGGATCTGGCCCTTCTCGAGCACATAGGCGCGGTCGCAGACCAGCTCGGCAAAGTGCATGTTCTGCTCGCACAACAGGATGCTGACGCCCTGGGCTTTGAGGGTCAAGATCATCTGCGCCATCTGCTCGACGATCAAGGGGGCCACGCCCTCGCTGGGCTCGTCAAGCAGCACCAGCAAGGGGTTGCCCATCAGCGTGCGCGCCACGGTGAGCATCTGTTGCTCACCACCGCTCATGCGGCCGCCTGGGCGGTGCGGCATTTCCCCCAGGTTGGGAAAGAGCTTGAACAAGGCCTCGGGCGTCCAAGTGGGCGCGGCGCTGCCATCAGGCCAGCGGCGATCGGGCTGGCGGCCCACCGCCAGGTTCTCCATCACCGTGAGGTCGCTGAAGATGCGGCGGTCCTCGGGCACATAGCCCAGGCCGGCGCGGGCGATCTCATGCGTGTCGGCCCGGGTCATGTCGCGGCCCATGAAGCTGACCTGGCCACGGCGCCGCGCCAGCATGCCCATGATGGCCTTCAGCGTGGTGCTCTTGCCGGCGCCGTTGCGGCCCATCAGCGCCACCACCTCGCCACGGCCGACCTGCAGGTCGACATCAAACAGGATCTGCGCCGCGCCGTACCAGGCGTTGAGGCCCTGTACTTTCAGCAAGGTGTCGCTCATGCGCCCACCGCCTTCTTCTCGAAGGTCTTGCCGCTGCCGAAGTACACCGCCTGCACTTCCGGGTGATCGCGGATCTCGGCCGGCTTGCCTTCGGCGATCAGCCGGCCGCGGGCCAGCACGATCAGCCGGTCGGCATAGGCAAACACCACGTCCATGCTGTGCTCGGTGAACAGCACGGCCAGGCCGCGCTCGACCACCAGCCGCTTGGTCAGCGCCATCAATTCGTTGCGCTCCTGGGGCGCCATGCCGGCGGTGGGTTCGTCCATCAACAACAGCTTCGGCTTGTTGGCCAGTGCAATCGCCAGCTCCACCCGTTTGACGTCGCCGTAAGCCAGCACGCTGCAGGGCCGGTCGGCCTGCGCCGCCATGCCCACCTGGCGCAGCAGGTCCATCGCCTGATCCACCTGGTGCGCGCTGGCGCGGCGCCAGATCGAGAACAAGCGGCTGTCGGCCGAGATCAGCGCCATCTGCACGTTCTCCAGCACCGTCAGCGAGGCAAAGGTCTCGGCGATCTGGAAGGTGCGGCCGACGCCCAGCTTCCAGATCTCGCGCGGCTTGCGGCCCAGCAGTTCCTGGCCGGCCAGGCGGATCGAGCCGCTGTCGGCCGGCAACTGGCCGTTGACCATGTTGAAGGTGGTGGACTTGCCGGCGCCGTTGGGGCCGATCATCGCCAGCAGTTCGCCCGGCGCAACACTGAAGCTGATGTCGTCGACTGCGCGGTTGCCGCCAAAGCTCTTGCCGAGGCCGGTGACTTGCAGCAGATGGACAGGTGCACCTTGGGCGCTTTGCGCAGTCCCGCCAAGCGGGCGCGAGCCCTCATTCGGGCGCTCGTGCGACGCGCTCATGAAACCACCCTCCGCCGCTCGAACAACTGGGCGACAAAGCCGGCGATGCCCTGTGGGAAGGCCAGCACCAGCAGCAGCACGATGCCGCCGAGCAGCGCGCGCCAGTAGTCGGTGCTGCGCGCCACGGTGTCTTGCAGCCAGGTGAAGCTGACCGCGCCGACCACCGGGCCAACCAGCGTCTGCACGCCGCCCAGCAGCACCATCACCAGGCCATCCACGCTTTTGCCCACGGCCAGGCTGTCGGGCGAGATGCTGCCCTTGCTGAAGGCATACAGGCTGCCGGCACCGCCAGCGGCCATCGCCGCCAGCACAAAGGCCAGCCACTGGATGCGCGGCACGTTGATGCCGATGGCATCGGCGCGCAGCGGCGAATCACGGCTGGCCCGCATCGCCAGGCCGAAGGGCGAGAACAGGATGCGGCGCAGCGCCAGCACGCCGGCCGCCACCAGGACCAGCGTGACAAAGTAGTAGGCCGTCTTGTCGGCCAGCCAGGGCGCCGGCCAGACGCCGGTCAGGCCGTTGCTGCCGCCGGTGAAATCGTCCCACTGGAAGGTGATCGACCAGACGATCTGCGCAAACGCCAGCGTCAGCATCGCCAGGTAAACGCCCGACAGCCGCACGCAGAACCAGCCGAAAACCAGTGCGCCGGCGCCGGCCGCCAGTGGCGCGGCCAGCAGCGCGGCCTCCATCGGCCAGCCGGCCTTGAGCATCAGCAGCGCGCCGCCATAAGCACCCAGGCCAAAGTAAGCGGCATGGCCAAACGAGTGCATGCCCGCCGGGCCCATGATGAAGTGCAGGCTGGCGGCAAACAGCGCGGCGGTAAGCAGGTCGATCACCAGCACCACCACATAAGGGCTGGCGGCGGTCAGCGCTGGCAAGGCCAGCAGGCCGATGGCCAACAGCGCGGCGGCGATCAGCAGCGGCTTGCCGGCGGCGCGCAGCGGCGGCTCGGGCGAGGCAGTGTTGCGGGTAGCGGCCTGCGGCCGGCCCATCAGCCCCCAGGGCCGCCAGATCAGCACCACCGCCATGACCAGAAACTCGGCCACCAACGTGAGCTTGGAGAAACTGAAGTCAACGCCGAACCAGTTCACCGTGCCGATGCCCACGCACAGCGCCTTGATCTCTGCGATCAGCAGCGCGGCGACAAAGGCGCCGGGGATCGAGCCCATGCCGCCGACCACCACCACCACAAAGGCGTCGCCGATGATCAGCAGATCGAGGTGCAGCGAGGCCGGCTCGCGCGGCAGCTGCAGCGCGCCGCCCAGGCCGGCCAGCATGGCGCCGAGCGCAAACACGCTGGTAAACAGCCAGGCCTGGTTGACGCCCAGCGCGCCGACCATCTCGCGGTCTTGGGTGGCGGCGCGCACCAGCGTGCCCCAGCGCGTGCGGTTGAGCAGCAACCACAGCAAACCCAGCACCACCGGACCGACCACGATCAACAGCAGGTCATAGGTGGGAAAACGCCGGCCGAGAATGTCGACCGCGCCGCCCAGGCCCGGCGCACGCGGCCCCAGCAGGTCTTCAGGGCCCCATAGCCAGAGCGCCGCATCCTTGATCACCAGCACCAGCGCAAAGGTGGCCAGCAACTGAAACAGCTCGGGCGCGCGGTAGATGCGGCGCAGCAGCGCCACCTCGACCACCGCGCCCAAAAGGCCAACCGCCAGTGCCGCCAGCAGGATCGCCGGCCAGTAACCCAGGCTGGGGCCCAACTGCTCGACCAGCGTGTAGGCCATGTAGACGCCGAGCATGAAAAACGAGCCATGCGCAAAGTTGACGATGCGCGTGACACCGAAGATCAGCGACAAGCCGGCGGCCACCAGGAACAGCGACGACGCGCCGGCCAG
>JBBQZM010000267.1:0-4192 GCA_038207685.1 Burkholderiales bacterium
ACAAAGTTGCCCAGGCGGATGCCGCGTGACTTGTCGGTGACCTTGCGGATCATCTGGTTCACCGAAACATCGGTGCCGGGATTCTGCTTGTAGAAACCCGATTTTTCGGTGATGGCAAAGGCCTCGGTGGTGATCGGCAGGTAGCCGGTGCGCTGGTGGCTGACTGCCTGCACGTTGGGGTCAGACAAGTAGGTGAAGAACGCTGCCACGGCCTTGTACTCTTCAGGCTTCTTGCCGGACATGGCCCACAGGCTGGCGCCGCCGATCACGGTGTTCTGCGGCGCGCCGGGCACGTCGGGGTAGTAGGGCAGGGTGCCGATGCCTGACGCAAACTTGGAATTGCGCTTGATGCTGCCGTACAGCGCCGACGAGGCGGTGACCATCGCGCACTCGCCCGACACAAAAGTGGCGTCGGCCGCATTGCCCCGGCCCTTGTAGACAAACAAGCCCTGCTTGGCCATGTTGGCCAGGTTCTCGATGTGGCGCACATGCAGCGGCGTGTTGAAAGCCAGCCGCGTGTCCATGCCCAGGAAGCCATTGCGCTTGGTGGCGAACTCAACGTTGTGCCAGGCCGAGAAGCTCTCCAACTGGGTCCAGCTGCCCCAACTGGTGGTGAACGGGCACTTGTGGCCGCTGGCCTTGAGCTTGGCGGCGGCCAGTGCCACTTCGGGCCAGGTGGTGGGCGGCCGCTCGGGGTCGATGCCGGCGGCCTTGAAGGCGTCCTTGTTGTAATGGAACACCGGCGTCGAGCTGTTGAACGGCAAGCTCATCATCTCGCCGTTGGGCGCGGTGTAGTAGCCGGCCACGGCGGGCACATAGACGCTGGGGTCGAACTTGACGCCGGCCTCCTTCATCAGCTGGCTAACCGGTTTGATCGCGCCCTTGCTGGCCATCATGGTGGCGGTGCCGACCTCGAACACCTGCAGGATGTTGGGCGCATTGCCGGCGCGGAAGGCGGCGATGGCAGCGGTCATCGACTCGTCGTAGCCGCCCTTGAACACCGGCGTGACCTTGTAGTCCTTCTGCTTCTCATTGAAGCCCTTGGCCAGGTCGTTGACCCACTCGCCCAGGGCGCCGCCCATCGAGTGCCACCAGAGCACTTCGGTCTGCGCCTGGGCCGGCAGTGCCAGCACCAGGGCCGCGCTCAGCGCAGCCATCTTGAAATTGAGTTTCATGTGTTCTCCGTGGGGTTGGTTTGCAGTCATCGACCGCGGGAGTGTCCCGATGTTTTATGACAGGCCCGTTTCTGTCACACCCTAGCCTGCCGCCGCTACGGGATAAACCCGCCAGCCGGCGCGGCCTGTGCGTGAGCGCAACGTCGAAAAATGCTGCACTGCGATAATTCACAGTCTATAGCGTGCCTGTCCGGGCGTGTCCGACTGTCTACTCCGAACCTGGCGCCCGTCGCTTCATGAACGCTCCGTTTGTTCTTCCTCAAATGGCGACCGCCGGCCGGGCGGCCGATCCAGCGCCGCGGCTGCGCGAGATTCCGTACAACTACACCTCGTTCTCCGACCGCGAGATCGTGATCCGCCTGCTGGGCGAGCGGGCCTGGGCGCTGCTGTCGCTGCTGCGTGGTGAGCGCCGCACCGGCCGCTCGGCGCGCATGCTGTTCGAGGTGCTGGGCGACATCTGGGTGGTGCAGCGCAATCCTTACCTCGAGGACGACCTGCTCGACAACCCCAAGCGCCGCGACCTGTTGATCGATGCGTTGAACCATCGCCTGGGTGAGGTGGCGGCGCGCCGCACGCCGCAGGCCGACGCGGCGCGCGACGGCCATGTCGGCGAACTGCTGGACTTGTCGCGCGATGCGGTGCAGCGTTTTGCGGCCCGCTTTGCCAGCGTGGCCGGCTTGCGTGGCAAGTGCCGGCGTGTGCTGGGCCGCGCCACCGCCAAGGACAACATCAAGTTCGACGGCCTGTCGCGGGTGTCGCATGTGACCGACGCCACTGACTGGCGGGTTGAATACCCCTTCGTTGTGCTGACCCCCGACACCGAGGCCGAGATGGCCGCGCTGGTGGCCGGTTGCGTTGAACTGGGCCTGACCATCATCCCGCGTGGCGGCGGCACCGGCTACACCGGCGGCGCCGTGCCGTTGACCTGGCGCAGCGCGGTGATCAACACCGAAAAGCTCGAACAGATGACCGAGGTCGAGTTTGTCAGCTTGCCGGGTGTGGATCAGCCAGTGGCCACGGTGTGGACCGGCGCCGGTGTGGTGACCCAACGTGTGGCCGACGCGGCCGAACGTGCCGGCCATGTCTTCGCGGTCGATCCCACCTCGGCCGATGCCAGCTGCGTGGGCGGCAACATCGCGATGAATGCTGGCGGCAAGAAGGCCGTGTTGTGGGGCACGGCGCTGGACAACCTGGCCAGTTGGAAGATGGTGACGCCGCAGGCCAAGTGGCTGGAGGTGATCCGACTCAACCACAACCTGGGCAAGATCCACGATGCGCCGATGGCCAGTTTCGAGCTGCGCTGGTTCGACGCCTCGGGCAAGAAGCTCGAGAAGACCGAGCGGCTGGACATCCCCGGCACGGTGTTCCGCAAGGCCGGCCTGGGCAAGGATGTCACTGACAAATTCCTCGCCGGCCTGCCCGGCATCCAGAAGGAAGGTTGTGATGGTCTGATCACCAGCGCGCGCTGGATAGTGCACCGCATGCCGGCGCATGTGCGCACCGTCTGCCTTGAATTCTTCGGCAACCCGGTGCAGGCGGTGCCGTCGATCGTCGAGATCAAGGACTTTTTGTTCGAGGATGCGAAAAGGGGCGGCGCCATCCTGGCCGGCCTGGAGCACATGGACGACCGCTACCTCAAGGCGGTGGGTTATGCCACCAAGAGCAAGCGCGGTGGCCTGCCCAAGATGGTGTTGATCGGCGACATCGTCGGCGACGACAGTGATGCGGTGGCCCGCGCCACCAGCGAGGTGGTGCGCATTGCCAACAGCCGCTCGGGCGAGGGCTTCGTGGCGGTCAGCGCCGAGGCGCGCAAGAAGTTCTGGCTGGACCGCAAGCGCACCGCGGCAATCGCCCGCCACACCAACGCCTTCAAGGTCAATGAAGACGTGGTAATTCCGCTTGATCGCATGGGCGAGTACACGCTGGGCATCGAGCGCATCAACATCGAGCTGAGCCTGCGCAACAAGCTGGAACTGGTTGACCGCCTGGAAGCGCTGCTGAGCCAGGGCAACCTGCCGCTGGGCCAGAGCGACGACCCGGCCGACATCCCCGGCGCCGAACTGCTGGCCGAGCGGGTGCAGCAGGCGCTGGTTGAACTGGGCGAGGTGCGCGCGCTGTGGTGGCACTGGCTGCACAACCTCGACGTTGCCCCTTTGCCTGATGGCGGCGAGGGCGGCCGCAGCCACTTCGAGCAGTTGCAGGACCACACGCTGCGCGCCAGCTGGAAGCTGCAGTTGCAGAAGCCCTTCGAGGCCATCTTCCCCGGCGCGGCCTTCGCGCCGCTGCGCGCCGAGTTCCAGCGGGTGCACCAGGAAGTGTTGCGCGGCCGTGTCTGGGTGGCGCTGCACATGCATGCCGGTGACGGCAATGTGCACACCAACATTCCGGTCAACTCCGACAACTACACCATGTTGCAGACCGCCCATGAGGCGGTGGCCCGCATCATGACGCTGGCGCGCAGCCTGGGTGGCGTGATCAGCGGCGAGCATGGCATCGGCATCACCAAGCTCGAATTCATGAGCGATGACGAACTGGCCGGCTTTGCCGACTACAAGGCCCGCATTGACCCCGAAGGCCGCTTCAACAAGGGCAAGCTGTTGCGCGGCGCGGCGCTGGCCGCGCTGGCCGACAACGACCTGCATCAGGCTGACCTGAGCCATGCCTACACGCCCAGCTTCGGGCTGATGGGCCATGAGTCGCTGATCATGCAGCAAAGCGACATCGGCGCCATTGCCGACAGCATCAAGGACTGCCTGCGCTGCGGCAAGTGCAAGCCGGTGTGCGCCACCCATGTGCCGCGCGCCAACCTGCTGTACAGCCCGCGCAACAAGATCCTGGCCACCTCGCTGCTGGTCGAGGCCTTTCTCTACGAAGAGCAGACGCGGCGTGGCGTCAGCCTCAAGCACTGGGAGGAGTTCGAGGACGTGGCCGACCACTGCACCGTCTGCCACAAGTGCCTGAGCCCCTGCCCGGTGAAGATCGACTTTGGCGATGTCTCGATGAACATGCGCAACCTG
>JBBQZM010000268.1:0-4183 GCA_038207685.1 Burkholderiales bacterium
CCCGTGCAACGCGATCCCGTTCGGCCCGAAAGTCATGTTCAACGGCTACGAGATCTGGAAACCCGATGTCGAGAAGTGCGGCAAGTACCGCCTCACCAACATGAAGGGCTCGGCCTGCGGGCGCTGCATGAAGACCTGCCCGTACAACCGCGAAGACCTCGTCGAATCCGAGCGGCTGCTGTGGTTGTCCATCGACACACCCGCGTCGCGCCGGCCACTCATCGACCACGACGACCGCATCGGCGGCGGTGAGCGCAATTCGGTCAAGCGCTGGTGGTTCGACCTCGAGATCGTGGACGGCGTCGCGGTCGCGCCATTGGCTGGCATCAACGAGCGCGACCTCAACCTCGACCCCGGCCGCAAGGACAAACTTGCTGCGGGCCAGAAGCTCGCGTTTTTTCCGCCGGCATTGCAGCCCGCAGGCGGTACGACGCTGCAGACCGTCGTGCCGCTGGAACGCCAGGCAGGGCTTGCTGCGTACGCGGCGGCAGAGTCGCCCATCGCAGCCCGACGTCGCCGGGCCAAGCCGGCTGCATCTCCAGACGAACAGGGGACTTCGGAGTAGCTTGTCAAGCAGGCCGGCGAGCCGGCCGGCGGGTCGATGACTGACCGCGGCCATGTCGTTACGACCCAGCCAGGTCTTTAGTTGCGCTGTGCAGCCATTCAAGACGACATGGCCGGCCGCTGACTTCTCACCTGCCTGTGATGACTTTCAAAGAGCATGGTGACAGCATTCATCCGCCGATGCCGCAATAGGCACGTGCTCTGGACAGCTCAAACCCCTTCAACTGAATTCAGGAATTTGATCATGCAGATTTCTCGACGTCGATCGCTCAGAGGCCTCACCCTCGCGACGGCTCTGGCTATGGGCGGTTCCTTCGCAAACGCGCAGGTTTCGATTCCCGGTTCGGGCCAGGACTTCCGCGTCGACAAGGTGTTCACCAGCACCAATTCGCCCCAGGGCAACGAGGTGTTGGTGTATGGCCGCGGCGCCGACGGCCAGCCCACTGCGCTGCTGGCGCGCGTGGGCACACAAGGAACCGGCTCGGGCGGCGCCCTGCTCAACCAGGGCGGGGTGACGCTCAGCGGCGACGGCAAGTGGCTGTTCGTGATCAACTATCTCAGCAGCACGGTGTCCACCTTCGCCGTCGAGGCCGGGGGCTTGTCACTCAGATCTGTCGTCCGTTCCGGCGAGGGCTTCCCGCTGAGCGTGACCGAATCCGGCGACGTGGTCTATGTGTTGAACGAAAATCCGGAAGGCAGTTTGCAGGGCTTTCGCAACCTGAACGGGCAGTTGACGCGGATAGAGCAGACGTACCGTGAGCTGTCCTCCGGATCGGGCGGCAGCATCCCGACACAGGTGAATTTCAGTCCTGATGGCCGCGTGCTGATCGCCAACTCGCGGCGCTTCAATACCGTCTACAGCTACCGGGTCAATGCCGAGGGCGTGACCGATGCCTTGCTGGTCGTCCTGGCGCAGGCGCCCGGAGGCCACGCATTCGACGGAAGCGGGCGCCTGCTGGTGACCGAGACCTTCAACAACGCGAGCGGGCGGGGTGCAGTGTCCTTCTTCCGCTTCAGCCCAAGCGACCCGGCGCGGCCGGTGCTGATCGGTGCCTCGGTCGGCAACAACCAGACCGGCACCGCCAGGATCGACGTCGCCCCCAACGGGCGCAACGCTTACACCACCAACACGGCCAGCAACACGATCAGCCGTTATGCCCTCAGGTCGGGCCGGCTGGTACTGGCCCGAGCCGTGGCAGCGAGCACGGGCGCTGCGCCGACGGACTTGGTCGTGGCGCCGAGCGGGCGTTCGCTGTGGGTGCTCAATTCGGGCAGCCAGACCCTCTCGGCCTTTGCCATCGATCCGGACGGGCAGTTGACATCGGCCGGCGAAGCCGTCGGCCTGCCCTTTGGCGCCAACGGGCTGGCGGCGAACTGAGGGAGCAGCGCGGCGGTGTGCTGCCGCAGCGCAGCCGGCTCGGTCGGGCCGAAACGCTGGCGCCCAAAGCCGGCGAGTTCGGCCTCAACGGCTGGATCAAGATCGGTGCCGACGGCAGCGTTGTGCTGGCCATGCCGCGCAGCGAGATGGGCCAGGGCGTGCACACCGCGCTGGCCATGCCCGCAGCCCTCGGCACCGGGCCGTCTGAAACGTGTTGGCTGGCGGGTCTCAGGCCGCTTGCAGTTGCGACCCACTGGTTCGCGCGCGTGGCCGTGCCCGGGCCTGCGGACCCAGGTGCGTGAGGATCTTCTCGATCACCGCCTGTTCCAGGATCGCCGCGATGATCTTCAGCTGCCCACCGCAGTTCAAGCAATGTCCCATGTCGATCTGGAACACCCGTGTGAGCAGCCGGGCCCAGCTGATGCGCGCCGGCCGGCTGTGCGCGCCGCCTGACTCGGTCGTGGCGATCTCCGACGCGCCAGTGGCCTCCTCGGGCACCTGCGGCACCACCAGCGCGCGCAGCTCGGCGTTGGGCGCCAGCACGCCGTGATTCGCGCAGCGGGGGTCCGCTCACTTCGCGAAGCGAAGGTACGCGGACACCAAACGAATCAGGTGCAGCCTCGGTCTGGGCACCAGCGCTGCCAGCCGCTGCATGAACTCCAGCGGCGACATCACCAGGTGCGTGGTGCCGTCGCGCCAAGCGGTCTTGAGCTTGAGCACGACTTGCCCGGCCGCGTTGGTTTGCACGCGCTCGTTGACCAAAGCGGGGCGCGTGATGTATCGGCACAGATGCTCCAGCGCCTGGCGGTCGTCAGCGCCGCAGCGCACGGCGGCATGCAGGCTGAAGCCCTGGATGTCGGCGCACAGCGATTGCTTGAAGTCGGCGTCCCTGGGCATGGCACCCTGCAGCGTCAGCAACTTCTGGCCGGCGCGTGGGCCGAAGGCGATGCAATAGGTACACGCAGCGGCCTGCAGCGGCCTGAACGTGCGGGCCTCGTCCGAATCGCTGTCGTCGCCGGCCATGTGGGTCTGGCCCTGCTCCTCGAAGAGCACCCCCCGACGGGTGAGCAGCTTGCGTCATCCGGGTGATGATCTTGTTCAACACCGCCTGCAGCGCCTCGCCGGTCGGCGCGGGTACTTTGACGAATACAGGTTCGCCTTCGGTGTCGCACTGGTATACGCCGTCCAGCACCAGGCAGTGAAGGTGGATGTTGAGATTGGCCGCTGACCCCTTCATCCACAAGCTCGGCTGGATCAGCGTGACCGCGCCGCTGTCAGCCTGCTCGGCCTTCAGTCCGGCCTGATCGAGCAGGTGGCGCGGGATGATGCGGTGCACCACCTGCAGTACGGGCGTTACCAGCTTGGGTTGTGCGGCCAGCAACAGGCGCAGGGGGATGGGCAACCGCGCTTGGCAAACTCGCACCCACTGGCGCACCGGCACACGCAGGATGACGTGGTCGACCAGGTGGGCCGCCGTCTGGGCCATGCGCCTGGCCCTGCAAGACGGGCAAAAGCCGCGCCGCTTGCAGCTGAAGGCGACCAGCTTGTCATGCCCGCAGTCACCGCAACGCAGGCGCAGGAAGCCGTGGGCGAGGACGCCGCACTTCAGGAACGGAAGTTGTCGAACTCGTCCTTCACAAACTGCGGCAGGCCGGCGCAAGCGGCGGCCTGAAGCCTGCTCGAAGAAGGTGGCGGCGTGCTGCTGCAACAGGCGGTACAGCGTGGTCTGCTCCGGTCGGTGGCGCTCGTAGTGGACCGGGACGCCGTCCGGCGCCCTGATCGGAGGATTGGGCTGCCGACCAATGGCTTGCACGCGAGGCTCCCGAGGTGGTGCCTCGGACGGTCTCAAGCCAGGCGCTGCGCCTCAATCGCCCTGTGTGCCGCCTACCTCTGTCTGCCCACTGTTGCGGCGACACCTTCGGGGGCCACGGTGTTTGCGCGACCGGCCGCTTCGGGGCGACGAGTTCACGGCAGCGTATGTCGCTGAAGGGCCGGAAGTGCCAGTTCGATGCCGGCGGGAGCAGTCGTCGGGCGGCATATGACTCCCTTCGGTGGTGGGGCTTGCCGAATGACAGCTTTTGAGTTTCCCTCAGCGCCAGGCGGGTGCCAGAACGGTTCGCGCCGCCTTTCGCTCAACCGCATGCGCAGGCCCACGGGCGCCATCGCGATCTTGAGCTTCTCTCTGGCCGGTTTGCCGTCGGCCGTGTCGACACACCGGATGTCGAAACGGCCCAGCAGCAC
>JBBQZM010000269.1:0-4163 GCA_038207685.1 Burkholderiales bacterium
TCCAGATGCTTGGCGCCAAAATTCGGGCCAAAAAACCGCAACTGTTGCCACAAGGTGCTGTTGTAGGCAAATGTCAGAATGAAGAAACCCCGAACGTCATACCACCAGGGTTCTGATATATAGGCCTTGGCAATCTCGTCGCGAGTTTTGCCGGCCTTTTTCCCCGCTTCATTCATCATGCTATCCTCTGTTGCATGCGTCATGCCGACGCAGAAGCCGCCCGCGCGGTTCCGACACCATTCCGACGCCACTAGCAGCTTTGCTCGCTGCCCATCGGGGCGCGGTCGTCAAGCCCAGAAATGACCTGGAGGCCGAGTGCAACACCGCCCCTTTTCGATCTTTCGACGGCGCCTGACCTGCGCCACCTTGCTGTCGGCCGCAGGCGCCCGCGCCGCTGACGATGCCCTGCGCCTCGTGCAACAAGTGTACGACCGCCCAGCGGGCCGCGACACCACGGTGCTCAGCCGCATGGAACTGCTTGCACGCGGCGGCGCCAGCCGGATACGGGAGCTGGTGACCTACCGGCAGGAGCGTTCCAAGGGCGAATTCCAGTCCTTGGCACGGTTTCTCGCACCCGACGATATTGCCGGCACTGGCTTGCTGAGCATAGACAAGGCCGATGGCAGTTCGGAGCAATGGCTTTATCTGCCGGCCATGGACCGGGTGCGCCGCGTAGCCAGCGACCGCAAGGGCGGACGATTTGTGGGCTCGGACATCTATTTCGAAGACCTGCAAACCCGTCGGCCCGCCAGCGACACACACCGCATCGTGGGCCGCGAAGCTTTGGACGGCGTGGCCTGCGAGGTGATCGAGAGTATTCCCACCGAAGCCGACAATTCAGTCTACAAACGCCGGCGACTCTGGATCGATCCGCAACTCGCCCTGGTGATGCGGGTTGATTTCTTCGAGCGCGATGAAGCCACGCCGTCCAAGCGCTGGCAGGTGTTGGCCAAACAGCGCATACAAGGTTACTGGACCATCACCGACAGCAAGACCACCGATTTGTCGTCGGGCCACGAAACCCGGCTCGTCGCGCTGAACGTCAAGTACGATCGAAAATTGCCGGCCAAGCTTTTCTCCAGTCAGGCACTGGCCGACGAGTCCATCGAAGCGAGCTACCGACCATGACCCTCACCCGTTCCACCCGTTGCGTCTGGCCTTGTTGGCCCCGAACAGCGGCACTGCTGCCCTTGCTGGCCGCCGGCCTGCTGGCTGGCGGTGTCAGCCATGCCGCCAACAACGCCGATGCCACTGACGCCGCCGATGAAGCCAAGCCGGCCGCCAGCCGGGCTGCCCGGTCGGCCAAGAGCGCCTCGGCGCTCAAGCTTGGCCTGGATCCGGTGCAGTTCGAACTGGCGCACCTCAGCAAACATCCGGTGGTCAACCAGACCGCGGCCCTGCGCACCCAGTGGTACGCCACGGCCAAGCTCATGCCGTCGCTGGAGTGGCGCGCTAGCCTGCGGCTGGATGCCGACAGCCAAACCGGCGGCTCGGCCCGCTTCGATGACACCCAGGCCAGCCTGGGCGACACCTACCTGCGCTGGCGCGGCGGTGACAGCCGCATCACCGCCGGCCTGCAGACAGTGGTCTGGGGCCGGGTGGACGGCGTGTCGCTGCTAGACCGCGTCAGCCGGGTCGATCTGCGCCGCTTTGCGCTGGACGATCTGAAAGACCGGCGTCTGCCGCAACCCGCCCTGCGCTGGGAGCAGGAATGGGGCGACTTCAAATCCGACCTGGTCTGGCTGGCCGGCCACCGCGAGGTCTTGCTGCCCGACGGCCGCAGCGTCTGGCACCCGGTCAACCGGCAGGCCTCGCAGGTGCTGGGCATTCAAGCTCAGCCGGCGCTGGCGCCGTTCTTCGCCGTGGCACCGCTGGACGCCGCCAATCACGCCAGCGGCGGCACGGCGTTGCGGGTGACCTACATCGGCGCACCCTTCGACTACGGCGTCACGCTGGGCCGTGTTCGCCAACCCCTGCCCTACTTGCAGTTCGATGTGCCTGCCGGCCGCATCCGATCGCTGCAACCCATGAACAGCTTTGTGTCGGCCGACTTTGAGGTCAGCGGTGATGCCGCCACCTGGCGTGGCGAGTTGGCCTACACCCGTGATGTGCCGATGACATCGCTGGGCGGCCAGCAGCTCAAGGCCTCGTCGGTGGATCTGGCCGGCGGTGTGGAATTTTTCCCGGGTGGACGCGATACCCGCGTCACCCTGCAGATGCTGCTGCGCTCGGTGCGGGTGGGCCAGGCCACTTTTGAGCTGCAGCGTTATGCCGCGCTCAACGGCGAGGTCGAGACCAGTTTCGACCAGGGCCGCTGGAAAGCCGGGCTGCGCTTTGCCGCCGGGCTCAACATCAGCGACAACTACTTGTCGCCGCGGATCAGCTTTGTCGGCTGGGAGCCGCATGAGATCTACCTGGCAGCCCACCTCTTCAGTGGCGCGCCGCAGGGCTACGGCGGCTTCATGCGCTTGAACAATGCCCTGGCTGTCGGCGTCAAGACCCGTTTTTGATCTGTGCTTGAACAGTTGCTGACGCCGCAGCGGCCGGGCCGGCCGCCGATGACGATGCGCATCCTGAAATGGCAGGTGGCGCTGTTCATCGTGGTGATGATCCACCTGCTGTCGGCGCTGCCGCTGGCCGGGCTGCGCATCGACAACGCGCCCGACGTGTACTACACCCCCGGCTCACCGGCGGTGCTGGTGCGCGACAAGCTACGGGCCTCGTTTCCCACCGATGAAGTGCTGGTGGTCGCCTTCCAGGGCGAGGATTTGTACGGCGCCAAGTTCTTGCGCCAATTGCATGGCCTGGTGGACGACTTGTCGCAACACAAGCTGGTGGCGCGGGTGTCGTCGATCGTCTCGATCGAGCGCATTGCCGCCACGGATGACGGCTTTGCGGTCGGTCCGCTGATCAACATGGACAAGCTTGACCAGAGCACGCCCGAAGACATCCGGCGCGCGGTGATGGCCGACCGCTTTGCGCCGGGCTCGCTGGCGGCGCGCGACGGCAAGCTGCTGGCCATCGTGGTGCAGCCGCGGTCCTTGAAAGACAGCGCCGAACGCAAAGAGCTGAAGGCCGCCACCGACCGCGCCATCGACAAAGCCGGCCTGCGCAGCCATTACGCCGGCGACGCCGGGCCGATCACGCTGGACGTGGCGCAACTGCAGTCGGTGTTGGCCGACAACCTGCGCTTTGTGCCGATGACGGTGTCACTGGCGCTGGGGCTGATGTGGTGGGTGGTCGGGCGCTGGCGCCCGGTGGTGATCGGCGCGGTGGCGATGTCCACTGTGATCATGCCCACCATCGCGCTGATCGTGCTGTTTGATCAGCCCTACACCATGGTCACGGCGATGCTGCCGTCGCTGCTGGCGGCCTACACCTCGGCCACACTGATGCACTTGTATGCCGGCATCCAGCGCGGCCATGTGGCCCATTTGTCGCGCGGCCGCAGCCTGGACCATGCGCTCAGCCACGGCATCAAACCCGCCAGCTTCAATGTGCTGACCACCGCAGCCGGCTTGATCAGCCTGGTCTTCGTGCCGATGCCGCCGATCCAGGTCTTTGGCATCGCCGGCGCCATCGGCACCTTGTTTGTCTTCCTCACCATCTTCTTTCTCGTGCCGCCCTTTCTGCGCCACTGGGACAGCCAGCGCTGGCCTATCCGCGGCTCGGGCCTGGGCCGCTTCGGCAGCGTGGCGCCGCGGTTGGCGATCTTCAGCATGCGCCATGCCAAGGCCGTGATCATCGGATTTTTGCTGATGCTGCTGGCGGGCATTCCGTTTGCACTGAAGGTCGAAGCCGAGTCCGACTTGCTGGCCTTCTTCAAGCCCGACCACCCGGTTAGTGTGCACACCAAGACCATTGAGACCCGGTTGTCGGGTGTCAGCACGCTGGAAATCCTGCTGGAAGGCGACGGCCCGGACAGCCTGCTGACGGTGGAGCGCCTGCAAGCCATCCGGCAACTGCAGCAGTGGCTGGAGGCGCTGCCCGAGGTGGATCGCAGCGTCTCGCTGGCCGATCTGATCGAGGAGATGCATTACGCGATGAACGGCGAAGCGGCCGAATTCCGCACCCTGCCGCCCAACGATCGCTTGCTGCGCCAATACCTGCTCGTCTACGACGGCCGCGACCTCTACGACTTTGTCGACCGCAGTTACGGCAAG
>JBBQZM010000270.1:0-4158 GCA_038207685.1 Burkholderiales bacterium
CAACGCCCGGTCTGCCGGGCAAGCCATGTCAGCTGTCTGCGCCATCGATTTCGGCACCTCCAATTCGGCCATCGCGCTGCCCTCCGGCCCCGGCGTGCGCCTGGTCGAGCTTGAGCCCGGCCAGCTCACCATGCCCACCGCGGTGTTCTACGCCGTCGAGGGTCTGGCCTCGTTTGAAGAGCCGCATCGCCATTACGGCCGCGCCGCGGTGGCGGCGTATGTCGAGGGTATGGAAGGCCGCTTGATGCGCTCGATGAAGAGCATCCTGGGCTCGACACTGGCGCAGCAGGCCACCGATGTCGGCGCCGGCCGTTCGGTGCGCTACCTGGACGTGGTCAGCGGCTACCTGCAGCACCTCAAGACCCTGGCCGAGCGCCAGGCCGGCCAGTCGCTGCGCCGCGTGGTGCTGGGCCGGCCGGTGTTTTTTGTCGACGACGATGCCGAGCGCGACGCCGCGGCCCAGGCCGCGCTGACGCAGGCCGCGCGCTCGGTGGGTTTCGAGGACATCAGCTTCCAGTACGAGCCGATCGCCGCCGCGCTGGACTACGAGTCGACGATCGATCATGAGCAGGTGGTGCTGGTGGCCGACATCGGCGGCGGCACCTCCGACTTTTCACTGGTGCGGGTAGGCCCAGCGCGGCGCGCGCACATCGAACGCCAGGACGACATCCTGGCCAACCACGGTGTGCACATCGCCGGCACCGACTTTGACCGCCAGATCGAGCTGGGCCATCTGCTGCCGGTCTGCGGCTACAAGGCCAGCGGCCCCAACGGCCGCGAGGTGCCGAGCAAGGTGTACTTCGACCTCGCCACCTGGCATCTGATCAACACCGTCTACGGCCCGGCGCGGGTGGCCGAACTGGCGCGCATGAAGAGTTTCTACGATGACGCACGCCAGCATGCGCGTCTGATGATGGTGGTGCAGCAGCGGCTGGGCCATGCCCTGATCGGCCAGGCCGAGGCGGCGAAGATCGCGGTGGCCGATGGCGGCCGCACCCGCATCGACCTGAGCGCGCTGCAGCTCGGCCTGCAGATCGAGCTGGACGAGGCCCAGGCCATTGCCGCGGTGGACGCCGACCTCGACCGCATCGCCGTCGCCGCCGACCAGACCCTGACGCAGGCCGGGCTGGCCCGCGAGCGGGTTGACGCGCTGTACTTCACCGGCGGCTCCACCGGGCTGAGACCGCTGGCCGCGCGCATTGCGGCGCGCTTTCCGGCGGCCAAGGTGATGCGCGGCGACCGTTTCGCCAGCGTTGCCCAGGGGCTGGGCTTGCACGCGAGGCGGGTGTTCGGCGCCGCCGGCTGAACGGGGCGACGATCGCCGGCGGCTCAGCGCCGGCGTGGCGGCGGTTTGCCGCCAGCGGGCGGACGGCGCGGTGCGCCGCGGGCAGCGATCGCGGTGGCCGGTGCCTTGGCCAGCGCGCCGGCCACCGGCCGCGACACATCGGCCATCAGCAGCACGCTGCGCACCAGGTCTTCCACCGCCTCGGCCAGCGTCTCGGGCAGCGCCAGAGTCTCGATCTCGGCCAGCAACTCTTCGGCGTCTTCCAGGTCGTCGGGGTCGAGGTGGCGATACAGCGTGGCCAGCGGCTCCAGCACCTCGTCCTCATGGCGGTCCATCAGCAGGGTGAAAGCATCTACCGCGGTGGCAAAACCGGCGACCCAGGGCAACACCGTCTCCGACAGGCTGGCCTCGTCGTCGAGTTGGTAAATCCAGGGGTCGAACCATTGGCGGCGAGCAATCGCCTGGTCGAGCTCGGCATGGCGGCGCAACACCAGCGCGCGCAGGGTCGACAGATCAAAACGCGTTGGCGGTGTGCGGCCGTCCACATCGGGGATCAGCGGCAACCAGCGCTCGGCCGGCACCGGCTGCGGCTGCAGCAACACGCCGCAGAGGTAGCCGTCGATCATCACCACGTCCAGCGGCTCCAGCGTGGCCGGCAGGCTGTCCATCAGTGCCTGCAACTGCGCCAGTTCGACCTCGGTCAGTGGGCCGCCGGTGCCGGGCGCCGGAGCGGTTGCGGCAAGCACCGGTGCCGCAGCGCGGCGGCCGGGCGCGGCGGGGCGGGACGGGCGGCGGGGCGGGGTCGTGCTCATCGCGGCATTGTCGTCGCTGGTGGGTCAAGCGCCAGTCAAGCGCCCTCGCCGCTGGGCCAGGTCGGGTTCTAGGGATGGCCACGCGATCAGCCCGGAGGCAGAGTGAGTTCCAATGCTGAAGCGAAATGAGGCGCTGGCAGCAGGCGAGGTGGCTTGCCCCTCGTGAGGGTCCCAACGACGTCCTTTTGAGGACTTGCCAGCCCACCGAGCAATCGGTGGGCTGTTTTTTTTGGCCGCAGCGCGTCCGCTCAAGCGCCAAAGCCGGGCGCCAGCGCAGCGCGCAGGTAGGCCACCAAGGCTTGCACCGCCCGCGGCACATAGGGGCTGTAGGGCCGGATCGCATACAGCTGCTCGGCAAAACTGCCGCTGGGCCGCCAGCCCGGCAGCACCGCCACCAGCTTGCCGCTGCGCAGCGCCTCCTGGGTGCTGAAGTCGGGCAGCAGCGCGATGCCCAGCCCGCCCAGCGCCGCCTCACGCAAGGCCTCGCTGTTGTTGGCGCTCAGCGGCCCGGACACCGGCACCGTGCGTTCGGTGCCGCCAGCAGCGTCACCATCGGCCACCAGTTGCCAGGCCGCCGGCTCGCCGACGCGCAGGTAGTGCAGGCAGTCGTGGTTCGCCAGGTCGTCCGGCACGGCCGGCGTGCCACGACGCCGCAGGTAGGCGCGGCTGGCCACCAGCACCGAGCGTGTGGCGCACAGCGTCCAGGCGACATGGGTCTCGGGCGGCGCATGGCTGTGGCGGATCGCCAGATCGAAGCCCTCTTGCGCCAGCGGTACCAGGCGGTCGGTCAGGTCGAGCTCGATGCGCACCTCGGGATGGGCGCGCAGGAAGTCGGGCAGCCGCGGCACGATCTGCTGGCGCGCCAGCGCCACCGGCGCCGTCACCCGCAGCCGGCCGCTGGGCTGCTCGGCCAGGTCCTTGATGCCGGCAAAGGCGGTGGCAATGGCCTCAAAGGCGCTGCCGGTGGCGTCGGCCAGCTGCTGGCCGGCCTCGGTGAGCCGCACGCTGCGCGTGGTGCGCTGCACCAGCGGCACGCCGGCGGCGCGCTCCAGGTCGGCGATGTGTTGGCTCATCGCCGCCTTGCTGACGCCCAGCCGCTTGGCCGCTGCGGTGAAGCTGCCCAGCATGCCCAGCACGCTGAGCCAGTGCACATGGCTCCAGAGTGTGTCGATGCGCCGTTCATCCATCGCTGTTCCTTGAAGATCGTCAGTATTGTTCAGAATAGTGAACAATGAATCAAACCCAGGGCGGTTGGCGCACGGCGCCGGCAGGCCTAGACTGCAGCCTCTTCAGCAAACCAGGAGATCTGCATGGGTGCCCCCGAAGCTTTCACCACCACCACCGACGTCGGCCACTTCATCGCCGGCCGCCAGGTGCCCGGCAGCAGCGGCCGCCAGCAGGCGGTGTTCAACCCGGCTACCGGCGCCGTGGCCCGCCAGGTGGCGCTGGCCTCGGTTGAAGACGTGGCCGCCGCAGTGGCCGCCGCCAGCGCCGCCCAGCCGGCCTGGGGCGACACGCCGCCGATCCGCCGCGCCCGCGTGCTGAACAGCTTTCTGGCGCTGCTCAACCAGCACAAGGACACGCTGGCGGCGATGATCAGCGCCGAGCATGGCAAGGTCTTCACCGACGCCCAGGGCGAGGTGGCGCGGGGCATCGACATCGTCGAGTTCGCCTGCGGCGCGCCGCAGCTGCTCAAGACCGACTTCACCGACCAGGTCAGCAACGGCATCGACAACCATGTGCTGCGCCAGCCGCTGGGCGTGGTGGCCGGCATCACGCCGTTCAACTTCCCGTGCATGGTGCCGCTGTGGATGTTCCCGCTGGCGCTGGCCACCGGCAACGCCTTCATCCTGAAGCCCAGCGAGCGCGACCCCAGCTGCGCGATTTTGATGGCCGAGCTGCTGCAGCAGGCTGGCCTGCCCGACGGTGTGTTCAACGTGGTGCAGGGCGACAAAGTGGCGGTCGACGCGCTGCTGACCCACCCCGATGTCAAGGCGCTGAGCTTCGTTGGCTCCACGCCGATCGCCCAGTACATCTACGAGACCGGCGCCCGCCATGGCA
>JBBQZM010000271.1:0-4154 GCA_038207685.1 Burkholderiales bacterium
CTTCGGCCGCCAAGCCGTCATGCCAGGCGTAGGGCGCCGCCTCTTGCATGTAGCAGCGCCAGCACATCTCCAGCTGCACCGCATGGATGCCTTGGTCGGGCGCGCCGTAGTGGCGGGTGATGAAGCCGCCCTTGAAGCGGCCGTCCACCACCTGGCTGTAGCGCTGCTGGCCGGCCAGCACCTGGGCCAGCGCCTGGCGCAGCGCCGGGTCGCAGCTCTGGCCATCGGCGGTGCCCAGGTTGAGGTCGGGCAGTTGGCCGTCAAACAGCCAGGGCAACTCGCTCTTGATGCTGTGGCCGTCAAACAGTACCACCTGGCCATGGGCGGAACGCAGCCGCGCCAGCTCGTCGGCCAGGGCGGTGTGATAAGGCTGCCAGTAAGTCTCGACCCGCTGGGCCACCTCGGCGGCGTCGGGCGCCTGGCCATCGCGGTAGAGCGGCTGGCCGTCGAAGAAGGTCAGCGGGCACAGGCCGGTGTTGTTGACGCCGGGGTACATCGGCGCGTTTTCGGGCGGCCGGTTCAGGTCCACCACATAACGGTTGTGCCGTGGCACCAGCACGCTGGCGCCCAGGGCACGGGCAAAGCTGTAGATGCGCTCCAGGTGCCAGTCGGTGTCTTCCACCGCCAGGGCGCGGTCGACCAACCGCGGGCGCAGTGCCGCGGGCAGGGCAGTGCCCACATGCGGCAGGCTCAGCAGCAGCGGGGCGTTGCCGCGGTGCAAGGTATAGATGGTGTCGGCGGTATCTGTGGTGTCAGCGGCGTCGGTCATGGCGTGGGTGTGTGCAAGAGGGCCGTGGTGTCGATGCCGGCCTGGATGCGGCGGCGGCAGGGGTTGCGGCCAAACCAGTAGGCCAGCTCGCGCGGATGGTCAATGTCCCAGGTGACGAAGTCGGCCGCCAGACCGGCGGCCAGCCGGCCATGGCTGGCGCCCAGGCCCAGCGCTTGTGCCGCGTGCTGAGTGACGCCGCGCAGCGCCTCTTCGGGCGTCAGCCGCAGCAGGGTGCAGGCCATGCTGAGCATCAGCAGCAGCGACAGCCCGGGCGATGAGCCGGGGTTGTGATCGCTGGCCACCGCCAGCGGCACGCCAGCGGCGCGCAGTGCGGCGATCGGCGGCAACTGCGATTCGCGCAGAAAGTAGAAGGCGCCGGGCAGCAGTACCGCCACCGTACCGGCCGCTGCCATGGCCAGCACGCCGGCGTCGTCCAGATGTTCGAGGTGATCACAGGACAAGGCCTGGTAACGCGCCGCCAGCGCCGCACCATGCTGGTTGCTCAGTTGCTCGGCATGCAGCTTGACCGGCAGGCCCAGGCGCTGGGCGGCGTCAAACATGCGGGCGGTCTGCGCCGGTGTGAAGGCGATGTTGTCGCAGAAGGCGTCCACCGCATCCACCAGGCCCTCGGCCTGCAGCGCCGGCAACCAGTGGATGGCGGCGTCCAGATAGCCGTCCGGATCACCGGCATATTCGGGCGGCAGCGCATGCGCCGCCAGGCTGGTGCAGCGCACGGTGAGTGGCAGATCACGCCCCAGACGGCGTGCCACGCGCAGGCAGCGGGCCTCGTGTTCAAACGACAGGCCGTAGCCCGACTTGATCTCCAGCGTGGTCACGCCCTCGGCCATCAGCGCGCGGGCGCGGGGCAGGGTGGCGGCCAGCAGCGTGGCCTCGTCGGCGGCGCGGGTGGCGGCCACGGTGGACGCGATGCCGCCGCCGGCGCGGGCGATCTGCTCGTAGCTGGCGCCTTGCAGCCGCAGCTCAAACTCATGTGCGCGATGGCCGCCGTAGACCAGGTGGGTGTGGCAATCGATCAGGCCGGGTGTGACCACGGCGCCGCCCAGCGACTGTTCTTCGATGGGCTGGTCGGCCCACTGGGCAGGCAGTTCAGCGGCCGGGCCGACCCAGCGCAGTTGACCGGCTTGCACCAGCATCGCACCTTGCTCGATCCAGCCCCAGGCGCTGCCGGGCTGCAGGGTGGCCAGACGGGCATCGCGCCACAAGGTCAGCGGGCTGTTGCTCATGCCGGGCTCCCCGATGCGGCGGGCAAGAACTCCAGCCACCAGGCTTGCAGCGGTGCGCCGCCGCCTTGCAGCTGCCAGCGTTCATGCGCTGCCTGCGGACTGACAGCCAATGTCCACGCCGCCACCTGTTGCGGCGCCTGGCCGTCGATGCGCAGCGACAGCGGCTCGGCGGTGAACAAGGCGCGCAGCGGCGCCGCACTGACCCAGGCCGGCCTGGCTTCGGCCCGCTGCAGGGTGGCGCGGCCCGCATCGCGCTGCCACATCAGGTTGAGGTCGCGCGTGGCACCGTCGATCAGGCGGCAGCCAGGCGCGTCTTCACCGGCGAAGGTCAGTGGTGCGCTGTCGGTGTGCAGATCCAGTTCGGCGGCGCCGGGTAGCGTCAAGCGCACGCCGGCGCCTTGCAGCACGGCGAAGCTGCGGTCGATGCCGTCAAATGCGGAGAACGCTCCGTCCTGCGTGATGTCGGCCACGCTGACCCGCCAGCGCCATGGCGAGCCCATCGGCCAGGCATACAACTCGCGCGTGGTGCCACCGCCGTTGCGCCAGGGCTGGGGCGCCACCGCGGCGAGGCTGAACAGCAGCGGGCGACTCATTGGACGATCCTCCGCGCATAACGCGTCGGGTTTGGTGCTTGGGAACGGCCCGACAGGGTCATGACGCGGCGCCTTGCATCAGCGGGAACAGCGCATGGTCCATTGGCGCGCCAGCGGGCAAAGCCTCGGCCAGGCCGGGGAAGTCGGGTGAGGTCTTCCAGCGGCGCGGCGCATGGACCATGTCGTCTCCCAAGAAGCGCACCGAGAAGACGCGGCGGCGCCGCCCGGGCTCCACACCCGCCGAGCCGTGCAGTGCCAGCATGTGAAAGGCCACCACATCGCCGGGCTCCAGCGCCCAGCCCAGGATGCGGTGGGCGCTGCGGTCGGCCTCGATGTCGGGCAAATCGGCCAGGCTGCCTTCGGGAAACCAGCGCGCCTCGTTTTGCATGAAGGTGCGCGGCATCAGCCAGGGGCCCAGGTGCGAGCCGGCCACGAGTTCCAGCGCGGCCGCCTGGGAGACCGCATCCACCGGGATCCAGAAGCTGATGTTCTGCCGGCCCTCGACGTTGTAGTACGGCTGGTCCTGGTGCCAGGGCGTGCGCTGGCGGGTGCCGGCCTCTTTGGTCAGCATGTGGTCGTGGTACAGGCGCACGTTGCGGCTTTGCATCAACGCGCCGGCGGCGTCGGCCAGCCTTGAATTGAAGATCAGCCCGCGGTAGGCCGGGTTGTGCTGCCAGTTGCAGAAATCCTCGATGAACAGGCCGGAGTCGTCGGGCCGGCTGGCCACCAGCGCGCGCGGGCTGGGTGCGGCCAGGTTGGCGTCTATGCCCTGGCGCAGCAGCGCCACCTCGTCGGGCGACAAGAATTGGCGCAGGCAGACCGCGCCGTCACGCTGGAAGGCCTCGACCAGATCGAGGCCGATCAACGCGGCGGCGTCTTGGCGTTGGCCCTCGGGCGGCAGGCTCATGGTTCAAATTCTCCTTGCAGCAGGTAGCGCGCGCCCGGATGCACCAGCCGGGCCAGGGTGATGGTGGCTTCGCGGCTGAAAGTGCGGCGTGTCACCACCAGGCAGGCGGCGGCGGGCGGGATCTCCAGCAGCTTGGCCTCCTGCGCGGTGGCGGGCTCGGCCTCGATGGAATACTGCGCACGCCACAAGGCGGTGGTCTCGAACAACACCTGGGTCGGCGTGGTGCGGCTGAAATCGGCCTGCAGGTAGTTGGGCGAGCAGGCGGGGTTGACGTAGCGATCCTCCAGTTGCAGCGGTACGCCGTTTTCCAGGTGCACGATCAGCGTGTGGAAGACCTCGTCACCGGCCGCCAGGCTCAGCTGGTCGGCCAGCGCGGCCGGCGCACGCTCGGCACGTTGGATCTGCACACGAGCCTGGTGCTGGTGGCCTCGTGATTCGATCTCCTCGTGCAGGTCGCGAATCGTCAGCGTGGACGCCACCCGGTGCAGCGGCGCCGCAAAAGTGCCGGCACCTTGCACCCGCTGCACCAGGCCCTCGGCCTGCAGTTCGCGCAGCGCGCGGCTCACCGTCATGCGGCTGACGCCAAACTGCGCCACCAGATCGGCCTCCGACGGCATCAGCGCGCCAGCCGGCCACTGGCC
>JBBQZM010000272.1:0-4149 GCA_038207685.1 Burkholderiales bacterium
TCGGCCGACATCACCACCAGGCGCGCACCGCTGGCCACGCGCAAGCCAGCCAGTGCGTCCAGGCCATCGCCGTCGGGCAAGTGCAGGTCGAGCAGCAGCAAGTCCACATCCTGATGCAACTCAAGCAGTGCACTGGCGCCCCTGAGGTCACCAGCCTGCAAGACCTGCACGCCTGCGAATGCACGCACCATGACTTCAGCCAAGGCATCACGCAGGAAGGCGTGATCGTCGATCAACATGACTTTTTTCAAGACCGCTGTCGCGCTGGGTGCAGGCGCCCTGTTTGGTAAAGCGCGACTCTAACAAGGCTGGGCTGGCATCCCAAGCCAGCGCGGGCAACCGATTCACGCGAGGGTGTACACCGTTTCGCGCCAAACCTGAGCACGAACAGGAGCGGCCGCGGCTCGATGCGTTGCCATCTCTGCCCGGTGTCGCCAGCCTGGTGCGGCCAGCGAGATGAGGTGCTGCACGCTGTTATAAAGTGCCAGATCGTTTTCGTGAGTTCCGTTTCGTGAGACCCGCCGACATGCACAGCCCTGACAAGCCCATCCAGCATGGCACCCTGGCCAAGCAGACGGCACCGGAGAAGGCAGCAACGCGTTGAACCGCTTGCCACAGCGGCCGATGTTGCGGGCCGATCACGACGCGAGCATGGCGACCATCGCCCTGGATAACTCGGCAGCGGCGGTCAAGTTGGGCAGTGACTTGGGGTTGACGGCGCGCTGAGCGCCGCCGCTGCCTACACGAATCCGCACGATCGACATGCGCTGGCAAGGCCACCTGCAACTCGACTACCGGCGTGACGGCGAGCGCACCATTGCGCTCGACCGTCACCACGGCCCGCTGCGTGTGCTGCAGCGGCTGTATCCCGAGGGCGAGTCGATCTGCCACCATGTGCTGGTGCATCCGCCGGGCGGCATCGTCGGCGGCGACCGGCTGGAGATCGATGCGCGGCTGGCAGCCGGCAGCCATGCGCTGATCACCACACCGGGCGCCACCCGCTTCTACCGCAGCGCCGGCCCGCTGGCCGAGCAGCAGGTGCAGGCCGAGCTGGCCGAGGGCACGCGGCTGGAATGGCTGCCGATGGAAACCATCGCCTACCGCCGTTGCCTGGTGCACAACCGGCTGCGCTTCACGCTGGCGCCGGGCGCGCAGATGATCGGCTGGGACGTGCTGGCGCTGGGCCTGCCCGCCGCCGGCGAGCCCTTCGACGAGGGCCAATTCCTGCAGCAGCTGGAACTGCCCGGCCTGTGGCTGGAGCGTGGCCAGATCGACGGCAGCGACCGGCTGCTGATGGACAGCCCGCTGGGCCTGGCCGGCCACAGCGTGATGGCGACGATGTGGCTGGCCGACGGCCAGCCGCTGGCGCGCGAGCGCCGCGAGGCGCTGATCGACATCGCCCGGCAGTGTGTGACCGACAGCGCGCTGCCGACGGCCGCCGGCATCAGCGCGCCGCACCCCTCGCTGCTGGTGCTGCGCGCACTGGGCCACCGGGTCGAGCCGGTGATGGCGCTGCTGCAATCGGTATGGGCCGCCTGGCGGCCGCTGCACTGGGGCTTGAAGCCGACGCCGCCGCGGCTGTGGCGCACCTGAGCCGGGTCTTCAATCAGACTCAAGCAAAGTCGTAAGGGCCGCCTCGCTTCAATGCCTGCTGGTAGGCCGGCCGAGCGTGGATGCGCGCCAGAAAAGCCATCAGCCGCGGCCGGCGCTTGTCGAGCCCGCCGCGCTGTGCCGCCGCTTCCAGCGGAAAACTCATCATGATGTCGGCGCCGGTCAGGTCATCGCCGGCAAACCAGCTGCTGCGGCCCAGTTCGGCTTCCAGGAAGTCGAACTGGCGATTCAGATTCGGCCAGACCATCATGTCCAGCACCTTCTTGCTGATGCCACGCGCCACCGGCTTGATGAAAAACGGCATGGGCGCGGTGGCAATGCGGTCGAACACCAGCTTCATCAGCAGCGGCGGCATGGCCGAGCCTTCGGCGAAGTGCAGCCAGTAGCGGTAGCGCAAGGCCTCGGGTGTAACGGGCGCAGGCAACAGGCGGCCACCGCCGTGGCGCTCGAGCAGGTACTCGACGATGGCGCCGGTCTCGGCCACCACGGTGTCGCCATCCGTGATCACCGGCGACTTGCCCAGCGCATGCACCTGCAGGAGTTCGGGCGGCGCCAGCATGGTCTTGGCATCACGCTGGTAATGCTTGATCTCGTAGGGCAAGCCAAGCTCTTCCAGCAGCCACAGCACACGCTGCGAACGGGAGTTATTGAGGTGGTGGACGATGATCATGCGGAGTTCTCCAGGGCGGCAGGTGTGCTGTTGGCTGCGCTGTCGTATGCACTGCCTGGAGGAAGGCTGGCCATCAAACCCGTCGCCGCAGCGCGGCCGCTGGCCAGGCAGGCATTGAGCAGGTAGCCGCCGGTGGGCGCTTCCCAGTCGATCATTTCGCCGGCGCACCAGACGCCCGGCAGGGCACGCAGCATGCCCAGATCATCCAGCGCCTCGAAACGCACGCCGCCAGCGGTGCTGATGGCTTCATCGACCGGCCGCGCCGCCAGCAGTCTCAGCGGCCAGGCCTTGATGCGCTCGGCCAGCGCCTGGGGCTCGGTGGCCACCATCGCAGTCAGTTGTTCGGCGCTGTAAAACTCGCGCAACAGCGCGGCCTTGGCACCGTCCAGCCCGGCCTGCTCCTTCAGATGGTTAGGCAGCGAGCGCGCGCCGCGGCCCTTGGCCAACGCGGTGGCCAGCTGCGCCACGCTGCGGCCAGGCACCAGGTCCAGTGTCAGCGTGGCGCTGCCGTCGCGGTGGATAGCGTCGCGCAACCGGGCCGAGGCGGCATACACCAGGCTGCCCTCGACGCCGCCGGCGGTGATCACAAACTCACCTTGTTTGTCGAAGGCCGGGCCCTGGCCGTCGTCGAAGCGCAGCCGCACCGACTTCATCGGCGCGCCGGCAAAACGCTGGGCGAAATAGGGGCTCCAGCCGATGTCGAAACCGCAGTTGGCCGGTTGCAGCGGCGCGCAGTCCACGCCCTGCTCGGCCAGCCAGGGCCACCAGGCGCCGTCGCTGCCCAAGCGCGCCCAGCTGGCGCCACCCAGCGCCAGCAGCACCGCGTCGGCCTGCACGCTCACCTCGGCGGAAAGACCATCGTGCGTGCTGGCGAAGCGCAACTGGGTCGGCGCATCACCGGCTTGCCAGCCCAGCCAGCGGTGGCGCATGTGCAGCCGCAGGCCGGCGCCGCGCAAGCGCTGCAGCCAGGCGCGCAGCAGCGGCGCGGCCTTCATTTCGGCCGGGAACACCCGGCCCGAGCTGCCGACAAAGGTGGCCACACCCAGCCCAGCGGCCCAGTCGCGCAGTTGCTGCGGATCCAGCGCCCGCAGCCAGCGCGCCACTTGCGGCGCACGCTGCTCATAACGGCCGATGAAAGCCTCAATCGGCTCGCTGTGGGTGAGATTGAGCCCACCCTTGCCGGCGAGCAGAAACTTGCGGCCGACCGAGGGCATGGCGTCGTAGAGGTCGACCGCCAGGCCGCCGGCGAGCAGGGTTTCGGCCGCCATCAGCCCGGCCGGGCCGCCGCCGATGATGGCCACGGCGGGTCTGTGCGATGGGACAGGCTGGACGGCGCTCATAAGCCCAGTCTATGCGCAGGCCCCGCAGCGCCCGGCCCGGGCTCACGGCCTAGCGCCAGGCTCAGGGGCACGGCCAGGGGCTTGTAGACGGCATGTGCTCGGGCACGTCATTCTGGCAGGCGGCAACCGGCCAGGTGCCGTCACCCGATGCCGATCAGACCGGTCGTTCCCGCCTCTACGCGCGCCTCGAATTTGGGCGACTGCCCGACATCAGGCCGGCGCGACAATGCGACTGTGGGTTCGGTCACCATGACCGGCCAGCAGGCCGTCGACGGAGATGTCTTCGTCCAGCGCTTCCCAATGTATGCCGCGCGGGCTCAGCTCGAACTGATTCCGCTGTTCGGGCGTAGCAGCCAAGAGGCGAGGGAACCACGCGAGCGGGACGGCCATGCGCCGGCCATCGTCCAGATCAACCCACATGCTGTCGTGGTCGAAGCGCACCGCTTTACCTGAAGTACTCATGCCAAGTCCTTTCGATCAGCACCCGGTTGGCTTGAGCAACCTCTACCAATTCGCGCAGCGTCCCGG
>JBBQZM010000273.1:0-4109 GCA_038207685.1 Burkholderiales bacterium
AAGATCCTGGCGGCGGCCGAACTGCTGGCCGATGCCAAGGTCGACGTGATCGGCTGGAGCGGCACCGCCGCCGGCTGGCTGGGTTTTGAAGCCGATCAGCGCCTGGTCGAGCGCATCGAGCAGCGCACCGGCATCCGTGCCACCACCGCGGTGCTGGCGCTCAACGAGCTGCTGGCCTTGCAGGGCATCACCCGGCTGGCGCTGGTCACGCCCTACACCGCCGATGTGCAGCAGCGCATCATCGACAACTACCGCGCCATCGGCATCGAAGTGGTGGCCGAGCGCCACCTGGGCATCCGTATCAACCACGACTTCGCGCTGGTCGAACCGGCGCGGCTGACAACCTTGATGCATGAGGTGGCCGCCGCGCAGCCGCAGGCCATCAGCACCTTCTGCACCAACCTGCACGCGGCGCCGCTGGCCGAGGCCATCGAAGTGGCGCTGGCCATCCCGCTGCTCGACACCGTGAGCACCACGGTGTGGGGCATGCTGCGTGCGGCAGGACGCGACCCGGCTGCGATAGCGGGTTGGGGTCGTTTGTTCAGCTGGCGCTGAAGCGCCGTGGCCATCGACAAGCGCCGTGTCATGGCAGCAGGCCTGCTCGATAGAATCCTCGCCTTGCCGGCCGCGGTGCAGGGGCAGGCACCGAGCGCCGCGCCGGACTCGGTGGTCCGACCTCGCCACCCCAGCCCCACCACTCCTTCTGCAGCCATGGCCCCAAGCGCGCGCAAGCCCCTGTCCCAGGCCCGCCTGGACCGTGAGAACACCAACGACGAGATCTACGAGCGCATCCTCGTGGCGATCTTCGAGCACCGCCTGCCACCGGGCACCAAGCTGGTTGAGGAGCGGCTGGCCGAGATCTTTGCCGTCAGCCGGGCGCGGGTGCGCGAAGTGCTGGCGCGCATGGCGCATGAACAGATCGTCGAGCTCTACCCGCAGCGCGGCGCCTATGTCGCCAAGCCCACGCCGCAGCAGGCGCATGACGTTTTCGAGGCGCGGCGGCTGATCGAGCCGGCGCTGCTGCACCGCCTGGTCGCCACACTGACGCCTGAGCGGGTGGCGCGGTTGCGCCAGCACCAGGAGCTGGAAATCGACGCCCGTCGGCGCGACGACAAGCGCACCATCGTGCGGCTGTCCGGCGAGTTCCATACCCTGCTGGCCGATCTGGCAGGCAACTCGGCGCTGGCGCGCAGCATGCGCGAACTGTCGGCGCTGACCTGCTTGATCATCTTTCTCTACGACGCGCCCACCGCCACCAGTTGCCGCGCCGACGAGCACTCCGAGATCATCGACGCGATTGCCAAGCGCGACGCGACGCGGGCCGAGAAGCTGATGCTTGAACACCTGGCCCACATCGAGAGCAGCCTGAAGCTCGATACCGCGACCCAGGAAGTTGATCTCGAAGCAGTGTTCGCCAGCTGAGCCGCGAGGCCAACCGCCGTGCGGCTGCTGCTGATCAACCCGAACACCTCGACGCACATCAGCGAGCGGCTGGCGGCCTCGGCACGCTCGGCGCTGCTGTCCGGTGAGTCGCTGACCTGCCTGACGGCGCCCGATGGGCCACGCGCGGTGCGTAGCGCCGATGATCTGGCGGTGGCCGAGGCCAGCGCGCTGGCGCTGGCGGCTGCACAGGCCGACACGCACGACGCCATCGTGCTGGCGATCTCGCTGGACGGCGCTTCGCCCTTGCTGCGTCAGCGCCACCCGGCGCTGCCGGTGGTCGGCATGACCGAGGCAGCGCTGCTGATGGCTTGTTTGCGCGTCGAGCGCATCGGCGTGTTGACCTTGGGCGCCTCGCTGCTGGACCTGTACCGCCAGCGGGTGTCGCAGATCGGGCTGGCCTCGCGTGTCGTCGCTTACCAGGCGCCCGAGGCGCCGGCGGCGTTTGAGCCCGGCGGCCTGCTGGTGACGCCCGCGCTGCTGGCGGTGCTGGAACCGGCCTGCGCCAGCCTGCGCGCACAGGGCGCGCAGGCCGTGGTGCTGGCCGGCGCGGTGCTTTGCGGCTATGCGCCGGCGCTGCAGCAGCGCTGCGGCCTGCCGGTATTCGACGGCGTGCGTTGCGCCGTGGGCCTGGCGCGGCTGCAGCTACAGCATCGCTGACCGGCGGCCTGAGCCGCCCGCTGAGCGGGGCGACGCGGCGCGCTACAGCGCGTCGATCGGGTAGATCGGCCGCCGCACCTGGTGCAGGCCGAGCAGTGCGTAGTCGGAGCTGCAGACGCCGGAGCCAGCGCACTCGACCACCGCATGGGCCAGCGATCGCAGGCCGGCGCGCCAGTGGATGCGGCTCTTGAGCATCAGGTATTTGCAGCGGTCCGGCGCGATGCCCACGGCGGTGAAGGCGGCCAGGTCGTGCGGCTCGACATGGTTGCTGATGACCACGATCTGCAGCTTGCCGGTGTCGAGCACCGCGCTGGGGCCCATGTCGTTGATCTCGCCGCGGGACATCGGGCCGCGGTTGCGGTAGCGGCCATCGCAGACCAGCTTGACGCGGCCGCTGACCTGGCGCGGCTGACCTGGCTGGCCGATTGCCGGCATGTCCAGCTTGCCGCCGAGCGACAGCGTGATCTCGCTGCCAACGCCGGCAGCGATCATCTGCTGCACCGCCGCCGGGTCGTAGATGGCGAAGGCCGCGGCATCGTCAAGGCCGGCGTCAAGCATCGCGCCCAGCACCGTCATGGTGTCCATGGTGCCGCCCGAAGCGCAGTTATCGCTGTGGTCGAGCAGCACCACCGGGCCCGAGCCGGCGGGCTTGGCCGCGGCCAGCGCCTGGGCCCGCGCCATCGACTCGGCGAGCGGCTCGATCTGATAGACAAACTGCGCGCGCGCGGCCCAGGCCATCTCAAGCAGCTCGTCGCACCAGCGCCGGGCCTTGGCCGCGTCGCCGTCGCAGACCACCACTGCCGACAGGCCGGCAAACTCGATGTCGGCGTTGGGAAAGCCGACAAATACGCTGGCGCACAGCGCGCCCTGGGCCTCCATCTCGTGGCAGCGCGCCTGCAGTTCCTTGTTGGGTGAGTCGTCCGAACCCTGGCGCATCACATGCGGCAGCATCGGCTGGCGCCCCCAGGCCATCGCCGGCTTGGCCTGGCCGGCCAGCAGGGCCAGCACCGCGCGGCCGGCGCGCAGTCCGGTCTCGTACATGTCGACATGCGGGTAGGTCTGGTAGCCGGCGATCACCGTGCTGTGCTCGCCAATTGCGTCGTACAGGTTGGTGTGCATGTCCAGCGCCACGCCGATCGGCACCATGGCGTTGATCTTGCGAATACGGCGCAGCAACTCACCCTCGCCGTCCTCGTAGGTCTGCGTGACCATCGCGCCATGCAGGTCGAGCAGCACCGCATCGCAGCCAGCGGCTACCGCGTCGCAGATGCGCCCGGCCATGTACTCGAAGGCGGCGTCATGCACCGGGCCGCTGGGCCAGGCGTTACCGGCCACGGCCACCGTGTAGTCGGCGCCGGCGGCTTCGGCCAGTTCGATGAAGGCGCCGATGGCTGAACCGGTGTCACGGTAGGCGGCCACCGCCGCCGCGCCCTCGGGCGGCACCTCGGTGCCGGTGGCAAAGCGCGCCAAGTCTGTGGGCACGGGTGAGAAGGTATTGGTCTCGTGCTTCATCTGGGCGATGACAAGCTTCATGGCGTCGGCTCCTGGCGGTGGGTGTGGCACGGAATGTATGGCACGGAAGGTGTGGCGCCGATCATGCCGCAGTCACCACCGGCGGCAATCTCCGGCGCGACAGCCCGAGACCAAGGGGCCGATTAGCATGCGCCGAATCACGTCACGGCCCCGAAGGAATCTGCGCATGACCGATCTGGCTTTCCTGCCCGCCCATGAATTGGCCCGCCGCATCCGTCGCCGGCAACTGAGCGCGGTAGAACTGCTGACGCACTACCAGTCGCGCATCGAACGGCTGGGCGGCGACATCAATGCCGTGGTGGTGCGCGACTTCGAGCGCGCTCAGGTGCGTGCGTCAGCCGCCGACGCGGCGCTGGCCCGCGGCGAATGCTGGGGCCCGCTGCACGGCCTGCCGATGACGGTGAAGGAGTCGTTCAACATCAACGGCCTGCCCACCACCTACGGCTTCGAGGCCTTCAAGCACAACATCGCCCGCA
>JBBQZM010000274.1:0-4080 GCA_038207685.1 Burkholderiales bacterium
GAGACCTTCTTCACCGTCTGGTCCAACGTCTGGGACCGCGGCCGCCTGCAGCCGGGTGAAACCCTGCTGGTGCAGGGTGGGTCCAGCGGCATCGGCGTGACCGCGATCCAGTTGGCCAAGGCGATGGGTGCCAAGGTCATCGTCACCGCGGGCAGCGACGAGAAGGTCGCGGCCTGCCTGGCGCTGGGCGCCGACGTCGGCATCAACTACAAGACGCAGGACTTCGTCGCCGAGGTCAAGGCGGCCACCGACGGCCGTGGCGCCGACGTGGTGCTCGACATGGTGGCCGGCGACTACGTGGCGCGTGAGATCCAGTGTGTGGCCGATGACGGCCGCATCGTCATCATCGCGGTGCAGGGCGGCATCAACAGCGGCTTCAACGCCGGCGAGTTGCTGCGCCGTCGCCTGCTGATCACCGGCAGCACCTTGCGGCCGCGGCCGGTGGCCTTCAAGGGTGCCATCGCTGCGGCGCTGCGCCAGCAGGTGTGGCCGCTGATCGAGGCCGGCCGCATCAAGCCGGTGATCAACCGCGTATTCCCGGCAGCGCAGGCGGCCCAGGCCCATGCGCTGATGGAGTCAAGCCAGCACGTTGGCAAGATCGTGCTGGACTGGACCATCTGAGTCCACATCGCCAGACCAAGAGGATCTCCCCATGCGACGCAAGCTCGTGGCCGGCAACTGGAAGATGTACGGCAACCATTCCGCCAATGCTGAACTGTTGGCGGGCATCAGCGGCGCACGGCCCTTTGGCTGTGACGTGGCAGTCTGCGTGCCCTATCCCTACCTGTCGGAAACGGCGGTGGCGCTGGCTGGCACCGACTTGCGCTGGGGCGCACAAGACTGCTCGGCCCATGCGCAAGGCGCCTATACCGGCGAGGTGTCGGTGGCCATGCTGTCGGAATTCGGCTGCCGTTATGTGATCGTCGGCCACAGCGAACGCCGCCAATACCATGCCGAGACCGATCAGCTGGTGGCCGACAAGGCCAAGGCGGCGCTGGCGAGTGGTCTCACGCCCATCGTCTGTGTCGGCGAGACCCTGGCGCAGCGTGAAGCCGGCGAAACCGAAGCCGTGGTCAAGCGCCAGCTGTCGGCGGTGATCCACGCGCTGGCGCATTGCGTCAGCGAGATGGTGGTGGCCTATGAGCCCGTGTGGGCCATCGGCACCGGCAAGGTGGCCACACCCGAACAAGCGCAAGCGGTGCACGCGCTGCTGCGCTCTCAGCTGAAGGCGGCTACCGCCCAGGCCGAGCACATGAAGATCCTGTACGGCGGCAGCATGAAGCCCGACAACGCGGTCAGCCTGCTGTCGCAGCCCGACATCGACGGCGGCCTGATCGGCGGCGCCAGCCTGAAGGCGGCTGATTTTGTTGCCATTTGCCGCGCCGCCGGCTGAGGTCGCCGACGCCGGCCTGAAGAATCCTGGAGAAACTAGAACATGCAAGTTTGGATGAACCTCGTGCTGGTGGTGCAACTGCTGGCGGCCATCGTGATGATCGGCCTGGTGCTGGTGCAGCATGGCAAGGGCGCCGACATGGGTGCCTCGTTCGGCAGTGGCGCCTCGGGCAGCCTGTTTGGCGCCACCGGCAGCGCCAACTTCCTGTCGCGTTCGACGGCGGTATGTGCGGCGGTCTTTTTTGTCTGCACGCTGGCGCTGGCTTTCTTCAGCAACAACGCGTCCATGCGTGTGCCAGAGCCCACCAGCGTGCTCGACCGCGCCGCGCCGCCGGTCGCGCCTGGCGCCAGCGCGGCTCTGCCGGCTCTGCCGGCTGCCGCCTTGCCGGCTCTGCCGGCTGCCGCCTTGCCGGCTCCGGCCTCCGCGCCGGGCGCTATCCCGACCCAGTGAGTCTGTACCAGCGGCAGGGCGAGCGGCCAGGCTGTCTCGTCCTCCGCACAAACCCGCGGATTCGCCAGATTTCCGGGTTAGAATTTGAGGCTGTTCAGCAAGCGATCCTCATGCAAGTTGAACGGTTCTGCAGTGGTGATGGCTTCGGCCTGTCCCCTGTGCCGTCGTGGTGAAATTGGTAGACACGCTATCTTGAGGGGGTAGTGGCGAAAGCTGTGCGAGTTCGAGTCTCGCCGACGGCACCAAAGTTTCAAGGCAAGCCAGGTTTGCGTCCGGCACTGGTTTGTGCGCCCTCTGTCCAGGCGGAGAGCATGAGCAGCGCGCTCAGCAGGTGGTCGATGTCTGGCTGCCGGCAGCGCGCCTTTTTTCTGGCCGGACCGCACCATCAACCGCCGCCGACCACCATGGACCTGCAACAGTACCTCCCTGTCATCCTGTTCATATTGGTGGGCATCGGCGTCGGCGTGGCGCCGCAGGTGCTGGGCTATGTACTCGGCCCGCAACGCCCCGACGCCGCCAAGAACAGCCCCTACGAATGCGGCTTCGAGGCCTTCGAGGACGCGCGCATGAAGTTCGACGTGCGCTACTACCTGGTGGCCATCCTGTTCATCCTGTTCGACCTGGAAATCGCCTTTCTGTTTCCATGGGCAGTCGCCCTGCGTGACATCGGGGCGTCAGGCTTCTGGGCGATGATGATCTTCCTGGGCATCCTGGTCGTGGGCTTTGTCTACGAATGGAAGAAGGGCGCGCTGGATTGGGAATGATGGCGCTGCGCAACCGACGCGTCTGTCGGCTGGCACTTCGCGGCAACGCGGGCTGGCCTGGAAGCGGACAGGGGCCTGCGCCCCGCCGCTTCGATCAACTGGAACATGGCCATGGGCATTGAAGGTGTACTGAAGGAAGGCTTTGTCACCACATCGGTGGACAAGCTGATCAACTGGTCGAAGACCGGCTCGCTGTGGCCGATGACCTTCGGTCTGGCCTGCTGCGCGGTGGAGATGATGCATGCCGGTGCGGCGCGCTACGACATCGACCGCTTCGGCATGCTGTTCAGGCCCAGCCCGCGGCAGAGTGATCTGATGATCGTCGCCGGCACGCTGTGCAACAAGATGGGCCCGGCCCTGCGCAAGGTCTACGACCAGATGGCCGAGCCGCGCTGGGTGCTGAGCATGGGCTCCTGCGCCAACGGCGGCGGCTACTACCACTACAGCTACTCGGTGGTGCGCGGCTGCGATCGCATCGTGCCGGTGGATGTCTATGTGCCCGGCTGCCCGCCCACCGCCGAGGCGCTGCTCTACGGCATCCTGCAGTTGCAGGCCAAGATCCGCCGCGAAAACACCATCGCCCGAGCCTGACGACATGACCCAGCGACTGGACAATCTGCAAGCGGCGCTGCAAGCGGCGCTCGGCGACAAGATCAAGACCTTCAAACGCGAGCGTGGCGAGATCACGATCACCGTCACTGCCGCCGATTACCCCGCTGTGGCGCTGGCGCTGCGTGACGACGCGACGCTCAGGTTCGAGCAACTGATCGATCTGTGCGGCATCGACTACAGCAGTTGGAAAGACCGGCCTTGGGACGGTCCGCGTTACTGCGTGGTCAGCCACCTGCTGAGCGTCAGCCTGAACTGGCGCGTTCGGCTCAAGGTGTTTGCACCCGATGACGATGTGCCGGTGGTGGCCTCGCTGACCGAGGTCTGGGCAGCGGCCAACTGGTTCGAGCGCGAAGCCTTCGACATGATCGGCGTGATCTTTGACGGCCATGTCGACCTGCGCCGCATCCTCACCGACTACGGTTTCATCGGCCATCCGCTGCGCAAGGACTTTCCGGTGTCGGGCCATGTCGAGATGCGCTATGACGCGGAGAAGAAGCGTGTGATCTACCAGCCGGTGACCATCGAGCCGCGCGAGATCACGCCGCGCATCATCCGCGAAGACAACTACGGCGGACTACATTGACCACCCCCGAAGCGCCTTCGGCGCTCCCCCTCAAGGGGGCGCAGCCTATGGCCCGGCAAAGCCGGTTCCATGGCTGCCGCTTGGTTGGACCGGCGCCATGCTCGGTGCTGAGCGCTTGAGCCTGACAGGATTTTGAGATGGCTGAGATCAAGAACTACACCCTGAACTTCGGACCCCAGCACCCGGCCGCGCACGGCGTGCTGCGCCTGGTGCTCGAGCTCGATGGCGAGGTCATCCAGCGCGCCGACCCGCACATCGGCCTGCTGCACCGCGCCACC
>JBBQZM010000275.1:0-3959 GCA_038207685.1 Burkholderiales bacterium
ACGTGGGCCAGCCGATGGATTCGGCCAGCACCCCGGCCAGCGGGCCCACCCAGACCCGGCCCACCGAGGCGAATGCGCTGAGCATCGCGAACTGCGTGGCGGTGAAGCGTTGCTGGGTCAGGCTCATCAGGAAGGCCAGGAAAGCCGCCGTGCCCATGCCGCCGGACAGGTTCTCGACGGCAATCACCATCAGCAGGCCGCCATCGACCTGCGTGGGCTGGGCCAGCGAGACGAAGCCCAGGTCGAAGGCCGGGATCACCAGGCCCGGCAGACTGCCCTTGCCCTGCACCGCCAGCCACCAGAAGCCCAGGTTGCTGGCCGCCTGCAGGATGCCGAACAGCATCAGCGCGCGCCACAGCCCCAGGCGCAGCATCAGCAGGCCGCCCAGCAGCGCACCGCCCAGCGTCAGCCACAGGCCGATGATCTTGTTGACCACACCGACCTCGGCCGACGAGAAAGCCATGGCCTTGAGCAGGAACGGCGTCATCAACGCGCCGGCAAAGGCATCGCCCAGCTTGTAGAGCACGATGAACAGCAGAAACATCGCCGCGCCGGGCTGCGAGAAATAGCTGCCCAGGCCGTTGAGCAGGGTTTCGAAACGCGCCCGCCGCGCCGCCCAGGCGCCCAGCGGCAGCGTGAAGCCCAGGCCCATCAGCAGCGCCACCAAGTCGATCCAGCGGGCCTGCAGCGTGGCCGCCAGGCCGCTGCCAGCCAGCCAGGGCCCGAGCAGGGCGTGCGCCACCGGCGTGAAGACATGCAGCGTGACCAGGTAGCCCACCACCACTGCCGCCACCACCGCGGCAAAGCCCAGCAAGTCGTTGCGGGCGCGGCTTTGCGGTGCCGCCGGCCCGGGCGGCGTCGCCAGGCGCGGCAGCAGCAGCGCCGACACCAGCGCCGCGCCGACCATCAGGCCCGCCATCACGCGGTAGACCTGCGGCCAGGTCCAGCCGCTGCCCTGGGTAGCGTCGGTCCAGATCAGCGCCACGCCGCCCGAGACGATCATCGCCAGCCGGTAGCCCAGCACGTTGAGCGAGGCGCCCAGGCCGCGCTCGGCGGGCGGCAGCAGGTCGGTGCGGTAGGCGTCGATCACCACGTCCTGCGAGGCCGAGATGAAGGCCACCGCCACCGCCATCAGCGCAAACACCTGCAGCGCGCCGGTGGGCGAGATCGACGCCAAAACCCACAGCGCGCCGGCCAGCGCCAACTGCGTCAGCACCAGCCAGCCGCGCCGCCGCCCCAGCACCGGCAGGAACTCGAAGCGGTCCATCAGCGGCGCCCACAGGAACTTGAAGGTGTAGGGCAGGCCGACCAGACTGAGGAAGCCGATGGTCGCGATGTCCACCCCTTCCACGCTGAGCCAGGCCTGCAGCGCCTGGCCGGTCAGCGCCAGCGGCAGACCACTGGCAAAGCCCAGCACGGTGACCACGATCAGGCGGTAGAACGCGGCCGGGTCGAGTCGGGCAGCTGTCAGGGTGGCGGGCATCGGCGCATTCTAGGAAGCGGCTTTTTGGCGGCTGCGCGGCCCGAGGCCGTTCGGTAGGGCCCGGAAGCGTGCCGATTTGTCCCAGAGCTGCGGCCGGACACACGACGTGCCGCCCATAATTGCAATTTTGCAGGGATGCCAGCGCGGGTTTGCGCAGCGCATCTGCCAAAGGGACGGCGTTGATGGCGGAACTGGACTGGAGCGACCTGCGCTTTGCGCTGGCGGTGGGCAACACTGGCGGGCTGGCGGCGGCTGCGCGTCAACTGGAGGTGAACCACACCACGGTGTTGCGCCGGCTCGATGCGCTGGAGGCGCGCCTGGGTGCGCGCCTGTTTGAGCGCTCGCGCCAGGGCTATCTGCCCACCGAGGCCGGTGCCCTGGTGCTGACTCAGGCGCGGCGCATGGCCGATCAGGCGGCGGAGATCGAACGCCGGGTGGCCGGCCGCGACCGCGAGCTCACCGGCCTGCTGCGGGTGACCACCGCCTTCGTGGTGATGGAAAACCTGTTGCCGCAGCCGCTGGCCGACTTTGCGCAGGCCTATCCGGGCATCGAGGTAGAGGTGGTGGAAAACGCCTTCCTGCTCGACCTCAGTCGACGCCATGCCGACGAATCCGCCTCCTGGTCACGGCGCGAGGCCGACGTGGCCCTGCGGCTGAGCGTGCAAGTGGCCGACCACCTGGTGGGGCGGCCGCTGGGCGACACCCACTGCCGCGTCTACGCCCGGCGCGGTGCGCCCGGACTGCCGCAGAGCGTGCAGCCGCTGGAAGTGCTGGTGCGTGAAGCCCCTTGGGTGGCTTTCGAGCGCGATGCCCAGTCGCGCGTCTACGACCAGTGGATGCGCAAGCACCTGACCCACGCCAAGGTGCGACTGCGGGTCGACATCTTCAATGCGGTGGCGGCGATGCTGCACACCGGCGTGGCGGTCGGCATCCTGCCCACCTTCGTGGGTCAGCGCCACCCCGATCTGGTGGCGGTGTCGGAGATCATTCCTGACCTGTCAGTGCCGGTGTGGATGCTGACCCACCCCGATCTGCGCCAGACCGCCCGTGTGCGTGCTTTCATGCAGCATGTGGGCGACGCGGTGGCGGCGCGGCTGGCGCAGCCTGACGCGGCGGCCTGATCGGAGCCGCGGCGTCGCCTGCCTCGCGGCACCGCGGCACGTAGGCCGAACCAGAGGCAGTCCCCACTAATGGGGATGCGCGGTGTTCGCGCATAGCGTAGGTTAGGTCTATATCAGACAACCGCTCAGGTGACCGCCATGGCAACCCTTCCCCGCTTCCGCGCTCTGCTCTTGTTGGCAGTGACCACGGCCTGTTGGCTGACCGTTGCGCCGGCCCAGGCGACCGAAACCACGCCCACCGAATCGCCATTCGACCAAGCGATGGACGCCTATGAACGCAACCACTGGGGCGTGGCCTTCAACGGGCTGGCCGCGCTGGCCGATGCCGGCCATGGCGAGGCGGCTCGCATGGCCTGGCTGATGTCACGCCATGGCACAACGCTGTTCCGCACGCAGTTGGACGCCGATCCCGCGCGCCGCCAGCGTTGGCTGGCGCTGGCGGTAAGTCAGCCGGCCGCCACGGCGCAGGCCACGGGGCCCGCGCTGCTCACCGCCAAACTGCGGCCATGACCGCTGCCGGATCGCGGCGGATGCGCTGTCCGCGCCGCCGCGGTCGTCTTGCTGCCCGCCCTTGAAATACCCCGCGCCGTACCCATTCTGACAACATGGAGCTTCAACACATCGCTTGCGCCCAGTGTGGTGCCACCAACCGCCTGCCGATTGACCGGCTGGGCGACGATCCCCAATGCGGCCGCTGCCACCAGCCGCTGCTCGACGGCACGCCGATCGAACTGGGTGACCACAACTTCGAGGCCTTTGTGCGCGCCAGCACGCTGCCAGTGCTGGTCGACTTCTGGGCGCCCTGGTGCGGCCCCTGCCGCCAGATGGCGCCGCAATTCGAGGCCGCGGCGCGCCAACTCAAGGGCCGCGCCGTGCTGGTCAAGGTCAACAGCGACGAGGCGCCGCAGGCCAGCGCGCGTTATGCCATCCGCAGCATTCCTACGCTGGTGCGGCTGCAGGGCGGCGTGGAGCTGCGCCGGCAAGCGGGCGCCCTGCCGACGGCACAGATCGTCGCCTTGGCGGTGTGAACCCTCGCGCTGCGACGGCGGCGCGTGCGGGGCGACTCAATAGCCGCGCGTGCGGTCCACCGCATTGGGCAGCGGCTGCCCGTTCTGCAGGCAAGCCAGTCCGGCCAGAAACTGCGCTGCCACCGTGTGCGGTGACGATTGCGCGGCGATGTGCGGCGTGATGCTCACATTGGGCTGATCCCACAACGGATCGTCGGCCGTCATCGGCTCGACCGCCTGCACATCGAGCGCAGCGCCGGCCAGTTGGCCCGATTGCAGTGCGGCGATCAAGTCGGCCTCGACCACATGGGCGCCGCGGGCGATGTTGACGAAGTAAGCGCCGCGCGG
>JBBQZM010000276.1:0-3879 GCA_038207685.1 Burkholderiales bacterium
GCCAGTACCTCGCGCAGCGCCGGCTCGGTGCGCTCATTGAGCACTGGCAGGTTGCGGTGGCGGGTGGCGGCGCGGTCGACTTCGCCGGTACGCGGGTCGATCACCAGATCGGCCACCGCCAGGCCACGCCCGAAGGACAGCGCCTGCATCACCGGCCGACCGTCGACCAGGCAGTTGTAGCCCTGGTGGGTATGGGCGCTGAGGATCAGCGCCACCTGGGGCGTGATGCGCTTGGCGATCTCGACGATGGGGCCGCGGAAGTCGGCGCAGCCTGGGTCGTTCCAGTCCACCGGCTGCTGGAAGCTGCCGACCACGCCGCCTTCATGCAGCACCGCCACCATCGCCCGTACACCCTGGGCGGCCAGCAACTCGGCGCTGCGGTTGATGGCTGCCGCCTCTTCCTCGAAGCGCAGGCCGACCACTGCCGACGGCACTACCACGCGCGGCGTGTTACGGGTGATGGCGCCAATGAAGCCGACCTTGATACCGCCATAGCTGTGCACCCAGCTCGGCGCCAGCAGCAAGCCGTCGGCGGTGTGCACGTTCGATGCCAGCATCGGAAATCTGGCGCCGCTGTACTGGCCGGTCAAGGCGCAGGAGACCGTGGTCGATTGCGGCGCATTGACCGCGCAGCCGCCCTGGAGCAGGCGCAGCAGCTCGGCGCTGCCGGCGTCAAACTCGTGGTTGCCGGCCGCCGCCACGTCCAGCCCCAGCTGGTTGAGCACGTCGACCGTGCTCTCGTGGCGGAACAGTGCCGACACCATCGGTGAGGCGCCGAACAGGTCGCCGGCGCTGATCAACACGCTGTGCGGCGCGCCCTGGCGCAGCGCGCCCACCAGGCCGGCCAGCGCCGGGGCGCCGCCGGCGGGCACGCGCAGCGGGTCGTTGCCCGGCCGCGCCGGATCGGGCTGCGGGTTGTTCAGCGTCAGCGACAGGTTGCCGGGCTCGAGGTGGCCGTGGAAATCATTGAAGGCCATGACCCGCAGCTGAACAGGCGCGGCCGGGGCGGCGGCCGGCATCGCCACTGGCGGCGGCGCGCTGGCGCAGCCGGCCAGCCAGGCCGTGGCCAGCGCCAGGGTGCCGATGAGGACGCGGGGGGTGTGACGGGTCGGGCGCATGGTGGGCGGGCCGGGGTGGCGGCGTAGCAGGGGTCAGGGCCAGCGGCGGCTGGCGGGCAGGTGCCGAGGCAGGGTTCGGGTCAATCGGCCAGCGGCCGCGATGCGGGTGCCAGGCCCTGCCCGGCGGCCCAGTCCAGCAAGCGCTGGCGGGCGGCGGCGCGCGCCGACTCGGGCAGGAACGAGGCCGCTGCGGCGTCCAGCCCCATGCGCAGCAGCTCGGGCCAGCTGAAGCCGGCGGACACCAGGCCGGCAGCTTCGCCGCTGTGGTCGATGCGCGACATCAGCCGGTTGTCGGTGTGGAAGGACAGGCTGAGCCCGGCGCGCCACAGCGCATGGATCGGGTGCAGGGCCAGCGAGGCGGCGGCGCCAGTGTGCACATTGCTGGTCGGGCAGATCTCCAGGTGCAGCCGGTGCTGGCGCAGCTCGGCCAGCGTGGCCGCTGCGTCAGGCCCGGTGATCAGGTCGGCCAGGCGCACACCATGGCCGACCCGGCTGGCGCCCAGCCGAGCGGCTTCGAGCACCCGCTCGCCGCCATCGGCTTCGCCGGCGTGCAAGGTCAGGCCGAGGCCGGCTTCGCGCACCCGCGCCAGCAGCGCGGCATGGCGGCTGGCCGGAAAGCCGGCCTCGGGCCCCGCCAGGTCGAAGCCCACCACGCGGGCGGCGCCTGGCGGCTGGACTTGACTATGGCAGGCGATGGCCAGGTCGGCGGCGCGGGCGATCTGGGCATCGCTCTCGTGGCGCATCGCGCAGACGATCAGCCCGCTGGGCAGGGGGCTGCGCGACAAGCCTTCGAGCAAAGCTGCTACCGCCGCCTCGCCCGATATGCCATAGGTCTCAAAGAGCAGCGGTGCGATGCGGAATTCGACCAGCACGCAGCCCTCGGCACGCGCGTCCTCGGCGGCCTCGAAGGCCACCCGGGCCATCGCCGCTGGCGTGGCCATGGCCGCCACGGTGAGCGCAAAGCCGCGCAGGTATTCCTCCAGCGAGCCGGCATGGGCGCGGGCGTCGAACCAGGCGGCCAGCGTGTCTTCGTCCTCGGCCGGCGGCGCGATGCCGCGCTGGTGCAGCAGATCGAGCAGCGTGGCCACGCGCAGGCCGCCGTCCAGGTGCTCGTGCAGCAGCACCTTGGGCAGCTGCCGGGCGGCTTGCAGCAGCGCGGGGCTGACAACGGGGTTGGCGGCGGCGGGCTCGGACATCGGCGGATGCTAACGGAGGCTCAAGCCAACCCGTGCCGCCCCAGGGGCAGGCAAGTACCGGGCTGAACACGGCCCGAGTCTTGCTATCCTGCCCGCCACCTTCAACCCACTTTTGGGACACCCGAACCATGAAACACGCTCTGCTGGCCGGCTTTGGCCTGACGATGGTAGCCACGCTGGTGCAGGCCGAACCCGCCGTGATTTACGACATGGGCGGCAAGTTCGACAAGTCTTTCAACGAAGCGGCCTACAACGGTGCCGAGCGCTGGAAGAAAGAGACCGGCAAGGCCTACCTGGACTTCGAGATCAGCAACGAGGCGCAGCGCGAGCAGGCGATGCGCCGCATGGCCGACAAGGGTGCTAACCCGATCATCGGCGTGGGTTTTGCCCAGGGATCGACGATCGAGAAGGTGGCCAAGGATTTTCCCAAGCTGCAGTTCGCGATCATCGATTCGGTGGTCAAGCTGCCCAACGTCGAGTCGGTGGTGTTCAAGGAGCAGGAAGGCAGCTTTCTGGTCGGCATGATGGCCGCGCTGGCCAGCAAGAGCGGCAAGGTGGGCTTCATCGGCGGCATGGACATCCCGCTGATCCGCAAGTTCCAGTGCGGCTACGAGCAGGGCGCCAAGTACGCCAATCCCAAGGTGGACGTCACCAGCAACATGACCGGCACCACGCCGTCGGCCTGGAACGACCCGACGCGCGGCGGTGAGCTGGCCAAGGCGCAGTTCGCCAAGGGCGTGGACGTGGTCTTCGCCGCCGCCGGCGGCACTGGCGTGGGCGTCTACCAGGCGGCCAAGGACGGCGGCAAGCTGGCCATTGGCGTCGACAGCAACCAGAACCACATGCACCCCGGCACCATGCTTACCAGCATGGTCAAGCGGGTGGATGTGGCGATCTACAACCTGTTCAAGAAGATCACGCCGGGTGTCAGCGTGCTGGGCTTGAAGGAAGGCGGCGTCGACTACGCGCTGGACAAGCACAACGAGAAGCTGGTCTCGGCCGACATGAAGAAGAAGGTCGATGCGGCCAAGGCCGACATCATTGCCGGCAAGATCAAGGTGGCCGACTACATGGCCGACAACGCCTGTAAATATTAGAGCCCCCGGCGCCTGGCGCCACCTTGCAGGCCGCGTCGTCCGCAAGCGGCCGACTCATTGCCAGGCATGATCTGTCCACTGGACAGATCATGTCCGGGCAAAGCCCCCCAGGGGCTGACCCAAGCCGACCGGGAGACCCGGATCGGCTTGGGCGGCTTCGATCAGCACCGCCCCCTGGTCGCTGCGCGACCTGTCCCCACTGGGGACGAAGTTAAGAACCTCTGCTCCCTCGGCTGCTTGGCGACCGGCCACCAGGGGTAATGAACACTGGAACCTTGCCTTCGTGTCGATGACCCCAGCCGTTCGCATGCACCGTATCAACAAGCGCTTTGGCGCGGTGCAGGCCAATGACGCGGTCAACCTGACGGTGGCCGCGGGCACGGCGCATGGCATCGTCGGTGAAAACGGCGCCGGCAAGAGCACGCTGATGTCCATCCTCTACGGCTTCTACCAGGCTGACGACGGCGA
>JBBQZM010000277.1:0-3870 GCA_038207685.1 Burkholderiales bacterium
GCCAGCAGGTCACGGATCTTGAATTGGGTCAGGTGGTAGTGCGTGCCCAGGGTGCCGATCAGCGCCAGGGCGCGCGGGCCGATCTGCCCACTGGGCACGCCGGCGGGCAAGGCCGCTGAGTCTGATGCCGATGTACCGCACGAATGCCCGGTCGGCACCGCCTCGGTCGGCGGTGCGCCACTATCGACGGGGGTGCGATCCGGCATCATGGGCCGGACGGTAGCGAACAAAGTTCGATGTGTCCAGCGATTCGAACCCTACCCAGCAAGAATGCTTCGTCGCAGTACGGCCCGCAACCTCACGGCCGAGGACCCACGCGTTTTGGCTGCTTGGCTACCCCCTGAATAAGTACAAATATTAGGCTTGACGCGACCACGTTTCAAAACCTCGAAGCCGCCCCATCATGTCGACCACCCTATTGGCCTTGCTCGGATTTCTGTGCTGGACATTGGCACTTCTTGTGCTTATGGAGCTTGTTCGCTCGAAGCTGGTGCTCACCCGGGAGGTGCCGGCAAACGGCTTCACCCCAGACAACGCCGGCCTGTCACCGTTCATGCAAAGGCTCGCCCGCGCACACGCGAACTGCCTTGAAGGCCTGGCGCTTTTCGGTGGCTTCATGCTGCTGGCCGTGGTGGCGGGCAAATCTCAAATGACCGATCCGCTGGCGTACTGGCTGCTTGGCGCTCGCATCATCCAGTCGCTCATCCATCTCGGTTCGACTTCCCCGTTTGCAGTCACCGCCCGCTTCACGGCGTTCGCTGTTCAACTGGGTATCGCCGTGTACTGGGCGTTCAAGCTCCATGGCGCGTGAGCAAGGCGCGTGAGGCATCGCTCAAGCAAGGTGCCCACTCACTGCCGCGGGCCGTCTTGGCCCGGTTTGGGGTAGGCAGTACATTTTCCCGTCCAAGCCAAACCGGCCTGCCGCCGCGGAGGGCGCTACACCGATGGCCACGAATCTCGCCTTCGCTCAACACCTGCTCGACCGCGGCTTGCGTGGCAGCGGCGAATCGACCATAAACGCCGCTCGAATTCAGCCGCCTGGGTTCCCATGCACCTTGAGGTAAAGCCAGCTGTCGCCATCGACGCAGCCGAATGCGTCAATCTGCGTGGGCAGACCCGGGAGAACGCAGTCTCTGAGAGTCGGCTGCGCGAAGTGGGCGTCACCGTTGAAAGCTGGGGCGCAGACATTGAGACAGGCCTGCTGCCGGGCTATGTTTGCCGGGAGGCCGGCAAACTGGTCGGTTATTGCTTTGGCAATGCGCACACCGGAGAAGTGGTCGTTCTCGCGCTGCTGCCAGCCTACGAGGGGTTCGGCCTCGGTCGGCGCTTGCTGGATCTTGTTGTTTCGCATTTGCGTCGCCTGGGCCACCAACGCTTGTTTCTGGGCTGCTCGTCCGATCCGCAAGTTCGCTCCTATGGTTTCTATCGACATCTGGGTTGGCAAAGTACCGGAAAAGCCGACCGCCTTGGCGACGAAGAACTCGAACTTCTCGCCTAGAAGTTGGCAACACTCAGGCACAAAGAGCACGGGCTCAACGCGTCACCGCCTGATGTCTCTTGAGAATCACGCGCAGGCGCCGGATCGGTTGGGCGGGCGGTGGGTGCGTCACCAAGAACCGCCCCACCTGAGCGTCCCACCGCTCAGGGCACCAGTTCGTACAGCGCTGAACCGTCGCCCACTTCCTTGATCAGCTTGATCTGCGGGTAGAGCGCCAGATGCGCCACGCCGCCGGCGCCGGACAGAAAGCGCAGCTTGATACCCGGCACCGGCAGGATGCGCCAGTTGTTGTCGGCCGCCGGCTCCAGCGTGCCGCTGCTGCGCATGTACTGCACCAGGGCGTCGCGGTTTTCGTCGGGCGCGTCCATCACGATGTTCTTGCCATCCAGGCCGGGAAAGCCACCGCCGCCTGATGCGCGGTAGTTGTTGGTGACGACGATGAAGCTGGCGCGTTCGTCGATGGGTTGGTCCTGGTAGCGCAGATTGACGATGCGCCTGGCCTCGGGCGCCACCAGCTTGCCGCCGCTGTCGTAGCGCGCCGGCTGGGTCACGTCGATCTGGTAGCTCACGCCGTCCAGGGTGTCGAAGTTGTAGGTGCGAAAGCTGTCGTTGAGCAGCGGCTGCTCGGTCGGGCCGCTTGGGTTGATGCGGTTGAACTGGCCGGCCGACATCTCCAGCCATTCGCGCACCGTGGCGCCGCTCACCCGCACCGCCTTGATGGTGTTGGGGTAGATGTAGAGGTCGGCGACGTTGCGCACGCTCAGCGTGCCGGCCGGGATGTCGGTGTAGTAGTTCCAGCCCTGGCGGCCACCGGCCTTGAAGGGCGCGGACGCCGACAGCAACGGCAGCGCCTCGAATTCGGTGCCCTGCAGCGCCCGCTTGGCATAGGCCAGCTGTGCCTGCGAGACGATCTGTACCGACGGGTCGTCGGCCACCTGGGCAAAGTAGCTGGTGATCGGCGAGCGGGTGCTGGCCACCTGGCCGCGCACATAGGCCAGGGTGCCGGCATGTTCGTCCTTGACCAGTTCAGCCACCATCGGGTCGGCGGCCACCAGCGGCTTGCGACTGGCCCGGTCGGTGATGGGGCGCAGCTCGGCGCGGCTGTTCACCACCTTCCAGGCGCCCGAGCTGTTGTCGAGTTGCAGGTCGATCACGCCCAGGTGGTCGCCCCAGCGGCCGGGCATCACCGCTGGCACGCCGTTGATGGTGCCGCGGTTGAGGTCCACCTTGGGGTACTTGGCGAAAAAGGCGCCCGGAAACTCGCCATGCGAATGGCCGAACAGGATCGCGTCGATGCCGGGGATCTCGGCCAGCCGGGCCACTGAGTTTTCGGCAAAGCGCGGCGTGGTCTCGCTGCGCTCGAAGCCTGAGTGCGGAATCGCCACCACGATGTCGGCGCCCTTGGCGCGCATCTCGGGCACCAGGCGGCGCGCGGTGGCCTGGATGTCGCGCACGGTCAGCTTGCCTTCGAGCTGCTGCTTGTCCCACATCATGATCTGCGGCGGCACAAAGCCGATCACGCCGATCTTCAGCTTGTGGCTGGCGCCGGCCTCGTCGACAAAGCTGCGCGCCAGCAGCACATAAGGCGTGAAGGCATGCGCGTCGTTATCGGGGTTGCCGTCGCCGTCGTCGATGTGCACGTTGGCATTGACATAGGGGAAGGCCGCGCCGGCGATGGCCTGACGCAAGAAGGGCAGGCCGTAGTTGAACTCGTGGTTGCCGATGTTGGCCGCGTCCACGCCGATGGCGTTGAGCACCTTGTAGGCCGGGTGCACGGCGCCCTGGGCCAGCGGCTCGACGCGAGCCACAAAGTCGCCCATCGGGTTGCCCTGCAGCAGGTCGCCGTTGTCGAACAGCAGCGTGTTCTTGGCCTCGGCGCGCGCCGCCTTGATCAGCGTCACGGTCTTGGCCAGGCCGTACTCGTCGGTGAGCTTGTCCTGGTAGTAGTCGTAGTTGATCAGGTTCATGTGGAGATCGGTGGTCTCCAGGATGCGCAGCTTCAGCTCGGCGGCGTGCAGCGGCCAGGTCGCCGCCAGCAGCAGCGCCAGGGTCAGGGTGGAAGGCAGTCGAGGCAGGGCAGGCAGGCGCATGGCGGCGAGGGTCCGGCAGTGGGCGATCAGGGCAGGAGCCCGACTGTAATGACATCGGCCCGCCGAGTTGCCCCGGCGGGCCGATGATTCAGCAAGTACGCTGAAGTCGGACGATCAGACCGTCACGCTCCTGGCCGTCTGGGTGTACTCGTCGATCTGGTCGAAGTTCAGGTATTTGTAGATCTGGCTGCCGTCCTGGTTGATCACGCCCATGTCGGCCTGGTACTCGGCCAGCGTGGGGATGCGGCCCAGCTTGGATGCGATGGCCGCCAACTCGGCCGA
>JBBQZM010000278.1:0-3851 GCA_038207685.1 Burkholderiales bacterium
TGCGGCCTGAAGCACCCGCTTGTCGTGGCCGAAGTCGGCACAGCGCAGGTGCACCCAGCCGTGCGCCAGGGACGCCACGCCAGGATGGCGCCGAACTTGTCCTTGACGAATTGCCGCAAGTTGGCGCCGGTGGCGACCTAGGCGAAGAAGCGCTCGGCGTGCAGCTGATACCGCCCCATTGTCCCGAGGCCGCGGCCTGTCGCCGACGAGTTGTCGACTTGGCTGTCGTGTTGATGACCCATTTTGGTCGGGACACTCGGCACTATCCGTCCTGCCGCTGCTGCCCCACCAGCCCCGCATGCTCGCGCAGCGTGTGGAAGCTGATCTTCGGCCAGTTGGTCTCGATGGCGCGCAATTCGGGTGCGTACTCCACCAGCAGCGTGGGTGCGTTGACCGCGTCGAAAGCCATGCGGTGGCTGTTGGCGTCGATGAAGCGGGCCAGCTCTTTTTCGTCGGCAGCATTGCCGTCGTCGTTGCCATGGGCGGTGCCGCAGGTCACCCAGCGCGCAATCTGAAAGCGGCAAGGGCTGATGCGCGCCTTGCAGCCGTATTCATGCTCCAGCCGGTGCGCCACCACCTCGAACTGCAGTTGACCCACGGCGCCGAGCATCAACACAGAGCCGGCCACCGGGCGGAAGACCTGGATAGCGCCCTCCTCGCCCAGCTGCGTCAGGCCGGCCTTCAGTTGCTTGGTCTTCAGCGGGTCGGCCACCTCGACGCTGCGGAACATCTCGGGCGCAAAAAAAGGCAGGCCGGTGAACTGCAGCGCTTCGCCTTCGGTCAGCGTGTCGCCCAGTTGCAGCACGCCGTGGTTGGGGATGCCGATGATGTCGCCGGCATAGGCTTCGTCCAGCAGTTCGCGGCGCTGGCTCAGGAAACTCACCACGGTGTTGGGCCGCAGTTCCTTGCCTGAACGCACCACCTTCAGCCGCATGCCGCGCTCGAAGTGGCCGCTGGCCACCCGCAGAAAGGCGATGCGGTCGCGGTGGCTGGGATCCATATTGGCCTGGATCTTGAATACCACGCCGCTGAACTTGGCCTCGTCGGGCCGCACCACGCGCTGCAGTGCCGGCCGGTCACCGGGCCGCGGTGCCAGGTCGACCAGCGCGTCCAGCACCTCTTGCACGCCGAAGTTGTTGACCGCCGAGCCGAAGAACATCGGCGTCTGCTGGCCGGCCAGGAAGGCGGCCTCGTCGAAGGCCGGCGCAGCGTCGCGCACCAGCTCCACCTCGCCTGCCGCCTGCTCGTAGGCGGCACCGAAGCGCTGGCCCAGCAGCGGATTGGCCAGGCCGTCGATGATCTCGTCGCCGTTGTCCTCGTCCTTGCTGGCGCGGTCAGCGCCGCCCTTGAAGACACGCATCTGGTTCTTGCGCAGGTCCATCACGCCGCCGAAGAACTTGCCCATGCCCACCGGCCAGGTGAAGGGCACCACCGTCATGCCGAGTTCGCGCTCGATCTCGTCCATCAGGTTCAGCGGGTCTTGCACCTCGCGGTCCATCTTGTTGACGAAGGTGAGGATGGGCGTGTTGCGCGCGCGGCAGACCTGCAGCAGACGGCGTGTCTGCGGCTCGACGCCGTTGGCCGCGTCGATCACCATCAGCGCGGCGTCCACCGCGGTCAGCACGCGGTAGGTGTCTTCGCTGAAGTCCTGGTGGCCGGGCGTGTCGAGCAGGTTGATGACGCAGTCGCGGTACTCCATCTGCATCACGCTGGACGCCACCGAGATGCCGCGCTGCTTCTCGATCTCCATCCAGTCGGACGTGGCATGGCGGCTGGCCTTGCGCGCCTTTACCGAGCCGGCGATCTGGATCGCACCCGAGAACAGCAGCAGCTTCTCGGTCAGCGTGGTCTTGCCGGCGTCAGGGTGGCTGATGATGGCAAAGGTGCGGCGGCGGCGCACTTCTTTGGCCAGCGGGCTGGCGAGCGTTGGATCGGACATGGGGCAGTGGCGCGCCGCCGCTTGCGGGGCGCCGCGCCTGAAAAGACGGAACCGGTCATTATCGGCGGCGGGGCCGGATAGCCCGGCGCGGCCGGCCGGCCTCACTTGACGACCAGCCTGGCCTTGATGTCCTGGCCCACCCGCTTGTTGACGAACTGCAGCGTGGCCACCTTGGCCAGGTCGACATCGCCGGCCTTGTACAGCCCGGCCTTGACCATCTGGGCATAAAAGTCGGCGATACGCGCGGTGTTCATCGCGCCGATGCCGCCGCTGGCGGCCTCGCCGGAATCGACGATGCCCTGCGACTTCATCAACGCCACCGAGGCCTCCATCTCGGCCTCGCTCATCTCGGGGTTGTCCTTGACCATCAGCGCGGCGGCGGCCTTGCGGTTACCGTAAAGGTAGTTGACCCAGCCGATCGCCGAGGCATCGACAAAGCGCTGCACCAGCTCCGGCTTGGCCTTGACCATCTCGGCGCGGGCCTCGATCAGCGTGCTGTAGGTGGAAAAGCCATGGTCAGCCAGCAGGTGCACCACTGGTGTGAACTTGCCCTGGTTCTGCACATAGATCGGCTCGGCCACCGAGTAGCCCTGCTGGATCGCCTTGGGGTTGGCCAAGAACGGGCCGAGGTTGTAGTTGTAGGGCTTGAGCGCCTCGTCCTTGAAGCCGTGCGTCACCTTGAGCCATTGCCACCAACTGAACTGGCCGTCCTTGGCGATCAAGGCCAGTGGCGCGGTCTTCAACGCCTCGAACTTCTCGTAGCCCTGGCCGGGATGGGCCAGCAGGGCCTGCGGGTCTTTCTGGAACATCGCCGCCACCACCACCGTGGGTACGCCGTTCTTCACGTTGTCGAAGCTGTGCAGCAGGTTGCCAGTCATCAGGAAGTCGATGCGCCCGGCCGGCAGCAGCGGCCGGTTGTTGACCGAGGGGCCACCTTGCTGGATCGTCACCTCCAGCCCGTACTGCTTGTAGGTGCCGTCGGCCAGCGCCTGGTAGAAGCCGCCATGGGCGGCCTGCGCCTTCCAGTTGGTGGCAAAGCTGATCTTGTCCTGCGCCTGGGCAGGCAGGCCGGCCAGCAGGGCCAGCGCGGCCAGCGAAGAGGCAAGAACGGGCAGCGGATGTCGGGCCATGGGCAGGCTCCTGGCGGGGCGGGTTGGGGAATCAATCGGCGGCACTGTGCGCCGTGGCCTGCCAGCGGCCCAGCAGCGCCCGCGACAAGGTGTTGAACAGCGCGAAGATCATCACGCCGGTCAGCACCAGCAACAACAGCGCGGCAAACATCTTGGGTGTCTCGGTGCGGAAGCTGGCCTCCAGGATGCGCGAGGCCAGGCCGGTGTCGCGGCCGGCGGCGCCGGCCACCATCTCGGCGGTAACGGCGCCGATCAGGCTCAGCCCGCCCGAGATCTTCAGCCCGGCAAGGAAGTAGGGCAAGGCCGACGGCAGCCGCAGCAACTGCAGCCGCTGCCAGCGCGAGGCGCCATACAGCGTGAACAGCTCGCGCAGGTGACCATCGGTGGCGCGCAGCCCGAGCACCGTGTTCGACAGGATCGGAAAGAAGGCCACGATCCAGGCGCACAGCAGCAGCGCCGCGGTGGTGCTCTCGACATAGATCAGGATCAGCGGCGCCACCGCCACGATGGGCGTGACCTGCAGCACCACGGCCAGCGGGAACAGCGCTCGCTCCAGCGTCGGCGACAGCGCAAACACCGCGGCGATCAACACGCCGCCGGCGCAGGCCAGCGCCAGCGCGCCAAAGGTGATCTGCAGCGTCACCCACCAGCTGGCCGCCAGCGAGCTGAAGTTGGCGGCCAAGGTCAACCCGATCAGCGATGGCGCGGGCAGGGTGTAGGCCGGGATGCCCGCGGCGCGCACGCCCAGTTCCCAGGCGGCCAGCAGGCCCAGCATCAGCAGC
>JBBQZM010000279.1:0-3823 GCA_038207685.1 Burkholderiales bacterium
AGCGCTGGTGGGCAGCCAGACGGCTTCCAGCCGAGGGAAAGCCAGTTCGAAGAACGGCCGCTCATGGCCGATCTCGAGCACCAGCACACCTTCGGGTGTCAGATGGCCGGGCAGGTAGCGCAGCAGCGCGCGGATGAAGTCCATGCCATCGCTGCTGCCGGCGGCATTGCCGTCGAGTGCCAGTGCTGGCTCGGCGCGGAACTCGGCCGGCAGCGCGGCCATCGAAGCCTGGTTGACATAGGGCGGATTGCACAGGATCAGGTCGTAGCGCTGGCCGGCCACTGCGGCCAGGCCGTCGCCTTGTTGCAGTTGGATGCGCGCCGCCAGCCCATGGCGATCGACGTTGAGCCGCGCCACCGCTAGCGCGTCGGCGCTGAGGTCGGCGGCGTCCACCTGCACTTCGGGCCAGGCCAGCGCCGCCAGCACCGCCAGGCTGCCATTGCCGGTGCACAGGTCCAGCACCTTGCGGGTGCTCTCGCTGAGCCAGGCGTCGATGCTGCCGTCGGCCAGCGGCTCGGCGATCAGCGAGCGCGGCACGATCGTTCGTGCATCGACGGTGAAAGGCACGCCTTGCAGCCAGGCCTCGCCGGTGAGGTAAGCGGTGGGCTGGCGGCTGCTGATGCGCTGGGTGACCAGCGCCTCGACGGCCGACTCGCTCTCGGGCGGCACATCGTTATCGGCTACCTCGTCCAGCGCATCCAGCGGCAGGCCCAGCCGCCACAGCACCAGCCAGGCGGCTTCGTCGAAGGCATTGCCCGTGCCCTGCCCAAAGCAAACGCCCGCCTCGGCCAGGCGGGCGCTGCTGCGCTCGATCAGCTCGATGACCGTCACAGCAACAGGCTTTCGAGGGTGCGTCGGTAGATGTTTTTCAGCGGCGTGATGTCGGCCACCAGCACATGCTCGTCGATCTTGTGGATGGTGGCGTTGATCGGGCCGAACTCGACCACTTGTTCGCAAATCGGCGCGATGTAGCGGCCGTCGCTGGTGCCGCCCGTGGTCGACAACACCGGCAACAGGCCAGTCTCGGCCTCGATGGCGGCGGCCAGCGCGGCGCTCAGCGTGCCCGGCCGGGTGAGGAAGGGCGAGCCGCCCAGCGTCCAGTGCACCGCGTACTCGAGGCCGTGGCGTTCGAGCAGCGCATCGACACGCGACTTCAATTGCTCGGGGGTGGATTCGGTGGAGAAGCGGAAGTTGAAGTCCACCACCACTTCGCCCGGGATCACATTGAGCGCGCCGGTGCCGGCCTGCAGGTTGCTGACCTGCCAGGTGGTGGGCGGAAAGTGCTCGTTGCCCTCGTCCCAGAGGGTGCCGGCCAATTCGGCCAGCGCCGGTGCCAGCTGATGGATCGGGTTGCGCGCCAGCTGCGGATAGGCCACATGGCCTTGCACACCGCGCACCACCAGCCGCGCCGACAGCGAGCCGCGGCGGCCGTTCTTGATCATGTCGCCGAGCTTGTCGACCGAGGTCGGCTCGCCGACGATGCAGCAGTCCAGCCGCTCGCCACGCTGCTGCAGCAGCTCGACCACCCGCAGCGTGCCGTCGATGGCCGGGCCTTCTTCGTCGCTGGTGAACAGCAGGGCCAGGCTGCCGGCGTGATCGGGATGCTGCTGCACAAATTCAGCCGCCGCCACGGTCATGGCGGCGATCGAGGTCTTCATGTCGGCCGCGCCGCGGCCGTAGAGCCGGCCGTCGCGGTGGTTGGGCACAAACGGGTCGCTGGCCCAGGAGCCCAGCGGGCCGCTGGGCACCACGTCAGTGTGGCCGGCCAGCACCACGGTGGGCCCGGGCCGGCTGCCGCGGTGCACCGCCCAGAGGTTGCTGACCGGATGGTTGTCGGGGCCGCAGACCAGGCGCTCGCAAGCAAAGCCCAGCGGCGCCAGGTGCGCGCTGACTAGGCCCTGGCAACCCGCGTCATCGGGCGTGACCGACGGGCGGGCGATCAGCAGCTCCAGCAGGCGCAGCGTATCGAGGTCGTCGTTCATCACTTCTGCAAGGCCGGAAATCCTGCGCCACCGCCACCGCCGGGCTTGGGCACAAAGCCCTCGGGCATCACGTCGACGCTGAAATCGGTGTACTCGGGCTCTTCCTTGTCGATCGCCACGGGCGTGATGCGCGAGATCGCCGCGTTGCTGTTCTGCAGCCGCCACATCAAGTCGGTAACCGAATCGGCATGGGACAGGCCCTCGTCGCGGCTGACGGTGCCGCTCTGGATCAACATGGCCAGCGACTCCTCGAAGCTGCAGGAACTTTCGGCCATGGATTTCTCCACCGCTTCCTTGACGCCGGCGAAGTCGCCCTTGCCGATCAGCTCGGCCACCAGGTTGGTGTTGAACAAGGCCTCCACCGCCGGCACCCGGCCGCCGCCTTCGGCCTTGAGCAGGCGTTGCGAGACGATGGCGCGCAGCCCGGCCGCCAAATCCGCCAGCATCACGCTTCGTGCCTCGGGTGAGTAAAAAGAGAGGATGCGGCCCAGTGCATGGTGGCTGTTGTTGGCATGCATGCTGGCCAGCACCAAGTGGCCTGACAGGGCATAACTCAGCGCTGAGCTCATGGTTTCGCGGTCGCGGATCTCGCCGATCATCAGGCAATCGGGCGACTGGCGCAGGGCGTTTTTCAGCGCAATTTGCAGCGACTCGGTGTCCCGGCCGACTTCGCGCTGGTTGACCATGCACTTCTTGCTCTGGAACAGGAACTCGATCGGTTCTTCGATGGTCAGGATGTGACCGGGCAGGGTGCGGTTGCGCAACTCCAGCATCGACGCCATGGTGGTGCTCTTGCCCGAGCCGGTGGCGCCCACCATCAGGATCAGGCCGCGCCGCTCCAGCACCATCTGGCCCAGCATGGCCGGCAGCTTGAGCGCTTCCAGCGTTGGGATGATGTGCGGGATGTGCCGAATCACGCCGGCCACCGTGCCGCGCTGCTTGAAGCCCGAAATGCGGAAACTGCCGACCCGGTCGATCGCCACCGCGACATTGAGTTCGCCGGTGTCTTCGAGCTCCTCCAGTTGCTGCGGGCTCAGCACCTCGGCCAGCAACTGGCGCGGCTGCTGGGGCGTCAGGATCTGGTCGGACAGCTGCAGCATCTGGCCGTGGATCTTGATCAACACCGGCATGTTGGCCGACAGGAACACGTCCGAGGCATGGCGCTCGGCCATCAGCCGCATCACGCGTTCCATGCGTCCACTCATGCGGTTCTCCTGCCTTCGATTTGGCCGATGCGGTGAAGCGTGGGCAATTTGCGTCGCGAGCGTGCCAAGCTTGGGTCGAGAAGCGCAGCCGTACACCCGTACGGCGAGCCTCGGAGGCCCGAGATTGGCAGGCGCAGCAGCAAAGTGCCCATGCTTCAGGGGCGGAGCAGGTCGTTGATGCTGGTCTTGGCCCGCGTGCCGGCGTCGACCTTCTTGACGATCACCGCGCAGTACAGGTTGTACTTGCCGCCATCGCGCGGCAGGCTGCCCGAGATCACCACCGAGCCGGCAGGGATGCGGCCGTAGCTGGTCTCGCCGGTCTCGCGGTCATAAATTGGCGTGCTCTGGCCGAGGTAAACGCCCATGCTGATGACCGAGTTTTCCTCGACGATCACGCCCTCGACCACCTCGGATCGGGCGCCGATGAAGCAGTTGTCTTCGATGATGGTGGGGTTGGCCTGCAACGGCTCGAGCACGCCGCCGATGCCCACGCCGCCCGACAAGTGCACGTTCTTGCCGATCTGCGCGCAGCTGCCCACGGTGGCCCAGGTGTCGACCATGGTGCCTTCGTCCACATACGCGCCGATGTTCACGTAGCTGGGCATCAGCACCACGTTCTTGCCGATGAAGCTGCCG
>JBBQZM010000280.1:0-3810 GCA_038207685.1 Burkholderiales bacterium
CGCCGGGTCGGCCAGCAGCAGGCGCACGCGGATGCCCAGCGCCGGCGTGGCCGGTGGCAGGGCCCACAGCCGCGCCGAGGGCGGGTAAACGAACAGCGATTGGTCGAACTGGCCCTCGCCGAAAAAAGCATCCCCCTCGAAGGTACTTGCATCCGCGCGGTGGTGGCCCGGCACCGCTGCGCGGCGCTGCGGCTGCGGGAACAACTGGCCTTCGGTCGACCACCACGGCCGGCCGGCGCCAGGGGGCACAGGGTTCTCGGCCAGCTGCAGATAACGCCAGCTGGCGCCCGGCAGCGACGCCGGCAGGTAGGGCGCCACACCGTCGACGATGCGGTCCTCGGCCGGCTTGAGACGCAGCCGAAGCTGGGCGGCCGGCACCTCGGCGCTGGGCTGGAACTGGCTGCCGTCGAAGCTGCCGAGCTCGGCGCGCAGCGCCGGGCGCTGCAGCACATCGGTCACCGGTACCGAGGGCTGATTGCGGGCGGCCAGCGTGGCCGGCGCAAAGCGGCGACCGTCGTGGCGCAGCCAGCGGCTGCTGTCGCGGTCATAGCGCCAGTGGCCGCGCGGCGCGGCGCGGGTGTCGTCGGGGTAGACGGTGTCGGCCGCGCCCAGCGGCTGCCACAGCGCCTTGTCCAGGTCGTGCTGCGCCAGATCGCGACCGTCGAAGCGGAACAGCCCCGCGCCGCTCGCCACCCACAGCATGCCGCGGTCATCCACCCGCAGGCGCTGCACCCGGCCGCTGACCAGTTCGGGCAGGGCCTCGAGCCGGGTCACGCCGTTGTCGGTCACCACCCAGCGCGCCAGGCCGTCGTCAGTGGCCAGCCACAGGCTGCCGTCACGGGTGTGCGCCAGGTCCCTCACCGTGGGCAGCGGGCTGGTCTGGGTGTTGTCGGGCGTGCAGGCTTCCCAGTCGGCCAAGCTCTCGGACACGGCGGCACCAGCAAAGCGCCAGCTCCTGCCCTGGCGGTGGCTGAACAGCGCCGAGGCGGTGGCCAGCCATTCAGCGCTGCTGCTGGCTTCAGCCGGGCCATCGAAGCGATAGGCCACCAGGTCGAGCGTGGCATGGCGCTGCGCAACCAGCGTGCCGTCGCCGTCCAGCAGCCACACGCCCTCGGCGCCCGCGGCGCGCAGGCCGTCGCCATCCGGCTCGGCCAGCAGCACCCGCACCGCGCCCGACACGCCCGCCACCGCGGCCCATCGGCGCGGGCCGGCCGGCGGCCACAGCAAGCAGCGGAACAGGCCGGCGTCGGTGCCCAGCCAGGCCGAATCACCCTGGCACAGCAGCACGTGGAACGGGCCGGCGGGCGCGTCGGCCTCCTCGGCGGCAAAGGCAGTACCGTCGAAGCGCTGCACCCGCCAGGCCGGTTCGTCATGTTGGATGACCCACAGCGTGCCATCGGACGCGGCGCTGGCGCAGGACAGCGCGCCGGCGCCCAGGTTGGCGACCTCGGCCCAGGGCCCGTTGGCCGAAGGGTCGCGCGCCGCCAGGGCCGGGGTTTCCTCGGCGCTGGCCCACAGCCCGGCCTCGCGCAGCAGCCAGCTGCGGCGCATAGGCAGCAGGCGAAGTGCCTGACCCTCGGCCAGCGTGCCGGTGTAGGCCACGGCGATGCCTTTGACCACGGCCGCGGGTGTGTAGCGCTCGACCATCGGCGCCACGGTCTCGCCCAGCGGCGCCGCGGCGGCCACGCCCTCGATCACGAAGCCGGGCGTGCCCGCGCTGGCCAGGGCAAAGCGCGCCAGCGGTCCGACACGATCGCCCTCCTGCACCGTGGGCGGCGCGGTCAGCGGCAACACCGTGCGCCGCAGCGCCACCGGTTCCTCGATCGCAAAACGACCCCGCTGTGCGGCCAGCGGCGCGGCCATGTCCTCGGGCAGCGCGGCGTCGACCAGCCGGCGCAGCGCGGCCACGGTGGTCAGGCCCGCGCTGTAGGCGTCGATCACGTCGGCCACGCGCTGGCGGTAGCCCTCGACGCTTTCGCGCAGGCTGGCCGGGTCGCGCCAGGGTGGCAAATCAAGCAGCGCGGCGAGTCGCGTCAGATCGTTGAGGTAGGGGTAGCGCTGGATCTCGCGGCGGTCCCGCGGGTCTTTCACGTTGGCTGCGCCCTGCCCGCGCTCGCGCCGCAGCGCGGCGTAGTGCGCGTCCCAGACTGCCGCATCGGCGGTGTCGGCCCAATGCGCACGCAGCACATGCTGGGCATCGGCGGCGGCGCCGTCCAGCGCCTGGCCCACCGCCGCCAGCCACTCGGCCAGCAAGGTGCGGTCACCCGGCTGCGGCCGCCACAGGCTGGGCAGGTTGTCGACGAGTCGGGTGCTGCTGCTCATGGCGTCACAGGCACTCAGGCCACCGGCTTGGGCTTGACATCAACGCTGACGCGCACCACCGACAGCCGCTCCTCGGTGCCCAGCGCGATGTTCGGCGCGGCCGTCGCGTCCAGCGCCTGGCTCACGCCGGTGGGCCGGCTGAGCACCCACTGCACGCTGTACATCAGCACATCGGCATCACTGGCACCCGAGCTGCCGGCCCATTGCGCCGCCAGCGTGGCCGGCACGAAGCCGTCGACGGGCAGCGGCAACAGCCTCGTCAGCCGGCCCCAGCCCAGCACACGCTTGGCATCGTTGGCCGGATCAGCCAGTGCCGCCAGATCATTGAGCGTGCCCACCGCGGCCTCCACCGCCGCTTGCGCCGCAGCCTGGTCGGGGATGGTGGCGTCGCGCGGGTAACGCAGCACCAGCGTCAGCCCGGTGGCCAGCGCCGGGTCGCTGATGCGGATCTCACCCAGCTCGGTACTGCGGTTGGCCAGCGTCAGCTTGCCGGTGGCGAGTTGCAGCACGTCGTCGGTGCCGGCGTGCACGGCCGTCAGCCGGGCGTCCTCGACACCGGCCACGCCCATCGCCAGGCCGATCAGCTTGCTGACACTGCCGTCGTCCTTGAGCGGCAGGGCCAACAGGTAATCGGCCACACGCTGGCGGATCTGGTCCTGCATGGCGCGCAACTCGGCCTCCAGCAGGCCGGCTGCGCTGGTCAGCCGCAGGTCGACCGCCACCTTCACCGGCGCGTCGCCGGCCAGCACCTGCACCAGCACGCCGGCCGGGCGCACACGGTCGACCGCCGCGCGCACGCGGGCCAGCGGGTCTTCGTCGAGCACCGCGCCCTGCAGCAGCACCAGCACGCGGCCCGGCTCGGGCTCGGTGATCTCGGCGCGCACACCTTCGGCCAGCACCGCCGCCTCGATCGCCGCCAGCGTGCCGCGCTCCGAGCCGACCAGGAAGCGGCGCGCGCGGGTGCGCAACTCGTCGTCGGTCTCGTCGCGCGAAAGCCGGCTGGAGGCCGCCGGGTTGCTGACCGCCGCGATGCCCACCACCGGGCGGGTAAGCAGCGTCAGCGTATCAGCGGCCACCGCGTCGTTGGCGGCCACGGTATCGCGCGCCGGCACCTTGGCATTGGCCTGGCCGTCGGCCAGCGTCAGGTCGGCCAGCGTCTCGTACTCGATCGCGCCATCGGCGGTGGCGGCCCGGGTGCCGGCCGGCAGCGTGATCGCGCCGCGGGCATTGGCGCTCCGGCTGAAGCGCAACTCGGTGCCATGGCGCCCGGCGCGCACGCGCTGCAGGCCGAGCAAGCCCACCACATGGTCAAGCGCGCCGCCTGACGCGGTGTCGATGAAGCCGGCGCGGTAGACCGCGTCCATCTGCGCGTAGAGGGCAGCGGTCTCCAGCGCCACCGATTCCATCAGCGTGCGCACCACCGAGCCGGGGTACAGGTCATTGAGACCTGCCTCGCGCTGGCGCGGCAGGTAGTGCACCTCGAAGGCG
>JBBQZM010000281.1:0-3695 GCA_038207685.1 Burkholderiales bacterium
TCTTGTTGGCGGTGTTCATCGTGGTGCGCTCAGACCATCGCGTGGCGGTGGTTGGCCGAATATTGGCCGGTGACAAAGTGTTCGATCTGGCGCTCAACGTCGGTCAGCAGGCTTGACGCGCCAAAGCGGAACAGCGCCGGCCGCAGCCAGTCATCGCCCAGCTCCTCTTTCATCAGCACCAGGTACTGCAGCGCCTGCTTGGCGCTGGCAATGCCGCCGGCCGGTTTGTAGCCAATCTGGAAGCCATGCAACTGGTGGAACTCGCGGATCGCCCGCACCATCACCAGCGATACCGGCAGCGTGGCGTTGACGCCCTCTTTGCCGGTGGAGGTCTTGATGAAATCGGCGCCGGCCATCATGCAGACCCAGGAGGCACGCGCCACGTTCTCCAGTGTGGCCAGGTCGCCGGTGGCCAGGATGGTCTTCATGTGCGCCGGGCCGCAGGCTGCGCGGTAGGCCTTGACCTCGTCGTACAGCGCCGCCCAGTCGGTCAGCAGCACATGGCGGCGGCTGATGACGATATCGATCTCCATCGCGCCGGCGGCCACCGACAACTCGATCTCGCGCAGCTTGGTCTCCAGGCTGGCCAGGCCGGCCGGAAAGGCGGTGGACACCGCCGCCACCGGGATGCCCGAGCCAGCCAGCGCACGCACGGCCGGCGCGATCATCTCGTGGTAAACGCAGACCGCGCCCACCTGCAGGTTGCTCAGCCCGAGCGCGGCCAGCAGATCATCGCGCAGCGGCCGCCGCGCCTTGCCACACAGCCGCGCGACGCGGCCCGGTGTGTCGTCGCCCGACAGCGTGGTCAGGTCGATGCACTGGATCACCTTGACCAGCCAGGCGGCCTGGTGCGCTTGCTTGATGCTGCGCCCGCCATTGAGCGCCGCCACCCGCGCCAGCACCGCCGGCTGGTTGACCCGGCGCGAGGCCACCCAGCCGGCGTCCAGCGGCACGCCGGGGTTGCGCAGCAGCGTGGCCGGGTGGGCAGACTGTTCGTTGTTCATGCGGTGTTTTCTCCAGGCGGCCGCAGGCCGTCAGCGGTGCGGGGGCGCCAGCATATCGGGCTTGGCGGCCCAGTTCAGCCCTGATTTGCCCCGGCCTGCACTTGACGGCATGGCGCCCGGGGTGCCGCGATCCGCCGCAGACCCGGACAAACCCGGTGTTTGGGGGAAGTGAAGCCGCGCCGGGCTGGCCTTGCGCATACTGGCGGGCCCGATCTGCTGCAAGGAATCCCCATGAACCGCCCATCCCACCGCCGCCTAATTCTGTCGCTGGCCGCTGCCGCCGCGCTGGCCGGCCCGACCCTCGGCACAGCGCACGCGCAGACCGAGGTCTGGCCGTCGCGCCCGATCAAGTGGATCGTGCCGTTTCCGCCCGGCGGCCCGACCGATACCTTCTCGCGCGCCGTGGCGCAGCAGTTGTCGGCAGCGCTGGGCCAGCCGGTGGTGGTCGAGAACCGCGGCGGTGCCGGCGGTGGCGTGGGCATGGCCGCGCTGGCCAAGTCGGCGCCTGACGGCTACACCATCGGCCTGTCCACCACCGGTACCCATGCCATCAATCCGGCGCTGTACGGCAGCCGCATCGGCTACGACCCGATCAAGGACTTCACGCCGCTGACACTGGCGGTGTCCTACGTCAACATGCTGGTGATCAACGCCAACCACCCGGCCAAGACGGTGAAGGAACTGGTCGACTATGCCAAGGCCAACCCCGACAAGGTGAGCTTCGGTTCTGCCGGCAACGGCTCGTCCAACCACTTGTCGGGCGAAGTGCTGAAGATGGTGACCGACGCGCCCATGCAGCATGTGCCCTACAAGGGCAGCGCGCTGGCGCTCAACGATGTGCTGGGCGGCCAGATCACCTTCATGTTCGACATCCTCAACGTCGCCATCCCGCAAAGCCGCGGTGGCCGGGTACGTGCGCTGGCCGTCACCAGCAGCAAGCGCAGCCCGTTTGCGCCCGATGTGCCGACCATGGAAGAAGCCGGTGTGCCGGGCTACAGCGCCGCCGGCAGCGATCTGTGGTTCGGCATCATGGCGCCGGCCGGCCTGCCCAAGCCGGTGGCCGACAAGCTGCAGAGCGCGCTGGTGACCGTGCTGCGCTCGCCCGAGATGCGCCAGATCACGCGGGGCCAGTTCTTTGAGCCCTACACCAGCAGCTCGGACGAGTTCATGAAGGTCATCCGCGACGACGGCGCCAAATGGGCGCGCATCGTCAAGCAATCGGGGGCGCGGGTGGATTGAGTGCCATTGGCCCAGCGCGGTAGGTTGCAGTGAACACAGTGAACTCCAACGGCAGCTGCTGGGCACTGGGCACTGGGCACGATAAGACCCCTGCACAAAATTGTTGGAGTTGCCACTCCAACCTACCGGGCTTGTTGGAGTTGCCACTCCAACCTACCGGGCTGGCCCGGTTGCCAGCCTTCAAGCCGCGCGGCGGGCGCGCAGCTTGGCAAACAACAGCGCCGGCACCGTCAACAACAGCGCAGCGCCGGTCATCTGCAGCGGCGACAGCGGCATCAGACCGCCGCCGGGGGCGATGAACATCAGCCCGCCGATCATCAGCGCCACGCGCACCGGCCACTCCAGCGCGCCGCAGCGTCGCAAATCACCCACGCCCTGCTGGTAGCCCTGCAGGCCGCTGCAGACCAGGGCCACGCCGATCAAGGCGGTGGTGAAGTGCATCGCGAAGTCGCTCATGCTGCCTTGCAGCACCAATGACGGGTTCATCACGAAGAAGAAGGGCACGAAGTAGATGATGCTGCCGATCTTCATCGCCTGCAGGCCAGTTTCCATTGGGTTGGCCTTGGCCACCGAGGCGGCTGCAAACGCCGCCAGCGCCACCGGCGGTGTGATGAACGAGACCATGCCCCAGTACATGATGAACATGTGCACGGCCAGCGGATCGAGCCCCACCTTGATCAGGCTGGGCGCCAGCAGCACTGCCAGAAAGATGTAGCAGGCGGTGATGGTCATGCCCATGCCGAGCACAAAGCTGGTGATGGCGCCCATCAGCATCAGCAGCAGCGGCGAATCACCGGCGATGAACAGCAGCTCGGTGGTCAGCGTGCCGGTCAGTCCGGTCAGCGAGAAGGCGCCAACCAGCAGGCCCACGCCGGCCAGGATGGCCACCAGTTCGACAAACACCCGGCCATTGCCCTCGATGAAGGCGAACACTTCCTTGCGGCCCCAGCGCTGCGGCGAAAACAGCTGGTTGAGCACCAGCAGCAGCGCCGTGGCCAGCCAGGGCGCCCAGTTCTCGCGCTTCATCACCAGCAGCAGCACCACCAGCAGGATGATGACGAAGATGAAGTACCAGCCCTGGCGGAACACATCGCGCAGCAGCGGCAGCTCAGACTTGGGCAGGCCCACCATGCCGCTGCGCGCGGCCAGGCCGTCGATCTGCATGAACAGCGCAAAGTAGTACAGCACCGCCGGCACCGCCGCAGCCAGCGCCACCTGGGCGTAAGAGATGTCGAGGAACTCGGCCATCACAAACGCGGTGGCGCCCATCACCGGTGGCGCCAGCACCGCGCCGGTGGAGGCACAGGCCTCGACCGCGGCGGCGGTGGACGGTTTCATGCCGCTGCGCTTCATCGCCGGGATCGTCATCGTGCCGGTGGTCAGCACATTGCTGATCACGCTGCCGCTCATCGAGCCGAGCAGGCCCGACGAGAAGATCGACACCTTGGCCGC
>JBBQZM010000282.1:0-3662 GCA_038207685.1 Burkholderiales bacterium
GATACAGCCGTTTTGGGTGATCGGACACGAGGCCCAGCCGGCGCCGATTTCGCGTTGCAGCCAGTTGCTGGCCAACGCATGGTGGATGTGCGCCGCGTCGAGCAACGCGATCAGCACGTTGACGTCGAGCAGCGAGCGCACTTCAGACCCCTTCAGCGTCGCGCAGCGCGTTGACCAAGTCGTCGGAGACCACCACGCCCCGGGCGGCAAATGGGCGGAAACCGCCTACCGTGACAGCCGCCGCCTGGGCTGCCGAGCCCGGACCCGGACCCTGAACCTGACCCGACAGGGCCAGGCGCAGCAGTTGCGACACCACCTTGCCCGCAGACACCTTTTGCCGCCGCGCCAATTCTTTGGCGGCATCGAGCACGTCGTCGTCTATGTCCAGCGTGGTACGCATCACGGGCTCTCGTCGAATGATGATTTGATGTTATCGCATCAAATTATCATTCGCGACCTTATTCTTCGGGCGACTTGGCCTCGAAGCTCGGTAGGTTGCAGTGAACAGAGTGAACTCCAACGGCATTGCCACACTCACGGCGACAGTTTTGGCATGACCAGACCCCTGCACACAAAGTGTTGGAGTTGCCACTCCAACCTACCGAGCTTCGCACATCGCCAGAACACGGCCGGCGTGTTCCAGGGCGTTGGTGTTGGCGGTGTTGAAACTGTCCGGCCCGGCGCCCGGTGCCCGGCGGGCCGCCTTCGATGGCCGTGCCGAACGCATGCATCAGGAAGCGGCCGGCCCGGGCTTCCGATTCGAGCTTGGCGGTGCGCACCAGCCGCCCGCGATGGGTAATGCGGCCTGCGGCCAGGGTGAACTGCTGCACCATGCCGTCGCCATCGAACCAGTGGTGGTAGCGCTCGCCGTTGCGCTCGTAAAGCACCGGGCCGTTGCGGTAGAAGCGGCCGGCCAGCGCCGTGGGCCAGCTCGGTAGGTGGGAGTGAACAGCGTGAACTCCAACGGCATGTCCACCACCACGGGGGCGGGTTCTGGCATGACCAGACTCCTGCCCACAAGTGTTGGAATTGCCACTCCAACCTACCGGGCTAAGAGGCCAGTGCCGACGCCGCCGTTGATCACGGTCAAGTCGCGGCGGCTGCGCATCGCTGAAGCTCACGCCTGACCTCCACTGCCCGCCCATCACCTCAATCACCACCATGACCACCACCTCCAAGTTTGTCTACCTGTTCGGCAGCAGCCGCACCGAGGGGGATGCCACGATGAAAAACCTGCTCGGTGGCAAGGGCGCCAACTTGGCCGAGATGTGCCGCCTGGGCATCACCGTGCCTTCGGGCTTCACCATCAGCACCGAGGCTTGCACCACATTCACCGAGCATGGCAAAGCGGCGGCGCTCAAGCTGATCGAGGCCGAGGTGCGCGCAGGCGTGGCCTTTGTCGAGCAGGAGATGGGCAAACACTTCGGCGACGCGGCCGATCCGCTGCTGCTGTCGGTGCGCTCGGGCGCCCGGGCATCGATGCCCGGCATGATGGACACCATCCTCAACCTGGGTCTCAACGACGAGGCCGTCGTCGGCCTGGCCGAACGCACCGGTGATGCCCGCTTTGCCTGGGACTCCTACCGCCGCTTCGTGCAGATGTACGGCGACGTGGTGATGGGCCTGAAGCCGGCCTCCAAGGAAGAGCATGACCCCTTCGAGGTGATCATCGACATGCTCAAGGAACAGCGTGGTGTGCAACTCGACACCGCGCTCGATACCGAGGACCTGAAAGAGTTGGTCGCGCGCTTCAAGTCGCTGATCCGCGCCCGCATCGGCCGCGACTTCCCGACCGATCCCTGGGAGCAGCTCTGGGGCTCGGTGGTGGCGGTGTTCGAGAGCTGGAACAACGACCGCGCCCGTGTCTACCGTGAACTCAACGACATCCCGCAGAGCTGGGGCACCGCCGTCAACGTGCAGGCCATGGTGTTCGGCAACCTGGGCGACAACAGCGCCACCGGCGTGGCCTTCACGCGCGACGCCGGCACCGGCGAAGACGTCTTCAACGGCGAATTTCTCGTCAACGCCCAGGGCGAGGACGTGGTGGCCGGCATCCGTACGCCGCAACAGGTGTCGCTGCTGGGCTCGCGGCGCTGGGCCGAGCTGGCGATGGTCAACGAGGACGATCGGCGCCGCCTGTATCCGTCGCTCGAAGAGCTGATGCCCGACAACTACCGGCAGCTGCTGCAGGCCGAAACCACGCTGGAGAACCACTTCAAGGACATGCAGGACCTGGAGTTCACCATCCAGCAGGGCAAGCTCTGGATGCTGCAGACGCGCAACGGCAAGCGCACCGGCGCGGCCATGGTGCGTATCGCGATGGAGATGCTTGAACAAGGCATGATCGACGAGAAGTCCGCGCTGCAACGCGTCACGCCCGATCGGCTGAACGACTTGCTGCACCCGATCTTCGACCCCGCGGCGCTGAAGGCGGCAACGCCGATCGCCCGCGGCCTGCCGGCCTCGCCGGGCGCGGCCAGCGGCCGCATCGTGTTCCATGCCGACGAGGCGGCCGACTGGGTCAAGCGCGGCGAGGTGGTGATCCTGGTGCGCCAGGAGACCTCACCGGAAGACCTGCGCGGCATGAGCGTGGCCCAGGGCATCCTCACCGCCCGCGGCGGCATGACCTCGCATGCCGCGGTGGTGGCGCGTGGCATGGGCAAGTGCTGCGTGTCGGGCGCCGGTGCGGTGCACGTCGATCCCAAGGCGCGGGTCATGCACATCGGCGATCAAACCTATGCCGAAGGTGAGTGGCTGTCGCTCAACGGCTCCACCGGCGAGGTCTTTGCCGGCCAGATCGGCACCAAGGAAGCCGAGTTGTCGGGTGACTTCGGCGCGCTGATGGCGCTGACCGACAAGTACAAGCGCCTGGCCGTGCGTGCCAATGCCGACACCCCCGAGGAAGCCGCGGTGGCCCGCAACTTCGGCGCCACCGGCATCGGCCTGTGTCGCACCGAGCACATGTTCTTTGAAGGCGACCGCATCAACACGGTGCGCGAGATGATCCTGGCCGACGACGAAGCCGGCCGACGCCAGGCGCTGGCCAAGCTGCTGCCGATGCAGCGCGGCGATTTTGAAGGCTTGTTCAGCGTCATGGACGGGCTGCCGGTGACGATCCGATTGCTCGATCCGCCGCTGCACGAGTTTGTGCCGCACGACGAGGCCGGCCAGAAAGTGATGGCGCAGCAGATGAAGGTCTCGCAAGGCAAGATCCGCATGCGTGTCGAAGAACTGCACGAGTTCAACCCGATGATGGGCCACCGCGGCTGCCGCTTGGGCATCAGCTTTCCCGAGATCACCGAGATGCAGGCGCGCGCGGTGTTCGAGGCGGCGCTGAACACGCGCGCCAAGGGCGTGACCGTGAAGGCCGAAATCATGGTGCCACTGGTCGGCACGGTGCGTGAATTCAACGCCCAGGCACGGGTCATCCGCCGCACCGCCGAGGCGGTGTTCACTGAGCGCGGCGAGCGCATCGACTACCTGCTGGGCACGATGATCGAGACACCGCGCGCCGCGCTGGTAGCCGACAGCATCGCCGGCCAGGCCGAGTTCTTCTCTTTCGGCACCAACGACTTGACGCAGATGACGATGGGTTTTTCGCGCGACGACGCCGGCAAGTTTCTGCCCGATTACCTGGCGCAAGGCATCTACGAGCACGACCC
>JBBQZM010000283.1:0-3661 GCA_038207685.1 Burkholderiales bacterium
AGCCGACAGCATCGCCGGCCAGGCCGAGTTCTTCTCTTTCGGCACCAACGACTTGACGCAGATGACGATGGGTTTTTCGCGCGACGACGCCGGCAAGTTTCTGCCCGATTACCTGGCGCAAGGCATCTACGAGCACGACCCCTTCCGCAGCATCGACCAGAAGGGCGTGGGCCGGCTGGTCGAGATGGCGGTGCAAAAGGGCGGCACGGTGCGGCCCGGCATCGAAACCGGTGTCTGCGGCGAGCATGGCGGTGATCCGGCTTCGGTGGCCTTTTTCCACCGCGCCGGGCTGGACTACGTCAGCTGCTCGCCGTTCCGCGTGCCGATCGCTCGCTTGGCCGCAGCGCAGGCCGCGCTGCAGGGCTGAGCGAGCACCGCAGCGCCGACCGGGGCGACCCGGGGCGACCCACCATCAGACGAGACAAGGGGCCGCGCCTGTTGACCAGCCGCTGCCACAGGAGTTGACCATGACCACCAATTCACCCCGTGCGCTGATCTCGGGCAGTTATGCGCTGGTGCTGGCCGGCGGCCGCGGCAGCCGACTGGGGCCGCTGACCGACCACCGCGCCAAGCCGGCAGTGCCCTTCGCCGGCACCATGCGCATCATCGACTTCGTGCTCAGCAACTGCGTCAACTCCGGCCTGCGCCGCATCGGCGTGCTGACCCAGTACAAGGCGCAAAGCCTGATCCGCCATGTCGAGCACAGCTGGGGCTTCCTGGAGGCCAGCCTGGGCGAGTATGTGGACGTGGTGCCGGCACAGCAGCAACTCGGTGAAGGCTGGTACAGCGGCACCGCCAACGCGGTGTTCCAGAACCTCGACCTGCTGCGCGAGCTGAAACCCCGCCACACGCTGATCCTGGGTGGCGACCATGTCTACAAGATGGACTATGCGGTGATGCTGGCCGAACATGCCGCCAGCGGCGCCGAGCTGACGGTGGCCTGCATCGAGGTGCCCCTGGTGCAGGCAAGCGAGTTCGGCGTCATGGCGGTCGACGACCAGCAACGTGTGCTGGCCTTCCAGGAGAAGCCTGACCGGCCGGCACCGCTGCCCGGCCAGCCCGGCCAGGCGCTGGCCAGCATGGGCATTTATGTCTTCGACACCGATTGCCTGATCCGCGAGTTGGAGCGCGACGCCGCCGACGCGCATTCCAGCCACGACTTCGGCAAGAACATCATCCCGGGGCTGCTGGGCCGGGCACGGGTGTTGGCCCATCGCTTCGAAACCAGCTGCGTCAACATGGCCGACAACCGGCCGTACTGGCGCGATGTCGGCACGCTCGACGCCTACTGGGAGGCCAACATGGACCTCACCCAGGTGGTGCCCGAACTCAACCTCTACGACGACGACTGGCCGATGCCCAGCCGGCAGCTACAGCGGCCGCCCGCCAAGTTCGTGCTCGATGAAGACGGCAGGCGCGGCCATGCGATTGATTCACTGGTGTCGGGTGGCTGCATCGTCAGCGGCGCGGCGGTGCATCGCTCGGTGCTGTTCCACAACGTGCGCATTGGCGAGGGCAGCCGGGTCGATGATTCAGTGCTGCTGCCGCATGTGCGCATCGGCCGCAACGTGCAGTTGCGCCGCACGGTGATCGACAAACGCTGCGAGCTGCCCGACGGCCTGTGTGTCGGTCTCGACCCGGCCTTGGATCGCCAGCGCTTCCATGTCACCGAGCGCGGCATCACGCTGGTCACGCCCGACATGCTGCGCGGTCGGGGCACGGCACCGGCCTGAGCGCCGGCCACCCCATGGCAGTAGCCGATGAAGACCGCCACCCGCAGCCAGGCCGGCTCGTGCCAGCGCAGCTGATCGCCGCCGGCGGGACGAACTCGGCGCGCGTGATCAGCCCAGGCGCACTGCGCGGCCCAGGCGATCGAAGGGGATCAGCAGCGCAATGTCGCCGCTGCGCACCTGCTCGGTGACCCGCTGCAAAGCGGCGTCCACCTGCACCGCCGTTGGCGGCTGCCCGTTGTGCCCCGGCAGCGCCGCGGCAAAGACCAGCGCCCAGGGCTGCTGGCCGCCGGCCTCGGCGGCTTCTGCCACCAGGGCGGTGAAGCTTGCCAGGGCCATCGGATCCTTGTCCACACACATCAGCGGCGACAACTCGCCCGACTCACCGGCTTCGAAGCTCGCCCTTTGCGCCGCCGTCGCATCGCTCGGCAGGCTGGCGCCGGCAAACACCATCAACAGGCGCTGCGGCTCGGTCTGCTGGCGCGCTGTGCGCAACAGGTCGTCGAAATGGCTGATGTTCATGGTCGGAGATTATCGCGCGCGACAGGTGTGTATCAGCCCGCCCGCCAGCATTCGCCCGCAGATCGAAGCGCGTCAGCCGGCTACAGTGCGGTGATGCGCAAAACCCGCACCTTGTCCGCCAAGCTCGGCAGCATTGGCGCCGTGCTGCTGATCATGGCATTGCTGTCGATCGGCTTGACGCTGTGGGTGACCTGGCAACTCGAGGGCGGCGCGGCGGCCGTCAACGAGGCCGGCCGCATGCGCATGCAGGTCTGGCGGCTGGCGCAGGCCATGGACAACGGCGACGCCGAACGCCGCGCCACGCTGGTCAAGCAATTCGACCAGAGCCTGCGGCTGCTGCGCCAGGGTGATCCGTCGCGGCCCTTGTTCCTGCCGCGGGATGCCCAGTCGCAGGCGAGTTTTGCCGACGCCCAGCGCGGCTGGGTCGAACTACGGCAAGCCTGGCTGGCCGAGCCACCGCCGCCGCACACCCTGGTCACCCAGCAGGCCGAGGCCTTTGTCGGCCGCATCGATGCCTTTGTCTCGGCGATCGAGAATCAGCTGTCGCAGCTGACCGCCATCCTGAACGCTTTCCAGTTTGTCATGGTGGTGTTGGTCATCGGCAGTGCGGTGACGCTGCTCTACGCCGCCTACCTGTTTGTCTTCAATCCGCTGGCCAGGCTGCAGGCCGGCCTGATGCAGGTGGGCGCCGGTGAACTCACGGCCCGGGTCGAGGTGAGCAGCGAGGACGAGTTCGGCGACCTGGCCAAGGGCTTCAACCAGATGGCGCAGACGCTGCAGGGGCTGTACCAGCACCTGGAGGCCAAGGTGCAGGAGAAGACCCTGGGCCTGGAGACCGAGCGCGCCCGGCTGGCCGCGCTGTACGAGGCCGCTGCCTTTGTCGCCCATGCCGGCACCCTGGACGAGCTGGCGGCAGGTTTTGCCAGCCAGGTGCGCCGGGTGGCACGCGCCGACGCGTCGGCGGTGCGCTGGTCGGACGAATCCAACCAGCGCTACCTGCTGCTGGCGTCCGACTGCCTGCCCCAGTCCCTGGTCGACGACGAACACTGCGTACCCACCGGCAGCTGCGACTGCGGGCAGGCGAAAGCAGTCGCCAGCACGCGGGTGATCCCGATCCGCCCGCAGGGTGCCGGCAGTGCGCTGGGCCATTGCCAGCGCGCCGGCTTCGAGACCGTGGTCAGCGTGCCGGTGCGGCTGCACGAGCGCCTGGTCGGCGAGATCGACCTGTTCTACCGCCACCCGGTGGTGCTGGCCGACGATGACCGCGCCTTGCTCGAAACCCTGTCCAGCCACCTGGCCGGCGCCATCGAGGGCTTGCGCGCCGGCGCGCTGCAGCGCGAGACCGCGGTGGCCGAGGAGCGTGGCCTGCTGGCGCGCGAACTGCACGACTCGATCGCCCAGAGCCTGGC
>JBBQZM010000284.1:0-3609 GCA_038207685.1 Burkholderiales bacterium
GGGGCAGCGAACGAAGTGAGCGTGGGGGCATCATGTCAGTACCGCCCGGCCGTTCCGAAGGTACTGAGCGCCCCCTTGGGGGGCAGCGAACGAAGTGAGCGTGGGGGTGCCATTTCAGCGTCCCTTTGAGGTTCGCCAGGCCGCGAAGTCGCTGCGGCTTTGTTCGTCGGTGGGCGGGTACAGGCCCAGGATGGAGCGGCCGGCCCGCACCTGCTCGATGACAAAGTCCTCAAAGGCGGTCATCTCCACCGCCTCGGCGGTGATCTCGTCGGCGATCGCTGCCGGGATCACCACCACGCCTTCGCCGTCGCCCACCATCACGTCACCGGGCCACACCGCCACGTCGCCACAGCCGATGGGTACGTTGATGTCCAGCGCCTGGTGCAGGGTGAGGTTGGTCGGCGCGCTGGGCCGTTGGTGGTAGGCCGGCATGGCCAGCTGGGCGATCTCGGGCGAGTCGCGGAAGCCGCCGTCGCTGACCACACCGGCCACGCCGCGCACCATCAGCCTTGTGACCAAAATGGCGCCGGCGGAAGCCGCGCGGGCATCTTTGCGGCTATCGATCACCAGCACCGCGCCCGGCGGGCACTGTTCCACCGCCTGGCGCTGCGGATGCTGGCGGTCCTGGAAGACGCTGATCGGATTCAGATCTTCACGCGCCGGGATGGTGCGCAGCGTGAAGGCTTCGCCGACCATCGTGGGCAAGTTCGGATTGAGCGGCCGCACGTCCTGGATGAACTGGTTGCGCAGCCCACGCTTGAACAGCGCAGTGCACAAGGTGGCGGTGCTGATCGTCTTGAGCTGGTCGCGGGTCTGGGCGCTGAGTGGCATGCGGGGCCTTCCGGTGGTCAGAAGATGTCGGGTTCGGCCACCGGCGCGCCGAAGCGGGTTTCCAGGTAGTCGAAGTCGCAGCCCTGGTCAGCTTGCAGGATGTGCTGGGCCGCCATCCAACCATAGCCGCGCTCGTAGCGTGGCGGCGGCGCCACCCACGCTGCACGCCGCAGCGCCAGTTCTTCGTCGCTGACTTCCAGGTGGAGGCGCCGCGCCGGCACATCGACGGTGATCAGATCGCCGGTCTTCACCAGCGCCAGCGGGCCGCCGATGTAGGCCTCGGGCGCGGCATGCAGGATGCAGGCGCCATAGCTGGTGCCGCTCATGCGGGCATCCGACAGCCGCAGCATGTCGCGCACGCCCTGCTTCACCAGCTTGGTCGGGATCGGCAGCATGCCCCATTCCGGCATGCCAGGCCCGCCCTTGGGGCCGGCGTAACGCAGCACCATGATGTGGCCGGGCGTGACGTCGAGATCCGGGTCGTCGACAGCGGCCTTCATCTCGGGGTAGCTGTCGAACACCAGCGCAGGTCCGGTGTGGCGCAGCAGTTGCGGTGCGCAGGCGCTGGGCTTGATCACCGCGCCATCCGGCGCGATGTTGCCGCGCAGCACCGCCAGCGCACCCTCGGCATACAAGGGCTTGTCCAGCGGCCGGATCACGTCGTCATTGAAGACATGGGCGCCAGCGATGTTCTCGCCCAGCGTGTGGCCGTTGACCGTCATCGCGTCCAGGTCAAGGTGGCTGGCCATGCGGTTCATCAGCGCGGGCAGGCCGCCGGCGTAGTAAAAATCTTCCATCAAGTAGGTGTCGCCACTGGGCCGGATGTTGGCGATCACCGGCACCTTGCGGCTGGCGGCGTCAAAGTCGTCCAGACCCACTTCGCAGCGCGGGCCGGCGCGGCGCGACATCGCCACCAGGTGGACGATGGCGTTGGTGCTGCAGCCCATGGCCATGGCCACCGCGATGGCGTTGTCGAAGCTGGCACGGCTGAGCACGCGCTCAGGCCGCAGGTCTTCCCAGACCATCTCGACGATGCGCCGGCCGCAGGCCGCCGCCATGCGCGGATGGCCGGCATCGGGCGCCGGGATGCTGCTGGCACCGGGCAGGGTGAGGCCCAGCGCCTCGGCGATGCCCATCATCGTGGCGGCGGTGCCCATGGTCATGCAGGTGCCGTGGCTGCGCGCGATACCGCCTTCAATGCCCAGCCACTGCACATCGTCGATCTTGCCGGCGCGACGCTCGTCCCAGTACTTCCAGGCGTCCGAGCCCGAGCCCAGGATCTGGCCGTTGACATTGCCGCGCAACATCGGCCCGGCGGGCAGGTAGATGAAGGGCAGGCCGGCCGACAACGCGCCCATCACCAGGCCGGGCGTGGTCTTGTCGCAGCCGCCCATCAGCACCGCGCCGTCGACCGGGTGGCTGCGGATCAGCTCCTCAGCCTCGATCGTCAACAAGTTGCGGTAGAGCATGGTCGTCGGCTTGACGAAGCTCTCCGACAGCGAGATGGCCGGCAGTTCCAGCGGGAAGCCACCGGCTTGCAGGATGCCGCGCTTGACATCCTCGACCCGCTGTTTGAAGTGGGTGTGGCAGGGGTTGACATCGCTCCAGGTGTTGAGGATGGCGATCACCGGCTTGCCGGCCCAGTCTTCAGGGCCGTAGCCCATCTGCATCGCGCGTGAGCGGTGGCCGAAGCTGCGCAGGTCGTCAGGCGCGAACCAGCGGGCGCTGCGCAGGTCGGCGGGGGTCTTGCGGGGCGAGGAGGGTGATGTCATGGCGGGCGGTCGGGATGGCAGGCTTGGGGCCATTGGACGTCATCCCCGGCCGGCAGGGCAAGCGGTGGGTTGGACCGGCGGCGCGCGGCGCATGTCATCAAGCGCGTGATCAATCGCGAGATCAGTCGTGCACCGCCGGCGGCAGCGGCCGGTTGAAGGGCTTGCCGATCTTGAAGATTCCGCTCATGCGCAGGCAGGGCGTGCCGTCAGCGCTGATCATGCCCTGCGCAAAAACCAGGCTGCGCGTGACGCGCAGCACCTCGGCCTCGCCCTGCACCCAGGCGCCCAGCGGCGCCGGCGCCATGTAATCGAGTTGCAGGCTGACGGTGGGCAAAAACTGGTGGCGCATCTCGGCCGGGCCCTTGCGGTGTATCGACATCGGCAACACCATGTCGGCAAAGGTCGCCAGCATGCCGCCGTGGCAGTTGTGCATCGGGTTGGTGTGGCGCTTCTCGACGCGAAAGCCCATCAGCACCAGCGGCGGGCCATCGGCCGGCCGTTCGTGGCGCAGGTAGAGCGGGCCGTTGATGCCAATGAAATCGGTGCCGAAGTCCATCACCCGGAAGCCGGCGGGCACCTCGATGGGGGTGGTGCTGGTGGAGGTGGTCTCGCTCATGCCGCCGCCCCCGGTGGACGATGGGCTGCCACCTCGGCATCCACCTCGGCCTGAAAGTCGGCCGGCGGCTGCGCCATGCTGGCCAGCCATCGGGGATAGTGCTGATCGAAGTCGGTCACGATGGCTGCCAGTGGCAGATCGTCGAAGGTGCCACGCTGGTGGACGTATTCCATGTGTCGGTTGCCGTGTCGGTCAAAGGGGTGGTAGATCGAATCGTCGAGGCCGTTGAAATTTAGCGGCAACAGGCCGAACTTGTCGCACAGGCTCAGGTTGAAGGCCGGCGTGGCCTTGCGCCAGCCGCCGGCGAGCCAGATCTCGGTGTAGCCATGCCAGTAGAAGACCTCGGTCTCCATGCTGCTGCGCATGCGCTCGGTGCTGAGGTGGTTGCGC
>JBBQZM010000285.1:0-3607 GCA_038207685.1 Burkholderiales bacterium
GGCGATGCGCTGGAACAACGGCTCGCCGCCCCCGCTCCCATCGGTCACGCGGAGTTCCTGGAAATCGCGCGCGCCAGGATTCGACGTGTGGCACAGGAACACGCAACCACGGTCGTTGCGTTGCAGGAAAGGCTCGGACGAATCGCGACCCATGAAAGGGTTCAGCGTCACCGCGTCGGCGCCGAAGCGCTCGAACGTCTCCACCGCGTACTGCTCCGCGGTGCTGCCGATGTCGCCGCGCTTGGCGTCCAGGATCACCGGCACCGCAGGCGCCACGTGCTGGATATGGGCGATCAGACGTTCCAGTTGGTCTTCGGCGCGGTGCGCGGCAAAGTAGGCGATCTGCGGCTTGAAGGCGCTGACCAGGTCGTGGGTGGCATCGACTATTGCCGCGCAAAAGTCGTAAATGCGCGAAGCGTCACCGCGCCAGGCGCTGGGAAAGCGCGCCGGCTCGGGGTCCAGCCCCACGCACAGCAGCGAGTCGGCACGCCGCTCGGCGGCGGCCAGCTGCTCGCTGAAGCGCCGGCTTGTCATACGCCACGCGCCAGCGCCGCCGCCAGCCCGGTGTAGCTGCCCGGCGTCATGGCGCGCAGCCTGGCTTTGTCTTCGGCCGGCAGCGCCAGCTTGTCGACAAAACCCAGCATCAGCGCGCGGGTCATCGGCTGGCCGCGGGTGAAGGCCTTGAGCTGCTCGTAGGGCTCGGGCAGGCCGTGGCGGCGCATGACGGTCTGCACCGCCTCGGCCATCACTTCCCAGGCAGCGTTCAAGTCGGCGGCCAGCGCGGCCTCGTTGGTCTCCAACTTGTCCAGGCCCTTGGCCAGTGAATCGAGGCCCAGCACCGCATAACCCAGCGCCACGCCCATGTTGCGCAGCACTGTGCTGTCAGTCAGGTCCCGCTGCCAGCGGCTGATCGGCAGCTTCTGGCTCAGGTGCGTCAGCAGCGCGTTGGCCAGGCCGAAGTTACCTTCGGCATTCTCGAAGTCGATCGGGTTGACCTTGTGCGGCATGGTCGAGCTGCCCACCTCGCCGGGCTTCAAGCGCTGCTTGAAGTAACCCAGGCTGACGTAGCCCCAGACGTCGCGGCTCCAATCGATCAGGATGGTGTTGCAGCGTGTCAGCGCGTCGAACAGCTCGGCCATGTAGTCGTGCGGCTCGATCTGGATGGTGTAAGGGTTCAGCACCAGGCCTAGCCGCTCCTGCACCACCATCCGGGCAAAGGCCGGCCAGTCGTGCTCGGGATAGGCCGCCAGGTGGGCGTTGTAGTTGCCCACCGCGCCGTTCATCTTGGCCAGCAGGGCCACGCCGGCGATGCGTTCGCGCGCGGTGGCCAGCCGGGCCACCACATTGGCCACTTCCTTGCCCACGGTGGTGGGGCTGGCGGTCTGGCCATGGGTGCGGCTGAGCATGGGCAATTCGGCCATGGCCACGGCCATGCTGCGCAGCTTGTTGATGATGCGGTCGATTGCCGGCAGCAGCACCTGCTCGCGCGCGGCCTGCAGCATCAGCGCATGGCTGGTGTTGTTGATGTCCTCGCTGGTGCAGGCGAAGTGCACAAACTCGCCCGCGGCTTCCAGTTCGGCATGGCCCTTGAAGCGGTTCTTCAGCCAGTACTCCACCGCTTTCACGTCGTGGTTGGTGGTGCGCTCGATGTCCTTGATGCCCTGGGCGTCGGCCTCGGAGAACCGCGTCACCAGCGCGCGCAGCAGGCCGCGGCTGGCTTCGCCGAGCGGCTTGAACTCGGCAAAGCCAGCGTCGGACAAGGCGATGAACCACTCCACCTCGACCTGCACGCGGCGATGCATCAGGCCGAATTCGCTCATCAAGGGCCGCAGCGTGGCCATGCGCGAGGCATAACGGCCGTCCAGCGGCGACAGGGCGGAGAGGGTGGCGTTGGTCATCGGCGTGGGGGCAGGCATGTCGCAGCCAGGGCGGCCAGGCCGGGCGCAGCGAGCCCGGGACAACCCTGAATTCTAGTCGGGCAGGTCGTCGCCAACGACGGCCGCGGCGGCCGCCAGATCGGCGGTGCGCGGCAGCGGATCCACCGCGCCAAAGCCGCGGGTGCTGAGCGCTGCGGCCACATTGGCCAGCCGCGCCGCATCGGCCAAGGGGGCGCCGCGCGCCAGTTGCGACAAGCAGGCGCCGGCAAAGCAGTCGCCCGCTCCGGTGGCATCCACCGCTTGTACCGGGTGGCCGGGCAGGCTCTGGCGCTGGCCGTTTTCGCTGATGCGGCAGCCCGCCGGCCCGAGCTTGAGCGCCACCGCCCGTGCACCTTGGGCATGGGCCCAGTCGAGGATGGCCTCGGGCTCGGCCAGCCCGGTGAGCGCCTCGATCTCGTCGACGCTGGGCAGGAACAGGTCGCAATCGGCCAGCACCTGGCGGGTCAGCGCCAGCGCGCGGGCAGCGGGCCACAGCCGCGGCCGGTAATTGAGGTCAAAGCTGATGCGGGCGCCGGCCGCGCGGGCCTGGGCGATGGCGGCCAGCACCGCGTCGCAGGCGCTGGGGCTGATGGCCAGCGAGATGCCCGAGACATGCAGCCAGCGGGTGCGCGCCAGCACGGCCAGCGGCAGGTCTTGCGGTGTCATGCGGGCCGCGGCGCTGCCGGCGCGTCGGTAGCTGAAGTCGTGGCCGTAGGGCCCGTGGCTGACGAAATACAGCCCGGTGTCGGCGCCGGCCAGCATGTGCACACCTTCGGTGGCCACGCCCTCGGCCTGCCACAGCGCCAGCAGGTCGCGGCCAAAGGCATCGTCGCCGACCTGGCAGACATAGGCCACCCGCGCGCCCAGCCGGGCGGCGGCGATGGCGGCGTTGCTGGTGTCACCACCAAAGCCGCGGGTGAACAAGGGCGAGGCCGGATCGCGCTGGTTGAACTCGATCAGCGGCTCGCCCAGGGCGATCAGGTCAAAGGTGGGGTCTGCCATGGCGCGATGATGCCGGTGAACCGATTCAACCGCCCGCGGAGGACGCTGTCGGCTTGGGCTGTCGGAAGCGCCACCAGGGCAGGGCCTGGGTCAGCGACAACACCTGGCCGCTGCGCGACGGTGCATAACCCGGTAAGGCCTGCAGTGCGCCGGCCCAGGCCTGACCTTCCAGTGCGTCGCGCAGCTTGCGCACCGCCGGATGATCCAGCGCATCCTTCAGGCAGACCAGGAAATAGTCCTCGTCGATCAGTGGCACAAAGTCCAGGCCGAACTGCTGCGCCGCGGCCTCGATGCCCGGGCCGACATCGGCGTTGCCACTGGCCACCGCCGCCGCGACCGCCACATGGCTGTCCTCGGGCGGCGCCAGGTAGCCGGTGATGGCGCCGGGCGCGATGCCTTGCTCGGCCAACAGGTGGTCCATCAGCAAGCGGGTGCCCGAGCCGCCCTGCCGATTGACAAAACGCACGCGGTGGCCGACGGCGGCCACGCCGCGCAGATCGCGCAAGCCCAGCGGATTGCCCTTGGCCACCAGCAGGCCCTGGGTGCGCCGCAGGCAGCCGATCAGCTTGTGCAGGCCGGGCTTGAGCAGCGGCTTCATCGCGGTGGCAAATTGCCGCGAGCCGCCCGGCAGCGGCGGCACATGGAAGCCCGCCACCAGGCAGCGGCCTTGCGACAGCGCGCGCAGCGCA
>JBBQZM010000286.1:0-3560 GCA_038207685.1 Burkholderiales bacterium
GCTGATCGCCGCCACCAACGGCGCGATGGCCCGCCAGGCGCGGCTGCTGGCGCACCAGCAGCGCTTTGTGCGGGATGCCTCGCACCAGTTGCGCACGCCGCTGGCGGTGCTGAAGGTGCAGGTGCAATCGGCCCAGCGCGGTGACCTGCCGCCCGCCCAGGCACTGGTCGAGATCGGCCAGACGGTGGACGGCGCCACCCGGCTGGCCAACCAGATGCTGGCGCTGGCCAAGGTGGAGCAACTGCGCCAGCAGGGCGACCCGCCGGCGCTGGACTGGGCCGACAGCGTGCGCGAGGTGGCCCTCGACCTGGCCCCGTTGATCGCCGCTGCCGGGCTGGATTTTGAGCTGGCCACCGCGCGCGCCCCGGTGCGCGGCCATGCCTGGGCACTGCGTGAGCTGGCCCGAAACCTGCTGCACAACGCGCTGAAACACAGCCCCGCCGGCGGCCGGCTGATGATCACACTGGCAAGCGACGGCCAGCACGCCACGCTGACATTGGCCGACAGCGGCCCCGGCATTGGCGACAGCCTGCGGCCAGGGCTGATGCAGCCGTTTTCGGGTGGTGCCACCGGCAACAGCGGCCATGACAGCGGAGGGGGTGCCGGCGGCCGCCTGGGCGGCAGCGCCGGCCTGGGGCTGGCCATCTGCCGCGAGATCGTGGCAACGCTGGGCGGCAGCCTGGCACTGGACAATCGGCTTCAGCACGGCCGCATCACCGGGCTGGACGCCACCGTGCGGCTGCCGCTGGCCCACAATCCTGCGCCATGAAGAACTCCGACAAGCCGAGCGTGCCCGGCGCCGCCGGCATGCGCCTGGACAAATGGCTGTGGGCCGCGCGCTTCTACAAGACCCGCGCGCTGGCGGTGGACGACATCGGCAAAGGCCGCATCAGCGTCAATGGCCAGGTGGCCAAGGCCTCGCGTGAGCTGCGTCTGGCCGACACCGTGCTGATCCGCCAAGGCCCGGTGCAACGCACGGTGGTGGTGCAAGGCCTCAGCAACCTGCGCGGGCCGGCGCCGGTGGCGCAGGCGCTGTATGCCGAAACACCCGAGAGTCTGGCCGAGCGCAGCCGCGCCGCCGAGGCTCGCCGACTGTCCGCCGAGCCCGCGCTGGCGATCGAGCAAGGCCGCCCGACCAAGCGCGACCGCCGCGAACTGGAACGTACCCAACAAGGCTGGCAGCGCTGGAGCGCCTCGATCGACGATCAGTGAAGCGGCCTGTGCGGCTGCCACGTTTCGCTCCTGGCGCGCAGGTCCAGCTCTGCAATTCGCTGCAATAGCCCCTCTTGAACCGCGGGATAAACCCCCCATATCCTCCTCAGACCGTGTTCAACCCCTTCAAGAAAATCCGCAAAGCCACCGACATGACGACGCCGGATAACCCCTCCGCATCCCCCCTGCACGCCACCCAAGCCGACGACAGCGAATCGCGCGTGGACGCGCCCGAAGCGGCAGCAGCGGAACCCGTGCCGACCGAGTTGGAACGTATGGCCCAGCGCCTGGCTGAACTCGAGGCCAAGCACACCGAGGTGTCCGACGCCTACCTGCGGGCCAAGGCCGAGGTTGAGAACGCCCGCCGCCGCGCCGACGAAGAGGTCAGCAAGGCGCGCAAGTTCGCTGTCGAAGCCTTCGCCGAAAGCCTGTTGCCAGTCAAGGACAGCCTGGAGGCGGCCATCGCCATGCCCGATGCCCAGGTGGAGACCGTGCTCGAGGGCGTGCATGCCACGCTGCGCCAATTGAGCGCCGCGATGGAGCGCAACAAGGTGGTGCAGGTGGCACCACCGGCGGGTACCAAGTTTGATCCGCACCAGCACCAGGCGATCAGCATGGTGCCGGCCGAGCAGGAAGCCAACACCGTGGTGGCCGTGCTGCAAAAGGGCTACCTGATCAACGATCGGGTGTTGCGCCCGGCGCTGGTCACGGTGGCTGCGCCGAAGTGAGCTGATCACCCCGCAGACCTTTCAGGACCCGGCCCGCAGCCCTTGAAAGCCGGTGCCCGGACCGCACATTCAAATTAATCGCATTCACTCTCAGGAGCACAGCAACATGGGCAAGATCATCGGTATCGACCTCGGCACGACCAATTCGTGCGTCGCGATCATGGAAGGCAACACCACCAAGGTGATCGAGAACAGCGAAGGTGCGCGCACCACGCCGTCGATCATCGCCTACCAGGAAGACGGCGAAGTGCTGGTCGGCGCCTCGGCCAAGCGCCAGGCAGTGACCAACCCGCGCAACACGCTGTACGCGGTGAAGCGGCTCATTGGCCGCAAGTTCACTGAGAAGGAAGTGCAAAAGGACATCGGCCTGATGCCGTTCACGATCGCGGCGGCCGACAACGGCGACGCCTGGTTGGAGGTGCGCGGCAAGAAGATGGCGCCGCCGCAAGTCAGCGCCGAGGTGCTGCGCAAGATGAAGAAGACCGCCGAGGACTACCTGGGCGAAGAAGTGACCGAAGCAGTGATCACCGTGCCGGCCTACTTCAACGACAGCCAGCGCCAGGCCACCAAGGACGCCGGTCGCATCGCCGGGCTGGACGTCAAGCGCATCATCAACGAGCCCACCGCCGCGGCGCTGGCCTTCGGCCTGGACAAGCATGGCAAGGGCGACCGCAAGATCGCCGTTTATGACCTGGGCGGCGGCACTTTCGACATCTCGATCATCGAGATCGCCGATGTCGACGGCGAAAAGCAATTTGAAGTGCTGTCGACCAATGGTGACACTTTCCTGGGCGGCGAAGACTTCGACCAGCGCCTGATCGACTACATCGTGGCCGAGTTCAAGAAAGACCAAGGCGTCGACCTGACCAAGGACGTGCTGGCCCTGCAGCGCCTGAAGGAAGCCGCCGAAAAGGCCAAGATCGAGCTGTCCAGCAACAGCCAGACCGACGTCAACCTGCCCTACATCACCGCCGATGCTTCGGGCCCCAAGCACCTGAACATCAAGCTGACCCGCGCCAAGCTGGAAAGCCTGGTCGACGAGTTGATCGCCCGCACCATCGAGCCCTGCAAGATTGCGGTGAAAGACGCCGGCGTCAAGCTGAGCGACATCGACGACATCATCCTGGTCGGCGGCATGAGCCGCATGCCCAAGGTGCAGGAGAAGGTCAAGGAGTTCTTCGGCAAGGAGCCGCGCAAGGACGTCAACCCCGATGAGGCGGTGGCAGTCGGCGCCGCCATCCAGGGCCAGGTGCTGAGCGGTGAGCGCAAGGACGTGCTGCTGCTTGACGTCACCCCGCTGAGCCTGGGCATCGAGACCCTGGGCGGTGTGATGACCAAGATGATCAAGAAGAACACGACCATCCCGACCAAGTTCAGCAACGTGTTCTCGACCGCCGATGACAACCAGCCGGCCGTGACCATCAAGGTGTTCCAGGGTGAGCGTGAAATTGCTGCCGGCAACAAGTTGCTGGGTGAATTCAACCTCGAAGGCATTCCACCGTCACCACGTGGTTTGCCACAGATCGAAGTGTCTTTTGACATCGACGCCAATGGCATCCTGCATGTGGGCGCCAAAGACAAGGGCACTGGCAAGGAAAACAAAATCACCATCAAGGCCAA
>JBBQZM010000287.1:0-3556 GCA_038207685.1 Burkholderiales bacterium
GATAGACCTCGGCAAAGGCCATCTTCTGCGGATTGGCGTTGAGGGCGCGGAACTGGGCTTCGAGCACATCGGACGCCTGGATGCGGAACTTCAGGCCCTTGACGTCCTCTGGCCGCTGCAGCTTGTCCTTGGAGGTGGACAACTGCTTCATGCCGTTGTGCCAGTAAGCCAGGCCCTGCAGGCCGCGGCCGGTCATGGCGTTGAGCAGCCCTTGGCCCGCCGGTCCGGACTGGAAGCGGTCCACCGCGTCGATGTCGTCAAACAGGAAGGGCAGGTCGAAGATCTGGATCTTCTTGGTGTAGCGGTCGAACTTGGACAGTGACGGGGCGATCAACTGCACGTCACCGAGCAGCAGGGCTTCCAATTCCTTGGCGTCGCCGAACAGCTGCGAGCTCGGGAAAACCTGAACTTGCACCTTGCCGGGCAATTTCTTCTCGGCCAGTTCCTTGAACTTCAGTGCGCCCTGGCCCTTGGGCGTCTGATCGGCCACCACGTGGCTGAACTTGATGACGATAGGCGCTTGCGCCTGGGCGAGGCCGGGCAGGGCCAGCGTCGCGACGAGTGCTGCCAAGGTGAGCAATTTGCGCTTGGCGGGATAGAAGGTAGGGGTCAAGGCTGTCTCCTGTTTTGAATAAGAACTGTGCGCAGGGTACCCGTTGCGGGCTCCCCCATCGAAAACGGCGGGCATCGACGCTGCCGGCGCCAATTTGTGCAAATTTAGCGTTGAACTGGCCGGCGGCCCATCGTAGTTACACGTAGCTGAAGGCGCGCTGACCTACGTCAAGTCAGGAACGCCCCACGCAGCGCTTGAAACCACCGATCGCGACGGTCGGCCCGGCGTGGCACAGCTTGGCACATGCAGGCTGGCCTGTCGAACTGGCCCAGGCCCGTGCGCGGCTGGACGCCGAAATCAGGGCTGCGCGTGGTGAAACTCGTGCTCCACCTGGGCGACCAGGCTGTCAACCGTCTGCACCGCGCGTACGCCAGAGACACTGTGACCGGCGCTCCAGATGTCGCGCCAGCGCCTGGGGCCGTCGCCGCTGTTGCCATGCGCGGCGCCGCCGAACAGCTGCCCCGCGCTGCCGGGCGTCACCGTCTCGTCGAGCGTGGTCGGGTCGAGCCCGGCACGGCGGATGGCCGGCAGCAGCATGCTGGTGGGCAGGCCGGTGAAGGCGCGTGTCAGCAGCACGTCGTCGATGCTGGCATCGACCAGCATCTCGCGGTAGGCGTCGGGGGCCAGGCTCTCGCGGGTGGCGATGAAGCGCGTGCCCATGTAGGCCAGGTCGCAGCCCAGCGTCACCGCGGCGCGCAAGGCCACGCCGTCGCTGATGCCACCGGCCAGCACCAGCGGGCCGTCGTACTCGGCGCGCAAGGCGCGCGCAAAGGCGAAAGGATTGAGCCAGCCGGTCTGGCCGCCGGCGCCGGCGCTCAGCAGCACCAGGCCGTCGGCGCCGGCGGCGATGGCCTTGCGCGCATGGGCCAGTGTGGCCACGTCGGCCAGCACCAGGCAGCCGATGCCGTGCAGCGCCTCGACCGCCGGCGCCGGCGAGCCCACGCTGGTGATCACCAGTTCAACCCGGTGGCGCAGCAGGCAGGCCAGGTCTTCGGCCAAGCGGGGCGAGCGCATGATCAGGTTGGGGCAAAACGGCGCGGCCTCCTCGGGTGCGGCAAACAGCCGCGCGGCGATCTCGCTCAGCCATTGGTCGAGTTGTTCGACGCTGCGCGCATTGGCGGTGGGAAAGGCGCCGATCACGCCATTGCGGCAGGCGGCCACCACCAGGCCGACGCCCGAGACGTTGAGCATGGGTGCGGCGATCAGCGGCAACCGCAGGCGGCGGCTGATGCGGTCAGGCAGGCGGGGGCTCATGTTGGCCTCATGGCTTCAGATGCGCTCAATTCACGTTGCGGCTGCGGCCGGCCCAGAACGGCGCACGCAGTTCGACCTTCAGCACCTTGCCGGCCGCCGACAGCGGCAAGGCCTCGCGGAAATCCACGCTGCGCGGGCACTTGTAGCCGGCGATCAACGTGCGGCAGTGCGCCTGCAGCGCCTGGGCGTCCAGCACCGCGCCCGGGCGCAGCACCACCGCCGCATGCACTCGCTCGCCCCAGCGTGCGTCGGGCACGCCGATCACCGCGGCCATGCTGACCTGGGGCAACTGGCTGATGGCGTTCTCGACCTCGGCCGAGTAGACGTTCTCGCCGCCGCTGACGATCATGTCCTTGAGCCGGTCGACCACGTAGACAAAGCCATCGGCATCCATGCGGCCGCCGTCGCCGGTGTGCATCCAGCCGCTGCGCAGCGCCTGCGCGCTGAGTTCGGGCTGGCCCCAGTAGCCCTGCATCACCAGCGGGCCGCGCACGACGATCTCGCCCACCTCGCCAGCTGGCAACGGCTGGTCGTCTACATCGACGATGCGCAACTCGGCAATCGGCACCGGCTGGCCCACCGAGCGCAGCCGCTCGGCCGGCTGGCCCGGCAGGTGGCAGGCCGCGGGCAGCGCAGTGACCACCGGCGACAGCTCGGTCATGCCGTAGAGCTGGCAGAAGCCGGCCCGCGGCAAGGCCTGTTGCGCAGCGGCCAGCAGCGCCTCGTCTATCGGCGCCGCGCCGTACAGCACCAGCTGCAGGCTGCTCGTGTCGAAATCGGCGAAGCGTGGATGCTCGATCAGCCGCTTGAGCATGGTGGGCACCAGAAAGGTCTCGCTGCCACGCTCCTGGGCGATCGTCTGCAACACCGCCAGTTCGTCGAAGGCCGGCAGCACCACTTGCCGACACAGGCGCTGCACCAGTTGCAGCGTCAAGCCCAGGCCGCCGACATGGAACATCGGCGTGGTGTTGATGCCTACCGAGGCCGCCGGCCGCAGCGCCGCCTGGTTGGCGCACAGCGCATTGAGGTACAGGTTGGCCTGGCTGAGCATCACGCCCTTGGGCCGGCCGGTGGTGCCGCCGGTGTACATCACGGCGGCCAGGTCGTCGCCGCTGCGACCGCTGTCGGCCACCGGCGTGGCTGCGGCCAGCAGCGCCGGGCCGTCGATGAAGCCGGCTGGCGCTGGACCGTTGCCCCAATGCAGCAACGTGGTCAGGCTGCGGCTGCGGCCGGGCAGGGTGGCGGCGGTGGCGTGGAAGGTCTCGTCGACGAGCAGCAGCCGGGTGTCGCAATCATCCAGCGAGTAGGCGATCTCGGCCGCGCTCCAGCGCATGTTCACCGGGTTGACCACACCGCCGGCCCACCACGCGGCGTAGAAGTACAACACGTAGTGATCGCTGTTGAGGCCCAGCATGCCGACCCGGTCACCGGGCCGCAGGCCCTGGGCCTGCAGCACTGCGGCCAGCCGCGCCACGCGATCAACCAAACTGCCCCAGCTGAGCCGGCGGCCGCCGCAGGCCAGCGCTTCGGCCAAGGGCCGCTCGATCAGCGCCTTGTGCAGCGGCTGGGTGAGTTGCAGCGCATCGCTGGCGCGGGCAGGCCGCAGCACTGTGGCGTCGCGGCTGGGTAGGGAAGGGTCGGGGGCCTGCTGCGCCATGGGGTCTCCTGCGGCGCACTCTAGGGTGGGGG
>JBBQZM010000288.1:0-3553 GCA_038207685.1 Burkholderiales bacterium
GCTTTCAGCAAGGCGGGCACCGCGGTCTTGTTGCTCCACATCCAGCAGTAGTCCTGCTCGACCTTGACTCGCAAAGTGTCCTGTCCACCCGCGACCTGCGACATCTTGGCCGGGAACACCACCTCTTTGCCCTCGTGGTAGTGGATGTTGAAATCGGTCGGCGCGCTGGCTTCAAACGACCACGCCACACTCGCTCCGGCCGGCAGCTTGCCGCAGATCTCGACGAACTTGCCAGCGGCAATGCGCTTGCTTTGCGTGAAGGCACCGTCACCGCTCCAAACGAGTTCGATGATCTCTGCTTGAGCCACGGTTGCCGCTGCTGCAAGCAGGATGCTGGCGATGGACGCCGCGCGTGTGATCATGAAACCTCACTCAAGAAATGCCTGGATATCAATGGTGCCTTGGCAAGCACGATCTCGGTCACCGTGAACTTGCCACTGTCGTTGATGGCCTTGAACTTGATCTTGTCGCCAGCCTTCAGCGTGTCCAGCATGGCCTTGTCCTTCACGACAAAGACCATTGTCATGCCGGGCATGTCCAGGCTCTTGATGTCGGCGTGCTTGAGGGTCAGCTTGCCCCCTCTTTGTCCACCTTGCGCACCTCACCGTCGGTCATGTCGCCGGCGGAGGCCTGCGCAGTCGGCTTGCCATGATCGCCATGCGAACTGTGGCCACCTTGATGGCTCGCAGCCCACGCCGGCGACATGGCCGCGGCCGAAAGCACGAGAGCCAGGCCGGTGGCGCGGATGAAGAGTCGTTGTGGGGTCATGAGCGTTCCCTTTACTTGAAGTAGCTGTTGAAGACTTGGGTACTGCCGTCGCGGGCAATGAGCAGCACGTCGTATGGATCCTGCCGATTGTCGTAGGCAGGACCGTCCATACCCGGGGAGCCGAGTGGCATGCCTGGAACGGCCAGGCCGATCGCATCGGGGCGCTCTTTCAGCAGCCGCCGGATGTCGGCGGCCGGCACATGTCCCCCACCCATGCCGTATGGCACGAGCCGAGCTTCATGGGCACCTTCAGCCGTGCGCGGGCCGCGGTGTTGCCGACATCGTTGACCTTCACGCGGAAGCGGTTGGCTTCGAGATGGGTGATCCAGTCCGAGCAGCAGCCGCAGGTCGGGCTCTTCCAGACCTCGACCAGCACCGCTTGGCTCTGCGCCTGGCCGTGCGCCTGGCCCTGCGCCCGAAGCACCGCGGGGGCCGACAGCGCTGCGGTAGCGCCGAGCAGCGTCGCCAATGCGTGCCGCCGCCTCATGACTTGCCCGCCCCGACCGCGATCGTGCCCACCATGCCGCCCTGATAATGACCGGCGATCAGGCAAGCGAACTCGAAATCGCCGGCGCGGTTGAAGGTCCACACGATCTCGCCGGTTTTGCCGGGCGCCACATGCGCCATGTACGGCTCGTCGTGCTCCATGGTCGGGAACTTCACCATCAGCGCGGCGTGATTGGCGTTCTCGGCCTTCGTACCGATGACGAACTCGTGCATCACCTTGCCAGTGTTGCGGACCACGAACTTCACCGTCGCGCCCTGCCGCACCTCGATGCGCTCAGGCGTGAAGCGCATGTTGTCGGCCATGCCGACCGCGACGGTGCGCTTTGCATTCTTGGCCTCGCCGGCAATGCCCCAGTCCTTCTGTTCCTTGCGCGCCGGGCCCGCCTTCGGAACGTGCGGCTTGTCGGTGTGCGCCCCTGCGTCTGTGGCCATCAAAGGCATCGTCGCGGCAGCGGCGGCTGCCGCCATGCGCGTGATGGCGGCACGGCGGCCGATCGGGTGTGTGGGTTCCTTCATCTAACTCTCCTTGGGTGGTGGCGATCAGCAATAGCGATCGTGTGGCGTGTGATCCGGGGTTCCGCTGGTGTCAGTGGCCCGAGTGGCCGCCCGCAGGCTTGCGCACCTGGACTTCGACCTCCTATGCAGGCCTGGCCACCGACACTATGGATTCCGGGCAAGTGCGTTGGCAGCGAGAGGCGCGACCAGCGCTGCGAGCGTGGCGCACAGCGTGGCGCACGCGGCAGCAGCAGATGGCCGCAAGGGCTTGATGGGGGGCCCGGCGGCAGTACGCGGGCCCGTTTGGAATCGAAACATAAAGCGCTCGCGCGGACGGAGTGAAAGCAGTCGCCACCAGGGCAAACCAGTCTCAGGTCATGCGGGGCCGACTACGGCAGCGGTGAGCACTGCTGGATCGGCCAAGCCGGCAACTGGCGCTGCCAGCAGACACGGCCGCCGCCTACGCGCGGAGGATTCGAGGTGGGCGCTCGGGCCCGTCCACAACGACACTTGTTGCCATGGACGACGACCACGTGGTGATTTCGTAAATTGCCTCGATCGTCGGCAAGATGATTGCGGCGCCAGATAACGCCAGTCCGGCGCAACAGGACGCGCAGGCGCTGCACTTTTGGTACGTCGCCTTGGCGACCTTGACGTCTTCAATCCCTTTGTCGGCCTGCTCTGCGCCAGAGGCATCCGGCCATATTACGTTCTGTCCGGGATCGCTTGCCATGCTTGGATCAGGCGCATGGTGACTCGCATGCCGGTGGGCTGCGTCCTCGCCAGGCGCCATATGCAAGGCGTCGGGCAATGCCTGGAACTCGAGCTTCGCAGCCCGTGCGCCATGGTGGGCGGGGCCGCAATGCAGCATGGTGGCAGCAGCCATTCCGTGTGCGGGAACGGCAAGCGCCACAAGCCAGATCAACACGGTCCTGAGCAGAAACCCCATTCACCCACTCTACAGAAGTTGCCTTGAACGGGTATGCGCTCAGGCGGCGCGCGGGCCGCGTTCGGAAGCGCATGCAGGAAGGCGGCGGCCGACCGACTTGACTGAGTTACGGTTCGGCCTCTGACTTGGTCTGCATCAGCCGAAGGTTGGATGCGCCCAGGCTCTGGCTGGCGCCGCTAAAACGGTCAGTCGCGACTGACAGGAACTGGCCGAGACTTCCCTTTCGCGGTCAATGCAGACGCAGCTATTTGAACTGTTTCAATCGCTGTGGCTGGTCGGCACCGCTTGGACTGAAGGGCCTCCCACCGATGTGCGCGTCGCGGCGGCGTCGAAGGCCATGGTGGTCGTTCGTCGCTGGACGTTTTTGAGTCGGTCAGGACGGTCGGCCTTCCGGTTGCATCAAGGCTTCGATCAAGGGGCAGTTCACCTTGCGGCGGGTCGATGAGCAGCGGTTCACTAGGTCTTCAAGAGCGGCCTCGAGCACGCGCAGGGCCTGAAGCCGTTGCCTCACGTCCGCCAGTTTGTTCTCGCCGATTCGGCGTGCTGCCGAACATGCTCGACCATCGTCGAGTGACATTAGCGCCTGAACGTCATCGAGCGAGAAGCCCAGCGACTGCGCGCGCTTGATGAACCGCAGCCGCGTCAGCGCCGACGATGCGTACCGGCCAATGCCGCCCGCCGGGCGATCGGGAACGGCCAACAGATTGCGTCGCTGGTAGTAGCGGACCGTCTCGACGTTGACCCCCGCCGAGGTGGCCAGTTGGCCGATCGTCATCTGTTGCGTCATGGGCTTGACTCCGTACTCAGGTACGTACCTAGACTAGCCGCAAACAA
>JBBQZM010000289.1:0-3502 GCA_038207685.1 Burkholderiales bacterium
AACCGCATCCGCCAGGCCGCCAGTTCGCTGGGCGCGGCGGCCTTCTGTGTCGCCGAGAGTGTGCGTTATGCGCGTGAGCGCAAGCCCTTCGGCCAGCCGCTGTCAAACAACCAGGGCATTCAGTTTCCGCTGGTCGAACTGGCCACCCAGGTCGAGATGCTGCGCCTGCTGATCCGCAAGACCGCCTGGGAGATGGACCAGATGCCGCATCCCGAGGTGGAGAAACGGTTGTCGGACAAGGTGTCGATGTGCAACTACTGGGCCAACCGCCTGGTTTGCGAGGCCGCTGACCGGGCGATGCAGGTGCACGGCGGCATCGGCTACTCGCGGCACAAGCCCTTCGAGCACATCTACCGCCATCACCGCCGCTACCGCATCACCGAGGGCTCTGAAGAGATCCAGATGCGCAAGGTGGCCGGCTACCTGTTCGGCTACATGGGGCCGAACAAGCAACAGTAAGGTCGATCAGGCCGCGGCCTCGGCCACTGCGCGCAGGCTGGCTTCGTCGGGTAGCAGCACGCCGCGCTCGCAGATCAGGCCGGTCACCAGCCGCGCTGGCGTCACGTCGAAGGCCGGGTTCAGCGCCGGGCTGCCGTCGGGCAGTAACTGCACCTCGATCACCCTGCCCTGGGCGTCGCGGCCGCTGACATGGCTGAGCTCACGCGGCGAACGGTTCTCGATCGGCATCTGCGCCAGGCCGTCGTGCAGGCTCAGGTCCAGCGTCGACAGCGGCATCGCCACATAAAACGGCACGCCGTTGTCCTTCGCCGCCAGCGCCTTCAGGTAGGTGCCGATCTTGTTGCAGACGTCGCCGCGTGCGCTGACGCGGTCAGTGCCCACAATCACCGCATCCACCAGCCCGCGCTGCATCAAATGACCGCCGGTGTTGTCGGCGATCACCGTGTGCGGCACACCTTGTTGGCCCAGTTCCCAGGCTGTCAGGCTGGCACCCTGGTTGCGCGGCCGCGTCTCGTCGACCCAGACATGCACTGCCAGCCCGGCGGCCTGCGCCAGGTAGATCGGCGCCAGTGCGGTGCCCCAGTCCACGGTGGCCAGCCAGCCGGCATTGCAATGTGTCAACAAGTTCAAGGGCCGGTCGGGATGGGCGCCGGCCAGCGCCTGCAGCAGCCCCAGGCCATGGCGGCCGATGGCCTGGTTGACCGCCACATCCTCTTCGGCGATGGCCTCGGCCTCGCGCCAGGCGGCAGCCGCGCGTAACTCGACCGGCAAGGACAGCAAGCAGGCCACCATCCGGCGTGTCGCCCAGGCCAGGTTCACAGCGGTCGGCCGCGCCGCATCCAGCGTCTGCTGGGCCGAGTGCAATGCGCCATCGTCGGCGGCCACCGCGCACTGCAGCGCGATGCCGTAGGCGGCGGTGGCGCCGATCAGCGGTGCGCCGCGCACCCACATGTCGGCGATGGCAGTGCGCACCTGCGCCAGATCGTCCAGCTGCGCCACTGCCAGCCGATGCGGCAGCTGCCGCTGGTCGATCACGAACAAGGCGCTGCGGTCGGGCGCCGACCACAGGCTGCGCCTGTGCACGCCCGCCACCTTCATCCCAGCACCCGGGCGGCGATGGCCTGCAGTTGTTGCACCAGCGCCGGATCGCGGACCGACGGTGCGGTGATCAAGGCGTGATCCAGCGCCCGGCGGCAGTTGCACGCGGCACCCGCCAGGTCGTGGCTGATCGCGCCGGCCACACCGGCCACCAGGCCGCGCGCCGTCTCGGCATTGCGCAGCAGCACGCCGATCACTGCTTCCACCGTCACATCCTCATGCGCCGGATGCCAGCAGTCGAAGTCGGTGACCATGGCCACGGTGGCGTAACACAGCTCGGCCTCGCGGGCCAGCTTTGCTTCGGGCATGTTGGTCATGCCGATGACGTCGCAGTTCCAGCTGCGGTAGAGCTGAGACTCGGCAAAGGTGGAGAACTGCGGCCCTTCCATCACCAGGTAGGTGCCGCCGCGCTGGTGCTGCACACCCTGCTGGACCAGTGCCGCCTGCAAATGGTCGCCCAGCCGCGCGCACACCGGTCTGGCCATCGACACATGGGCCACGCAGCCAATGCCAAAAAAAGACTTCTCACGCGCAAAGCTGCGGTCGATGAACTGGTCGACGATGACAAAGCTGCCCGGCGGCAAGTTGGCGCGCAAGCCGCCCACCGCGCTGAGCGACAGCACATCGGTGGTGCCCAGTTGCTTCAGCGCCGCGATGTTGGCGCGGTAGTTCAGCGCCGATGGCGGCAGCCGGTGGCCACGCCCGTGGCGCGGCAGGAAGGCCAGGCGCGTCGGGCCCAGCGCGGTGTCCAGCGTGCCGGTGAGGATCTCGTCCGAGGGCTCGCCCCAGGGTGTCTCCACCTTGCGCCAGGCGGTGTCGCGCAGGCCGGGCAGTTCGTAAAGGCCACTGCCGCCGATGATGGCCAGCAGGCCGGGCGCGTCGTTCGGATGCTGTTGCAGAAGGCTCATGCTGGTGATCTGTTGGATGCTGCTGGGTACGGGTCAAGCCGCCACGGCGGCGGCAAGGGGTTGGGGCTGTGCGCCGGTGCGCCTCGGCGCGCCGCATGGGCGGCCTGCGCCACCTCGCGCACTGGCAGCGTCTTGACACGGTGATCGCTCCACACCTGGCGCCAGCGCCGGGCACCGGCCTGGCCGTTCCACAGGCCCAGCATATGGCGCGTGATGTGGGTCCAGGGCGTGGCGTGCAGGGCTTGCTGGCGCTCGATGTAGGCCAGCATCTGCTGCTCGATGGCCAGCCGCCAATCGTCATCCACCACCGGTGCCTCGCCCTCGCCCCAGAACTGCGCGTCCCAGTCGGCCATCAGCGTGGGCTGGTGGTAGGCCTCGCGGCCAATCATCACGCCGTCAACCTCGCGCAACTGCTCGGCGATCTGGTCGTTGGTGGTCAACCCGCCGTTGATGGCAATGCTCAGCGCCGGCAGTTCGCGCTTGAGCCGGTGCACCAGCGGGTAGCGCAGCGGCGGCAGCTCACGGTTCTCCTTGGGGCTCAGGCCTTGCAACCAGGCGTTGCGCGCATGGACGATGAACACGTCGCAGCCGGCTTCGGCCACGGTTCCGATGAAGTCGCGCACGAAGTCGTAGCTCTCGATGCGGTCGATGCCGATGCGGTGTTTGACCGATACCGGCAGATCGTCGCCCAGCACGTCGCGCATCGCGGCCACGCCGTCGCGCACCAGCGCCGGTTCGGCCATCAGGCAGGCGCCGAAAGCGCCGCGCTGCACACGCTCGCTGGGGCAGCCGCAGTTCAGGTTGATCTCGTCATAGCCCCACTGCCGGGCCAGCCGTGCCGCCTGGGCCAGGTCGGCCGGCTCGCTGCCGCCCACCTGCAGCGCCAAGGGATGCTCATCGGCATTGAAATCGAGGTGACGCGGCAGATCGCCATGCAGTAGCGCGCCAGTGGTCACCATCTCGGTGTACAGGCGGGTGCGGCGGCTGATCAGGCGGTGGAAGAAGCGGCAATGCCGGTCGGTCCAGTCCATCATCGG
>JBBQZM010000290.1:0-3500 GCA_038207685.1 Burkholderiales bacterium
GTGGAGGCTGGCGTGATCGAGCGCCAGGTGGCGATCGTGGCGCCGGCGCGGGTGGGCGGGTTGTCGGCCATCGTCGAGATCAGCCTCGACCATCAAGGCGCCGAGCACCTGGCGGCTTTCGAGGCCCGCGCGGTGGCTGAGCCCGCGGTGCAGCAGTGCTACCGCGTCTCACCCGGCCCCGACCTGCTGCTGATCGTCTGGTTGCCCGACATGGCGGCCTACCACGCGCTGGTGCAGCGGCTGTTCACCCAGGACGCCAATGTGCGCAACGTGAAGAGCTTTTTCGCCACCCACCGCGCCAAGTTCGAGCCGGCGGTGCAACTGCCGCCGCCGTCCGCCTGAGCCCGACCAGCCGCCCGGCGATTGATGTCGTTGTAGGCAGTTGCCGCGCGCTCGGCCGCAACCGGCGTGAGCGCGGGGGAATGCTGGCACCGGCGTACCCGCCGAGCATGCGCTTGAGCGCTTGCACCAGCGCTTGCGCCTGGGCCTGGGCCCGCAATACGGCCAGCTTCTCGCGCCTTCAAAAGCTCGACGATTGGCATGAGCGCACCCAGGCCGACGAGGTGATCGTCGCTGCGGGCGATCCACGGCCCCTCGGCGCCGCGGCGCTGCCACGCCATGCGGGTCGGCCTGGCCGCGCAGCGCTGATGCGTCGCCTCGGCACCTGACCCGTCGCCGCGCGGCGGATTCGACTGGCTAACCCGGCTGGCCAGGCACAAGGCGACCCCAACGTGAAATCGTGCGCGCATGGCCGTGGCGCACCCCCTGAGCCAGTGGATGCGACCGACCAGCGCCGTCGGCAGCATGCAGACATGCGCTTCGGTCGAGGCGTCCATTTGCAAATGCCCTCAGGAAAAAAACATGATCAGCAACCGCTTCGCCCCCACTTTGACCCGCCTGGCCCTGCTCATCGGCGCCAGCTTGCTGGCCGGCGCTGCCCAGGCCGCACCGATCGTCCAAACCACCGACTTCATCGCCAACGGCAGCCGCAGCAACTTCAACAGCTTTGAGGCGATTCCCAACAACGGCACTCACTACAGCGGCGGCAGCGGCCCCTACTCGGAGGGCGGCATCACCGTGCGGCAGATCAACGGCGACGCCGGCAACGCCATCTGGGTGACCTACCAGCCCGGCGGCGGTGACGGCAACTTCGGCTGGTACCCGGACGGCGGCGACAACGGCTACACCCAGATCACGCTGACCGCAGGCGGCCAGTTCAGCGACATCGGCATGCTGGTGGGCAGCGGTATTGGCAGCGGCGCGACGCTGGCCTACGAGCTGTGGAACCAGGCCACCCTGGTCGCCTCGGGCACGATGGCCAACCCCACCAACTTCCACTACCTGGGCTTCAGCGGCGGCGGCTTCGACACCGTGCTGCTGCGCGATGGCTTCGGCAGCCCGCGGATCGGCGACGGCAGCACCAACGCGCTGGCGATCGACGCGATTGAGACTGCGGGGGGCACCGTACCCGAGCCGTCGAGCTATGCACTGGCCGGGCTGGCGCTGTTGGGCTTGGCCAGTACGACGCGCCGCCGCAAGGCCTGAATCGCACTGGCTGACCATTGAGGCCAGCGCTGGCCCGACCGACAGATACCTTGAACCCCCGCCGCAGCGCGGGCAGCTGTGCCAGAGGTCGATCACAAGGCTAGGAGGCTGTCGGGCTTGGGGAGCGTCGGCGGCGAATCGGCCGCAGCGGTTCATTTCTCACCGTCTTTTTGCCCCATAGCTGGGCTATGGGGCTGCAAACCCGGCAAGAACTGTCCTCGCTGGGGCCGATTCTCGCTATCGACGCCCCAACCCCGACAGCCTCCTAGGCGTGAGCCGCAAGGCCCCGCCAAATCGCGCGAGCCGGCGGTGCAGCTGCCGCCGCCTGCCTCAAGCCAGCCGCCCGCTGGCAGCAACGCGCTACACGCGCAGCAGCGCCAGGCCCTTGAGGTACTCGCCCTCGGGAAACTCCAACGTCGTCGGGTGGTCGCAAGCGCCTTCCAGCCGCTGCAGGATGGCGGCATTGACGCCGGCATCGATGCCGGCGCCGGCCACGATCTTGTGGAACAGATCGGCGTTGATGCCGCCCGAGCAGCTGAACGTCAGCAACAGCCCGCCCGGCGCCAGCAGCTTGAGCGCCAGCCGGTTGATGTCTTTGTAGGCGCGCGCCGCGCGCTCGGCCGAGGCCGGCGTCGGCGCAAACTTGGGCGGATCGAGCACGATGGCATCAAAACTGCGTCCAGCGGCCAGCATCTCGCGCAGCGTGGCATTGACGTCGGCGTCGAGAAAGCCGCAGCGGCTGTCGTCGAAGCCGTTGCGGCGGATGTTGTCGCGCGCCCGGGCCAGCGCGGGGCCCGAGGAATCAACGCTGATCACCTCGCTGGCGCCACCCGTCAGCGCCGCCACGCTGAAGCCGCCGGTGTAGCTGTAGCAGTTCAGCACCGACTGGGCGCCGAAGCCGCGCACCAGTGCCGCAAAGCGGCCGCGGTTCTCGCGCTGGTCGAGGTAATAACCGGTCTTGTGGCCCAGCGCCACGTCCAGGCCCAGCGCCCAGCCATGCTCCTGGATCTGCAGCGCAGTCTCGCCCTCGCCACGCAACCAGCCGCTTTGCTCGGCCAGACCTTCCAGCGCGCGAACGCTGACGTCGCTGCGCTCGTAGAGGCGGCCCTGGCCGGTGATGACGCACAAGGCATCGGCGATGGTCTCGCGCCAGCGCTCGGCGCCGGCCGACAGGAACTGCGCGCTCAGCACGTCACCATAACGGTCGACGATCAGGCCGGGCAGGCCATCGGCCTCGCCATGCACCAGGCGCTGGCCGTCGCTGGGCAGTTGTCCGCTGGCGGCCAGCCGACCGCGCAGGTCGACGGCGCGCTGCAGCCGGCGCGCGAAGAAGTCCGCGTCGATGCGCTCGGCCTCGTCGAAGCTCCAGGCCCGCACGCGGATCGCCGAACTGGGGCTGAGCGCGCCCCAGGCCAGGAAGCGGCCGTCATGGGCCTCCACCCGCACCGTCTCGCCGGCATCGGCGCCGCCGCGCGCAATGCTGCCGGCAAACACCCAGGGATGGCGGCGCAGCAGCGAGCGCTCCTTGCCTTCGCGCAATCGGATCGTCTTCATGCCGGCATTCTGGCCTGCGGCGGGCCTGGGCCTGCCGCGGCAGCGATCTACTTGCGCCGCGCCCGCGGATGGGCGGCGTCGTAGACCTTGGCCAAGTGTTGAAAATCGAGCTTGGTATAGACCTGCGTTGTGGTGATGCTGGCATGGCCCAGCAACTCCTGCACCGCGCGCAGGTCGCCGCTGGATTGCAGCAGGTGAGAGGCATAGCTGTGGCGCAGCATGTGCGGATGCACCCCGGTGGCCAGCCCGGCGTCGCGGGCCAGCAGTTGCAGCCGGCTGCGCACCTGGCTGTCGCTCAGCCGCGTGCCGCGGTTGCTGACAAACAAGGCAGGCTCATCTGCCCGCGCCAACTCGCCGCGCAGCGCCAGCCAGGCCGCCAGCGCGGCCAGCGCCGGTCCGCC
>JBBQZM010000291.1:0-3476 GCA_038207685.1 Burkholderiales bacterium
CACCCGCGGCAACTCGCGGCGCACCGCGTCGCGGTCGCCAAAATCAAAGTGCCACCACTCGGTGTGGATGCTGCGAAAGCCGCCGCGCGCCATCGCCGCCTGCAGCCAGCCACGCTCGGTGATCTGCGCCGCGCTCAGCACGCCCAGCGCGAGGTGCTCGGCATGCAGCAGCGGATGCGAGCGCGGGCTCAGCTCGTCGAAGCCGCTGCCCATGTCGCGCTCGGCACCCAGCGCATCAACCACCGTCACGTCCACCGCCATGCCGTAGGAGTGGACAGAGCCGCGCGCCGGGTCGGCGAAATAGGCGGCGGCCTCGGTGCCGGCCACGTCATCCCAGATCGCCTGTTGCACCCGGTGCGGCCGCAGCGCGTCCAGCACCAGCAGGTGGTAGCCCGGCCGCGTCGCCGCCAGCCAGGCCGCCGCCGCCTCCAGCCCGAGCGCGGCCTCGCGGCGCAGCCAGGCGCAATCGATGCCCGGGTAGAGCACCCGGCCGGCGAAGTTGTTGGCGCTGGCATAACGCAGGTCGTGGCGCACGCCGGCCAGGCCGGCGAGCGGGCGGAAGTCGGGGTGGCCGGCGATGCGCTCGACTTGGAGCGCCTTGCGGGATGTCATCGTCGGTGCTGCAATCGCTGTGGGCTTACTTGAAGGTGTAGCCCATCGACAACTGCAGCGTGCGGCCACGCGGATCAGCAACCCGCGGATCCCAGCCTGCACCGACCACGCCGTCAACGTTGTGCCAGGTGAACGGCGGCTCCTTGTCGAGCAGGTTGATGATGCCAGCCGACACGGTGAGGTTCTTGATGCCGGTGTAGCTGCTGAACAGATTGAAGGTGGTGTAGTCAGACACCTTGCGCGAGGTCGGCTGGTTCACCGTGTAGGCCGTGCGGTCCTCGTCGTTGTAGCTCGACTTGTAGTTGAACGACAGCGTGGTGTTCCAGGGCCCGGTCTTGAAACCGGCGCTGCCCGACACCTTCCAAGGCAGGTACAGCGTGGTGCCGCTCCACTCGCCCACATACTGCAGCAACGGCGCGGTGGCGATCAAGCGCTCCTTGTGGCTGATCATCTTGGTGGCCGTCAGGCTGGTGCTGAGCCGACCGCCATAGAGGTTCGCGCTGTGCTGCAGGCCCAGATCCAGACCCTTGGTCTCGCTGTCGGCGGCGTTGACCCAGCCGGCCTGGATGTACGACACATTGCCACTGGCGTCGCGGATGAAGCTGTCCTTGAACAGCGCGTAGTTGGTGATCATGAAGGTCGGCGACAGCGAGCGGATGCGGTCTTCCAGCTTGACCTGCCAGTAGTCGGCAGTGAGCTGCAGCGAGGTCATCGGCTGGAAGGCCATGCCCAGCGAGGCCTGCTTGGAGGTCTCGGGCTTGAGCGTGGGGTTGCCGCCAGCGCGGTAAGGCGTGCCGGTGCGCGCGCACTGCGTGGCATCGACCGGGCAGCGCTCAGGGTCGCTGAAGTTGCCGGTCAGCGCCAGCTCGACCGAGCCCAGGTTGAGCTGCTGCACCGTGGGCGCGCGGAAGCCGGTGTTCACCGAGCCGCGGAACACCAGGCTGTCCAGCGGCTGGAAGCGGAATGCCACCTTGGGGTTGGTGGTGCCGCCAACCTGTGAGTACTGGTCATGGCGCAGCGCCAGCTGCAGCTCCAGGTTCTTCATCACCGGCACGATCAGCTCGCCGAACGCCGCCTTCACGTCGCGCGACTTATCGGGCGACGAGGGGTTGCCCGGGCAGCCCATCACCGAATTGGCCAGCGCTGCGTTGGCAACAGTGAAGGTGTTGACGCAGGTGAAGCCCTGCGAGCCCGAGAACTCGTAGGACTCGCGCCGCAGGTCGAAGCCAACGGCAAATTCCAGCGGCCCGGCCGGCAGCTTCATCAGCTCGCCCGACAGCGTGCCGTCCATCTGAAGCAGACCGGTCTTGCCGCCGAACAAGCGGCCACGCACCTTGGTCGATTCGATCAAGTCCTTTGCGGCCTGGGTCTGCGTCTGGCCCGGCATCAGGAATGGGTTGATCAAGCCGGTGCCCAGCGCGGCGATCAGCTTGTTGGTGTCGGCATAACCGTCAACCATGCCCGAGTCACCGCTGGCGCGGCCGCTGGAGATGCCCAGCTTGTAGTTGTAGACGCCGATCTCGCCGTCGATGCCGGCCGCGATACGCGTGTTCTCGGAAGTGTTCTCCAGCGTGCGGTAACCCCAATCGGCCATGCGCAGGCGGTAGGCGATGGGCTTGCTCGGGTCAAACTGGTTGGCGCCGAAGCTGCGCAGGTTGAGGTAATGCGGGCCAGCCACCGGGTAGTGGGTGGCCGCGTTGGAGGTGGTGCTGAACTGGTAGGGCGTGAACTCGGCCAGCACTTCGGTGCGCGAGGCCACGGCCTCGATGAAGGCAGTGTGGGCACCCGACAGCCGGAAGGTGCCACGCGCCACCAGGTTGAGCGCGTCCTTGGGCGGCGCCAGCATGAACTGGCGGCCGTAGTCGGTGGCGCAGCGGTAGGTGCTGTTGGCCGCGGTGTACCCAAACTTGTCCCACAGCGTGATGTTGGGCGCCAACGCCACGCCGAAGGGCAGGCCGTCGCACTTGCCTTGGATCGCCAGCAGGTTGAGGTTGGTGTAGCGCAGCGGGTCGGTGGCGCCGACGGTGGAACCGGTGGAGTTCAATGCCGTGGTGCCGGTGCCCGAGCCCAGGATGTTGGCATGCGGCGCGCTGGTGGTATCGGGAGACAGGCCCAGCGCGGGCTGGAAGCCGGTGGCCCAGGAGCGATCGATGCCGCGCAGGATGTCGTTCTTGTCGACCGTCATGCTGGCCATCAGGTTGAAGCCCTGCTTGTCCAGCGAGCCGGTGCCCACCGTGACCTGGCCGCGCCGGGTCGCGCCGCCGCCCGAGGCCAGCGGCTGGCTGTAAGTGGCGCCAACGCTGAAGCCGGTGAAGTCGGTCTTGAGGATGAAGTTGATGACGCCGCCGATGGCGTCGGTGCCGTAGATCGCCGAGGCGCCGTCCTTCAAAATCTCGATGCGGTCGACCGCGGCCATCGGAATCGCGTTGAGGTCAACCGCACCGCCGCTCATGCCATGGGTGGAGACGCGACGGCCATTGAGCAGCACCAGCGTGCCGGTGGGGCCCAGGCCGCGCAGGTTGGCAAACGACGAGCCGCCGGTGAGCCGGTCCTGCTCGGCGCCGAAGACGTTGTTGCGCGAGGTGGCGTTATCGACGCTGGCGGCATTGGCGCCCACCTGGTCAAGCAGTTGCTCAGCAGTGACGATACCCAACTGGGTCAGCTCCGCAGCGCGGATCACCTGAACCGGCAGCGCGCCTTCCTTGGCGATGCGCTTGATACTGGACCCGGTGATCTCCACCCGCTGCGAGGCGGCCGGGCTCTGCGCCAGCACCGGCGCGGCCACGGTCAGCAACGCGATGGCGCGCACGATGGTCTTGAGCTTCATGGACAACACTCCTCCGGCCGCAGCCGTTTGCATTCAG
>JBBQZM010000292.1:0-3450 GCA_038207685.1 Burkholderiales bacterium
GCAGATCGGCCCAGCTCTTGGGCACGGCCAGCTTCTTCTTGGCGATCAGCTCGGTGTTGTAGCCAAAGCCCAGCGGGCCCGAGTAGATGCCCACGGTCTTGAAGCCCGATTGCTGGGCCTGTTGCTGGGCCCAGGCGTGCAGTTGCGGCAACATGGCCGACTTGTATTCCAGGCTCAGGCCTTGTTCGGCGGCCTGCAGGTGCGGATCACCGGTGCCGCCAAACCAGACATCGGTCTTGGGATTGGCCCGCTCGGCGATCAACTGGGCCAGCGCCTCGCCCGAACCCTTGAGCGACATGTTGACCTTGATGCCGGTGGTCTTGGCAAACACCGTCTGGATCATGTTGCACCACTCGGCCTGCACCGAGCAGATGACGTTGAGTTGGCCGGCGTCCTGGGCTTGCGCCGGCGCGGCAACGGTGCCGGCCAGCAGCGCGGCGGCAAGGGTGTAACGGATCTGGGTCATGGGATGGCTCCTTGGCGCCCTTCGGAGGGCAGCTCTTCCAGCTGGCATGCTAGCCGCGCGCAAGGCCGGTTTGGCTCGTAGCCGATTGGGTCAAACCCGCGCGATAGATCAAAATCAAACATGGCTCAATCTTTCACTTCGCGCCGGCAACTGCTGGGCGCAGGCGCGCTGGCGGCCGTGCTGCCAGCGGCCGCCCAGACCGCAGCGGCTGGCGAAGCGCCGGCGCCGGCGCCGGCGCCGACACCACTTGGCCGCGTGCTGCGCGTCGGTCCGGGCCAGGACTTCAAGCGCATCGCTGACGCGCTGAGGCAGGCCCAGGATGGCGACACGCTCGAAGTGCTGCCCGGCGAGTACCGCGGTGATGTGGCGGTGATCCTGCAGCGCCGGCTGCGCATCATCGGTCTGGGCGAGGAAAGCGGCGAGCGGCCTTGGCTGATGGCCGACGGCCGCGCTGCCGAGCGCAAGGCGATCTGGGTGCTTCGCGAAGGCGACTTCAGCATCCGCAACATCGGCTTTCGCGGCGCGCGGGTGGCCGATGGCAACGGCGCCGGCATCCGCTTCGAGAAGGGCCGCTTGCTGCTGCAGCACTGCAGCTTTGTCGACAACGAGAACGGCCTGCTGTCGGGCAACGACGGCCAGGCTGAACTGGAGATCGTTGATTGCGAGTTCCGCCAGGCCGCACCGCCGCCCAGCAGGCTGACGCACCTGCTCTACGTCGGCCGCATCGCGCGGCTGCGGGTCAGCGGCAGCCGCTTTCTGCAAGGCCGCGAGGGCAACATGCTGAAGTCGCGGGCGCGCCAGGCCATCATCGTCGGCAACCGGATTGATGACGGCCTGGACGGCGAGGCCTCGTACCAGATCGACCTGCCCAACGGCGGCATGGCCCATGTCGAGGGCAACCTGCTGGTGCAAAGCCCACTGGCGCAAAACTCGACCCTGCTGTCCTACGGCGCTGAAGGCAACGGCTGGCCCGACAGCCAGCTCACGGTGACCGGCAATACCTTTGTCAATCACCGCGCTGCCGGCGGCATCTTCATCCGCGCCTGGGCCAACCGGCTGCCACCCGAAACACCGGTGTACAGCAGCGGCAACCGGCTGCTGGGGCCGGGCACGCTGGTGCTGGGGCCCAATGGCCGCTCGAACGACGACCAGCGTGGCCCTGCGCCGGCGCCCGCAACAGCCCCCGCCGACCGCAACCGCCTGCGCCCCGGCAATTGACCCGTGCAAGAAACTGATGCATCATGGAGTTGGTAACTTAATTACAACTCTCTGCGCAGGAGAGCCCGATTCATGTCCTTTGACCTCGTCTTCTTTGGTGGCACCGGCGATCTCACCTGGCGCAAGCTGATGCCCGCGCTGTTCCAGGCCTTCCGCCATGGCAAGCTGCCGCCGGGCGGCCGCATCCTGGCGGTGGCGCGTGACGAACGCAGCGATGACGCCTACCGCGAATTCATCCGCGAGCGCTTTGTCGAGGTCGTCAGCGCCAAGCGCCCCAGCGACGACGAGTTCGCCCGCTTTGCCGAACTGCTGCACTACCGGCGCATGGACTTGTCGCAGCCCGAGCATTACGCCGGGCTCAAGGACTGGCTGGAGACTCGCAACGCCGACACCGTGGTGCTCTACTTGGCCACCGCGCCCCACTTGTTTCCGGTGGTCTGCGAGCAACTGGGTGTCGCCGGGCTGAACGGCCCCAAGGTGCGGGTGGTGCTGGAAAAGCCGCTGGGCCATGACCTGGCCAGCGCGCAGCAGATCAACCGCGTGGTGCGCGCCGTGTTCGACGAACACCAGGCCTACCGCATCGACCACTACCTGGGCAAGCCGGCGGTGCAGAACCTGATGGCGCTGCGCTTCGGCAATGCGCTGTTCGAGCCGCTGTGGCGGCGCGAGAGCATCGCCAACATCCAGATCACGCTGGCCGAAGGCCTGGGCGTGGGCACCCGCGGCGACTACTACGACACCACCGGCGCGCTGCGCGACATGATCCAGAACCATGCGCTGCAGTTGTTGACCATGATCGCAATGGAGCCGCCGTCGACCAGCGACGCCGACGCCATCCGCGACGAGAAGCTCAAGGTGCTGCGCTCGCTCAAGCCCTTCACGCCGGCCACGGTGGCGCGCGACGTGGTGCGCGGCCAGTACAAGGCCGGCACCATCGACGGCAAGCCGGTGCCTGGTTACCTGGACGAGGTCAAGGTGCCCGCCGGCAGCCACTGCGAGACCTTTGTCGCGCTGCGCACCGAGGTGCAGAACTGGCGCTGGGCCGGCGTGCCCTTCTACCTGCGCACCGGCAAGCGCCTGGCCGAGCGTGTGGCCGAGATCGTGGTCACCTTCCGCGAGGTGCCGCACCCGATCTTTTCCGGCTCTGCCTGCGCCAACAAGTTGGTGATCAAGCTGCAGCCCGAGGACGGGCTGGAACTGCACCTGCTGGCGTCCAAGGGCGGTACCCAAAGCGAAATGTTGGCGCCGGTGAGCCTGGATCTCGACTTCGACAAGGCCTTTGCCAGCGAGCGTGTCGGCGCCTACGAGCGCTTGCTGATGGACGCCATCGCCGGCCGGCTGAACCTGTTTGTGCGCAGCGACGAGCAAGAGCAGGCCTGGCGCTGGGTGGAGCCGGTGCTGCAGGCCTGGGCCGATGACCCCACTGGCCCGCGCACCTATGCGGCCGGCACCTGGGGCCCGCCAGCAGCCAGCGCGATGGTGGCGCGGGACGGCTGCAGTTGGGACGAAGAACAGTAGCCCCCCCCGAAGCGTCTACGACGCTCCCCCCAGGGGGGCGACGCTGGCGGCCCGGCGGAGCCGGATCCGCGGCGCCCACTTGACTGCGCTGCGGCACGGGCACCAGCGTTGGCAGCCGACGGCCAACTGCCGCCAGCCACTGAACACTGAAGTAAGAAGCTGTCTCAGCAGCAACCAGGAGACCAGATGTCGATGTTGGAGCGGGTGAAAGCCTCGATGCCGGCGCTGCCGCCGGCCGAGCAGCGCGT
>JBBQZM010000293.1:0-3393 GCA_038207685.1 Burkholderiales bacterium
GGCGGTGCGGTTGTCCAGCCCCCAGGTCGGCTTGACCGGCGCCCAGAAGCCGTCAACCAGGCGTTTGTAACTGTTGATGGTGGGCCAGAACAGCGGCGCAAATTCCATCAGGCAGGCCACCTGGCCGGCCAGGTAGCTCTCGAACAGCGGGCTCATGCCGCGCGGGCTCTTGACGTCGTGGAACAGGTTGGTCTTGCCCTTGCCCGATCCGTCCACCAGGCTTTGGTGGATGTGGCCCGAGCAGCCCGGCAGCGCCGCGTTCCACTTGGCCATGAAGCTGGGCAGGATGCCGAAGCGCTTGCCGATCTCCTTGGCGCCGGTCTTGAACAGGATCGCCCGGTCGGCAGCTTCCAGCGCCTCGCTGAAAGTGATGGCCACCTCGTAGACGCCGGGCCCGGTCTCGGTGTGCAGGCCTTCGACGGGCACGCCAAAGGCCAGCATCTCGTCCATCAACGCATTGAAGAAGCCGCGGTTGTCGGCCATGCGCAGCAGCGAGTAACCGAACATGCCGGGCGTCAGCGTGGTGGGTGCCACGCCCTGCTTGGCGGCCCAGCTTTGCGGCGTCTCGGCAAAATTGAACCACTCGAACTCCATGCCGGCCATCGGCTGCAGGCCCAGCTTCTCAGCGCGCCGCAGCACGCGCTTGAGCGTCTGGCGCGGGCACACCGGAAACGGCGAGCCGTCGGCATTGACAAACTCACCCAGGAAAAACGGCACCTTACCGTCCCAGGGCACATGGCGTGCGGTGCCCAGGTCCAGCCGCGCCAGCGCATCGGGAAAGCCATGCTGCCAGCCGGTGACCTCGGTGTTGTCATAACACTGGTCATGTGCGTCCCAGCCGAACACCACGTCGCAGAAGCCGAAGCCACCGCTCGGCGCCGGCTGGGCCGCGCTGAGGAACTTGTCGATGTGCAGCAGCTTGCCGCGCAGGATGCCGTCGATGTCGCTGCAGGCCACCTTGACCTTGGTGGCGCCCGACTGGCGCACGGCGGCGATGGCGGGATGTTCTTCGGGTGTACCGGCGGGTGTACGGGCGGGTGTACGGGCGGGTGTACGGGCTTTAGCCATGTTCGTTCTCCAAGATTTCAGGCCGGCGCGCCGGCGGCAATGCCCATCTCGTTCAACACCTCGGCCACGGCTTGCACGGCTTGGCGCATCTCCAGGCTGCCGATCGCGCCGATGCAGCCGACACGGAAAGTCTCCACCGTGGTCAGCTTACCCGGATACAGGAGAAAGCCCCTGGCCTTGGCTGCCGCGTAAAAGCGCTTGAAGTCATAGGCCGGGTGATCCGGTGCGTGGAACGTGACGATGATCGGCGCCTGGTGAGCGGGCTGCAAGAAGGGCCGCAGGCCCAGCGCGCCCAGCCCATCAACCAGCACGCGGCAGTTCTCGGTATAGCGCGCCAGGCGGGCGCGCTGGCCGCCTTGCTCTTCAAACTGACTGATCGCCTCGGCCAGCGCCACCACCACATGGGTGGGCGGTGTGAAGCGCCACTGGCCGGTCTTCTCCATGTACTGGTGCTGGTCGTGCAAGTCCATCGCCAGGCTCTGGCTGTTGCCGGCGCAGCTATCGAGCAGCTCGCGGCGGATGAAGACAAAGCCCATGCCGGGCACACCTTCCAGGCACTTGCCACTGGCCGCCACCAGGGCGTCGAAGCGCACCGTCCGGGCGTCGATCGGCAGCGCCGCAAAGCTGCTCATCGCATCGACGATCAGGCCCTTGCCATGGCGCTGGCAGACCGCCGCCACCTCGGCCAGCGGGTTCTCGACACCGGCGCCGGTCTCGCAGTGGATCAGGATGACATGGCTGATGCTGGCATCGGCGGCCAGATGATCGTCCAGCGCCTGGGCCGAGACCGGCTGGTCTTCGTCGAAGGTGATGGTGCTGGCGCGTCGGCCCATCATCTGGGTGAGCTTGCTGGCGCGCTTGCAGTAAGCGCCGTTGTCCAGCACCAGCACATGGCCCCCACGGTCGGACGGCGGCACCAGCGTGGCCACCGCCGCCTCCACGCTGAAGGTGCCGCTGCCTTGCAAGGGCACCACCACATGGCTGTCCTGGCCGTGCACGATGTCGAGCAGGCGGCGCCGCACGCCGGCGGTGACGGCATTGAAGTCGTCATCCCAGGAGCCCCAGTCGTGCAGCATCGCCAGCTTGGTGCGCAGCGTGGTGGTCAGCGGGCCGGGGGTGAGCAGGATGCGGTCGCGGTCCATGAGGGTCTCCAGATACGATTGATTTTGCGACGGTGGCCGGGGCAATCCACGCGGCCTATCGCCGAGGCCAGCAAGTGGGCGCCGCGGAACCGGCTCTGCCGGGCCGCTGGCGCCGCCCCCTTGAGGGGGAAGTGGCCAAAGGCTGCTTCGGGGGTGGGCTCATGTTCGCCATGCCTGGGTGCGCCGGTCCACCAACCAGGCCAGCGCCATGAAGGCGCCCATCGCCAGGCTGGATGCCGCGGTGATCAGCACCGCCATCGCCGCAGCGGCGCCCATCTCGCCGGCTTCGTCGAGGTTGAGGATGGCGATTGCCGCCACCTTGGTGTCGGGCGAATAGAGGAACACCACCGCCGAGATCGTGGTCATCGCGTTGATGAAGAAGTAGCGCGCGATGTCGATCATCGCCGGCGTGCAGATCGGCAGCGTTACACGGCGCAGCGTGACCCAGAACGGCACTTTCAGCGATGCAGAGACGGCTTCGAACTCGGCATCCAGCGCCTTCAGCGCGGTCACCGCCGTGAGGTGGCCGGTGGTGTAGAAGTGGGCAATGGTGCAGATCGTGAGCAGCGCCATGGTGTGGTACAGCCCGCCCAGCGGATTGCCCGGCGCGTTGAAGAAGAAGATGTAGCCCAGGCCGAGCACCAGACCGGGCACCGCCATCGGCAGCATCGCCAGCAGCCGCACCGCGTTGCGCAGCAAGCCGGCGCCCTGCGTCTTTTCCAGCAGGTAGGCGCTGGTGAACACCAGCGCGGTGCCAAACACCGCCGTGCCGGCAGCCATGCTCAGGCTGTTGACAAAGGCCGTGCCCACCTCTGCATCCACCAGTCCCATGGTGTAGTGGTTGAGCGTGGGCGCCAGGTTGTAGGGCCAGAAGCTGGCAAAGGACGCAAACACCGCCATGCCCATCATGGCCAGCACCAGCACGGCGACAGCCAAGCAGTAGGCGGTGGCCAGACCGTCGCGCCAGGGTTTGCGGCGCGGCCGGTAGGGCACGGCGCGGGCGGTCAGCAGCGCGGTCTGGCGGCCGGCCACCCAGCGGTCCACCGTGAAGGTGAACAGCGCCGGCGCCAGCAGCAGCAGCGCCACCACCGCGCCGCGCTGAAAGTCCTGCTGGCCGATCACCAGCTTGAAGATGTCGGTGGCCAGCACATTGAAGTTGCCGCCGATCACCTTGGGGATGCCG
>JBBQZM010000294.1:0-3331 GCA_038207685.1 Burkholderiales bacterium
GGTGATGCCGATCACCGAGGCGATCCAGCGCATCATCCTCAGCGAGGGCACGGCCATGGACATCGCCGAGCAGGCCAAGCGCGAAGGCGTGCGCGATCTGCGACAGTCCGGCCTGATCAAGGTTCGCCAGGGCGTGACCACCCTCGAAGAAATCATTGCGGTGACCAATCAGTGACGTGGTGCACGACATCGCGGCGCCCGCGGCACGACAATCTGTCCAGGTGTGTCAAGCGCAGTGCGCGCCAACGACCCCGCTGACCCGGAGCAAGCATGGCGACTGCATCAGCCGCAAAGAGTGTCAAGGAATTGGTCTTCGAATGGGAAGGCCGGGACAAGAACGGCAAGATAGTTCGCGGCGAAATCCGCGCCGGGGGCCAGGCCCAGGTCAGTGCCAGCCTGCGCCGCCAGGGCATCCTGCTGACCAAGGTGAAGAAGCGCCGCACCAGCGGCGGCAGGTCGGTCAAGCAGAAGGACATCGCGCTGTTCACCCGGCAACTGGCCACCATGATGAAGGCCGGCGTGCCGCTGCTGCAGGCCTTCGACATCGTCGGCCGCGGCGCCACCAATCCGCGGCTGACCAAGCTGCTGGGCGACATCCGCGCCGATGTCGAGACCGGCACCAGCCTGTCGGCGGCGTTCCGCAAGCACCCGATGCACTTCGACGCGCTGTACTGCAATCTGGTCGAAGCCGGCGAGGCCGGCGGCATCCTGGAGCAGTTGCTCGAGCGGCTGGCGATCTACCAGGAGAAGACGCTGGCGCTGAAGAGCAAGATCAAGTCGGCGTTGATGTACCCGATCGCGGTGCTGGTCGTCGCCTTCGTCGTGGTGGTAGTCATCATGATCAAGGTGATTCCGGCCTTCAAGGAGGTCTTCAGTTCCTTTGGCGCCGACCTGCCCGCGCCAACGCTGCTGGTGATCGCGATGTCGGAGTTCTTCGTCGCCTACTGGGTGGTGATCTTCGGTGCCATGGCCGGCGGCGGCTACATGTTCATGCAGACCTGGCGACGATCGGTGAAGATGCAGATGGTGATGGACCGGCTGCTGCTGCGCATCCCGATCTTCGGCGCCCTGATCGACAAGTCGGTCATCGCGCGCTGGACACGCACCCTCTCCACCATGTTTGCCGCCGGCGTGCCGCTGGTCGAGGCGCTTGACTCGGTGGGTGGTGCCGCGGGCAACGCGGTCTATGCCGAGGCCACGCAGAAGATCCAGCGCGACGTCTCGACCGGCAGCGCGCTGACCACCGCGATGCAGGCCACCGGCGCATTCCCGAACATGGTGATCCAGATGACCTCGATCGGCGAGGAGTCGGGCTCGCTGGACCACATGCTGTCCAAGGCGGCCGAGTTCTACGAGGATGAGGTCGATGACATGGTCAAGGGCCTGTCCAGCCTGATGGAGCCGATCATCATCGTGGTGCTGGGCACCATCATCGGCGGCATCGTCGTGGCGATGTACCTGCCCATCTTCAAGATCGGCCAGGTAGTCTGAGGCATGCAGTTCCCGCCCATCGACATCCTGCTGTCGCCCTGGATCCTGGGTGTGCTCGGCCTGGCCATCGGCAGCTTCCTCAATGTGGTGATCCACCGGCTGCCTCAACTGCTGGAGCGCGAGTGGCTGGGCGACGCCGCCGCCTACCTGCAGGACAGCGCCACCATGAGCCGCGTGCTGGGCAGCCCGGCCAAGCGCTGTGCTGAACTCGCCAGCCAGGGCGCGGCGCTGGGCGCCGAAGTGGCCGCGCTGCCGGCGATGAGCCTGTCGCGGCCACGATCGCGCTGCCCACAGTGTGGCCACCAGTTGGCCTGGCACGAGAACATCCCGCTGCTGGGCTGGCTTCGACTGGGCGGCAGTTGCGCCAACTGCGGTGGCCGCATCTCGCTGCGCTATCCCTTCGTCGAGGCACTCACCGGCGCGCTGTTTGCCGCCGCGGCCTGGCATGCCGGGCCGCAGCCGGCAGCGTTGGTCTACTGTCTGGCGTTGGCCTTGTTGGTGGCCGCGGCTCTCATCGACCTCGACACCACGCTGCTGCCCGACAAGCTGACCCTGCCGCTGGTCGGCCTGGGCCTGGTGGCGGCCTGGCAGGGCTGGAGCCCGATTTCGCTGGCCGACGCCGCGCTCGGTGCCTTCTTCGGCTACTTCTCGCTGTGGGCGGTGGCGGCGCTCTACCAGTTGCTGCGCGGCGTGCAAGGCATGGCCGAAGGCGATTTCAAGCTGCTGGCCGGACTGGGCGCACTGCTGGGCTGGCAATCGCTGCCGGCCATCATCCTGCTGTCTTCGGCGGTAGGCGCCGCCGTGGGCATCTTCATGATCGTGGCCCGCGGCCATGGCCGCAGCGTGCCGATTCCCTTCGGCCCCTACCTGGCCGGCGGCGGTATCACGGCACTGTTCTTCGGGCCGACGATCGGCGGCCTCTGGCCCGGGCTGTGAACACCGCGGTGGACTCGGCACCGGGCAAACCTCAGACGGTGCACCCGGCGGTGCACTCGATAGTCCTGACCGGCGGCATCGGCAGCGGCAAGAGCACAGTGGCACGCACGCTGGTGGCGCTGGGCGCCACGCTGATCGACACCGACGCCATTGCTCACGGCCTGACAGTGCCCGGCGGAGCCGCGATGCCGGCGCTGCGTCAGCGCTTCGGCAATGAAGTAGCCGGCGCCGACGGCGCACTCGATCGCGTTCGAATGCGGCAACGGGTGTTCGAGGATGCCGACGCCAAGCGAGCGCTCGAGGCGATCCTGCACCCGATGATCGGTGCCGAGGCACAGCGCCAGGCCGACGCCGCGACAGCCGGCAACGCTGACGCGGTGCTGCTGTTCGATGTGCCCCTGCTCAGTGAGGCCAGCCACTGGCGGGCGCGCTGCCAGCGCATTCTGGTGGTCGATTGCAGCGCCGCCACCCAGGTGCAGCGGGTGATGGCGCGCTCGGGTTGGAGCGACGAGCAGGTGCGGCGTGTCATCGCCGCGCAGGCCTCGCGCGAGCGCCGCCGCGCGATGGCCGACGCGGTGATCTTCAATGACGGCATCAGCCCCGAGGCCGTGGCCGACGAGGTGGCCCGGCTGTGGGCGTTGTGGCGGCCGCCGGCTTTGGCTGCCGGTGAGCACGCCCCCAGCCCCTGAGCCGCGCGGTCCGACCGGATCACTGTGAAACAATTGCACCCAGTGGCCTGCCGCCGCAGCCCCCCACCCCTCCGCCGAATGCCACGCCTGTCTCACGAGGAAGCGCCTTGGTCTTGTACGAGTACCCGTTCAACGAGAGCACCCGCACCTTGCTGCGGCTGGAGCAGTTGCTCGACCGCTTGGGCCAGTTGCTGCCGCGGGACGCGGCAATGGAT
>JBBQZM010000295.1:0-3323 GCA_038207685.1 Burkholderiales bacterium
CTTGATCTTGTACTTGCCGATCTCCACCGTGTCGTTGTGGGCCAGCATCTGCTTCTTGATGGCCTTGCCGTTGATGTAGGTGCCGTTGGTGCTGTTGAGGTCTTCGATGAAGACGTCGTTGCCCAGCATCTGCAACACGGCGTGCTCACCGCTGACGGCGAGGTTGTCGATCACGATGTCGTTGTAGGGGCGGCGGCCCAAGGTGGTCTTGTCCTTGGTGATTTGCACGTCCTTGATCACCACGCCGTCGAGAGAGACCACCAACTTGCCCATGCTTGCCCTTTTGTCTGTCTGACCACCCCAATTCGGGATGCTTGCTGGCGGCGCGCCGCCGGGTGTGCCAGCGGTCAGCTGCTGCGTCCGAACTTCCACCACGGCCGCGCGGTCTCTGAAGATCCTCCTGCCACGCGTACCAGCACCAGCGCGATATTATCCTTTCCGCCGGCGTCATTGGCTGCGTCGATCAGCGCTTGGCCCGCGTCGGGCAGCGAATCGTTCATCTGCAACAACCTGGCGATCATCGCGTCGTCCAGCATGTCGGACAGACCGTCCGAGCACATCAGGTAAACATCGCCCGGCAAGGTCTCGTGCTGGTGCGTCTCCAGCAGTACCGCGTCCTCGACGCCGACTGCGCGGGTGACCAGGTTCTTGTTGGCCGAGAAGGCCGCTTGTTCGGGGGTGATCAGGCCGGCGTCGATCTGCTCCTGCAGCAGCGAGTGGTCACGCGTGATCTGGCTGAACTGGCCGGCGCGCCAGCGGTAGCAGCGCGAGTCGCCGATATGGCCCAGCCGCATCTGGCCTTCGCGGAAGGCCGCCACCACCAGCGTGGTGCCCATGCCGGCGTACTGCGGGTTGGCATTGGCGGCATTGAAGATGGCGCGGTTGGCGTTGTCGACACAGATGTCCATCGCCCGGCGCACTTCCAGGTCGGTGGCGCGGCCGGCGGCTTCGGTCAGCCAGCGGCCCAGTTCATTGCGGATGAACGAGGTGACCATGCCGCTGGCCACCTCACCGGCGTTGTAGCCGCCCATGCCGTCGGCCAATACCGCGAGCGCATTGGCCTCGTCGACCGCCACCGAGTCTTCGTTGTTGCTGCGGGCGCGGCCGGTATCCACGGCGTGGAAGAACTCGAAGGTCATGCTTGGCTTGGCAACAAGGTCGGGACCGTGGGCGAACAGGGTCATCGATTGTGCCTTGGAAGTCATGGGCCAGCCCGCTGCGCCAGCCCGCTCGTCCTAAAGCGCGGGTGCCCTGGCGGGCGCCAGCAGCCGCGTCATCAGCGCCGCCAGTCCGGCCACTTGGCCAGCCCAGGCCGCCAGGTCGGTCGGCCGGTCTGCGGGATCGCGTGCCAGCAGCGATTCAACCGCCGCCACCACCGGCGCGGGCAGCTCGGGCCGCAGCTTGGCCAGCGAGGCGGGTGCCTCGTTCGCGCTGGCTTGCAGCAGTTCACCCAGCGACGAGGCCTGGTGCGGCCGGCGGCCGGCCAGCAACTCAAACAACAGCACACCCAGGGCATAGGTGTCACTGGCGGCGGTGGCGGTGGCGCCGGCCAGCAGCTCCGGCGCCATGTAGGCGGGGGTGCCCAGGGTCATGCCGGTGCGGGTGAGTTCAGACGAATCGTCGCGCGCCACGCCGAAGTCGGCCAGTTTCACCTCGCCGCTGGCCAGGTTGACCAACACGTTGGCGGGCTTGAGGTCACGGTGGATCACGCCGCGTCCGTGGGCATGGCCCAGCGCCGTGGCCACCCGCGCGCCGATGCGCAACACCAGGTCTTCGGGCAGCAGCAGGTGGCGCTGGGTGTAGCGGCTGAGGTCGACGCCGCGCACACGTTCCATGGCCAGCCAGACTTCGCCATCGCGTATGCCGGCCTCGAAGATCGCCACGATGTCGGGATGCTCCAGGCGGCGCGCCAGTTGCGCCTCGCGCCGCAGCCGATCTACCCACTCCTTGCGCAGGCTGGGGCTGAGCTGGGGCGGCAGGCTGATCTGCTTGACGGCCACCAGGCCGCCGGTGCGCAGGTCAATGGCTTCGCGCACCTGGGACGAGGCACCGTCGCCCAGGCGGGCGCCGAGCCGATAGCGGCCGTTCAGCAACCGGGTGTCTTCGCCATCCGAACCGTCATCGGCGGAGGGGCGATTGAGCGAATACCAAGCCACGAAGCCTCCTGACGCACCTGTCTGAGCAGGGTTGCAGGCACCTTATCACGAGCCGGTCAGGCTCGTCATGCGGGGCGGCCCGGCTTGCCGGACCCCTCTTCCATCAAGCAGCGGTGGCGGTTTGCCTGCGTTTGAGCACGACTCCGACACCCAACACCAGCAGCGCGCCAAACACGCCGGCGGTATAGCGCACCGAGGCGATGGCTTCGCCAGGGCCGGCCGCGGGGATGAAGCCCGCCAGCGCCGGATCACCCACTGCCATGGTGCCGGCGATCCAGCCCAGCAACATGCCGCCGATGGTGATGACCACCGGAAACCGGTCCATCAGCTTGATGACGAACTGGCTGCCCCAGACGATGATGGGGATGCTGACCAGCAGGCCAAACACCACCAACGGCATCTTGTGATCGCCGCCCGCGCTCTCGGCTGCACCGGCGATGGCGATCACGTTGTCCACGCTCATCACCAGGTCGGCGATGATCACCGTGCGCACCGCGGCCCACAGTTTGTCGGAGCTTTGCAATTTGCCGTGATCGTCTTCGTTGTCCGGGGCCAGCAGCTTGACGCCTATCCACAGCAGCAGGATCGCGCCCACCAGCTTGAGGTAGGGAATGGCCAGCAGCGTCAGCGCAAAGAAGATCAGGATGACGCGCAGCACAATCGCGCCGACCGTGCCCCAGATGATGCCTTTGGTGCGCAGCGCCGGCGGCAAACCGCGACAGGCCAGCGCGATGACCACCGCGTTGTCACCGCCCAGCAGGATGTCGATCATGATGATCTGGCCGACGGCAATCCAGAAGTCGGCTTGCATGAACTGTTCCATCGCGGGACCTTTTGTGAAGGGATGGGAGTTTAGGTGGCGCGTCTTGTATTGCCGTTGCGGCTTCTACATAGCGCGCTGAAGCTTCGGCCCATGACAACACAGGCCGCCCGAGGGCGGCCTGTGACGCAGGGCCAGGGCGGTCAGCGCATCAGAGCAGCGCCTTCAGCAAGCGGGCCATCTCGCTGGGGTTGCGGGTGATGGTGAAGCCGCAAGCCTCCATGATCTCGAGCTTGGCGTTGGCCGTGTCGGCGCCGCCGCTGATCAGCGCGCCGGCATGGCCCATGCGCTTGCCCGCCGGTGCGGTGACACCGGCGATGAAACCGACGATCGGCTTCTTCATGTTG
>JBBQZM010000296.1:0-3284 GCA_038207685.1 Burkholderiales bacterium
GGCGACGGTGAATGCGCTGCTGGCGCGGGTAGACCGCCTGGTCGACAGCGAGCGGCGGTTTGCCGCCAACACCGCACATGAACTGCGCACCCCGCTGGCCGCAGCGATGGCCCAGGCCGAGCGGCTGGTGCAGGCCAGCAGCGATCCCGCCACCCGCGAGCCTGCGCGTGCGTTGCTGCGCCAGCTCGACCGGCTGGCTCATCTGGCGACCCGGCTGCTGCAATTGGCGCGGGTGGAGTCCGGTGTGGCGCTGCGCCGTGAGCCGGTTGACCTGGCGCAGTTGGCGACGCTGGTAGCCGACGACTTTGCCGCCGCGCAGCGCAGCGGCCGGCTGCGGCTGTTGCTGCCCAGCCAGGCGGCAGCGGCGCCGGAGCCGGTGCCGGTGCCGGTGCCGGTACTGGGCGATATCGACGCCCTGGGTATCGCGCTGCGCAACCTGATCGACAACGCGCTCAAGCATGGCGGTGAACACGCGTTGGTGACGGTGACGGTGCAGGACCGCTGCCTCAGTGTGGAGGACAGCGGACCGGGCGTAGCGGCGCAGCACCTGCCTTTGCTGGCGCGCAAGTTCGAGCGCGGTGGCATCGTCAGCGACACGGCCGGCAGCGGCCTGGGCCTGGCGCTGGTGCAGGCCATCGCCGAACAGTCCGGCGCGGTACTGCTGCTGCAATCGCCGGTGACCGACGGCCGCGGTCTGCGCGCCAGCCTGCGGTTTGATGCGCCGGAAGCTGGCCCGGCGGATCCTCCGTCCTGAGCCGCAACGCCCTGGAAGTGGGGGGGATGGCTGCATGGCCCAGCGTGTGTTCAGGCAGCGATTGCGCATGGGCGGCGACGTAACCGAGGATCACCTGGCCAGCCCGGCCCTGCGGGCTTGCGCGGGTGCATTCGATGGCCTCTCAGTCGCTCAGTCCCAGGCGCTGCCCAGGCGCAGGCGTGTGGTGGTCGGCGGTGGCGCCTGATCGGCAGCGCGCTGGCCCGGATCGGCGTCCGTCGGCCCGCCGCCTGCCACCTGCTCGAACTGCGCCGCCACTTCGGGCGAGATGAAGCGGCTCAGGCCGCCGTAAAGGTGGCGGTCGCCAAACTTGGGCTGCTGGCTGACGTGAAAGCGCAGCGGCACCATCAGCTGCAGGTGCTGTTTGGCGCGGGTCATCGCCACATACAGCAGGCGCCGCTCCTCGGCCACCGCGGCAGCCGAGCCGGTGGCCAGGTCGGCCGGCAGGCAGCCATCGACCACGTTGAGGATGCTCACCGCGTTCCATTCCTGGCCCTTGGCCGAGTGGATGGTTGACAGGATCAGGTAGTCCTCGTCCTGGTGCGGCGGGCCGGATTCGTCGCTGGTGGCCTCGGGCGGGTCGAGCGTCAGCTCGGTGAGAAAACGCTCGCGGCTGCCCTGGCCGGCGGCCAGGCGTTGCAGCTGGTCGAGGTCGAGCTGGCGCACCGGCGCTGCTTCGCCGTGCAAGCGCTGCAGGTGGGGTGTGTACCAGGCCATCACCGTGGCCAGCTCGTCAGGCCAGGGCGACTCAGGCAACGCCAGCGCTGCCATCAGGTCGACCAGCGCCAACCAGTCCTGCCGCGCCGCCGGCGGTGGCATGAAGTCGCTGAGCGCCTGCAACGCATCGGGCGCGGCGGCCTGGGCATCGACCAGGTGGCGTGCACTCTTGGGCCCGATGCCGGGCACCAGCATCGCCACCCGGAAGCCAGCCAGCGTGCAGCGTGGGTTTTGCGCCCAGCGCAGCACGCCAAGCAAGTCCTTGATGTGGGCGGCTTCCAGAAACTTGAGGCCACCGAACTTGACGAAGGGGATGTTGCGGCGGGTAAGTTCCAGCTCGAGCGCGGCGCTGTGGTGGCTGGTGCGGAACAGCACCGCCTGTTGCTTCAGGCGCAGCCCGCCCTCGCGCTGCGCCAGCACACTGTCGGCCACCCAGCGTGCCTGGCCCATCTCGTCGGCCACCGTCACCAGCAGCGGCCGCTGGCTGCTGGCGCGCTCGCTCCACAAGGTCTTGGCATGGCGCTGCTCGGCCAGCGCGATCACGGCATTGCTGGCGGCCAGGATGGGCTGGGTGCTGCGGTAGTTGCGCTCCAGCAGCTGCCTGGTGGCCGGCGGCTGAAACTGATCGCAAAAGCCCAGGATGTTGCCCACTTCGGCGGCGCGAAAGCCGTAGATCGATTGCGCGTCGTCGCCGACCACGGTGAGGCCGCGGCCGCTGGGTTTGAGGCGCAGCAGGATCTCGGCCTGCAGCCGGTTGGTGTCCTGGTACTCGTCCACCAGCACCTGGTCGAAGCGGCCGCCGATGTGCGCCGCCAGGCTGTGGTCGGCCAGCATCTGGTGCCAGGCCAGCAGCAGGTCGTCGTAGTCCAGCGTGTGCTGGGCGGCCTTGTCGGCGGCGTAGGCGGCAAACAGCGCTTTCAGCTCGTCGTGCCAGTCGGCGCACCAGGGAAAGTCATCCCGCAGCACCTCGGCCAGCGGCCGCTGGCTGTTCAGCGTGCGGCTGTAGATCGCCAGGCAGGTGTTCTTCAAGGGGAAACGGCTGCGCGCCGCTGCCAGCCCGCGGGCCTGGCGTTGCAGCGCCATCAGGTCTTCGGCGTCGCCGCGGTCGATGATGCTGAAGTTCGGTGGCAGGCCCACGCTGGCGGCGTATTCGCGCAGCAGCCGCGCGCCGATGGCATGGAAAGTGCCGGCCCAGGGCAGCGACGGCGCGGCCTGGGTGGCGCGCAGGCCCAGCGCTTGGTGCAGCAGCCGGCCGGCGCGGGCGTTCATCTCTTGTGCGGCGCGGCGCGAGAAGGTCAGCAGCAGCAGCCGATTGGGATCGGCGCCGTCGATCACCAGCCGGGCTACGCGGGCGGCCAGCGTCAGCGTCTTGCCCGAGCCGGCGCCGGCCAGCACCAGCAGCGGCGTGTCGCCATGCATCACCGCGGCCAGTTGCTGCGGGTTGAGCTGGCCAAACAAGGCGGCGTCGCGCGCTGTTGCGGCTGCAATTGACCGTGGCGCGGCGGCGGCCGGCGGTGCGTTTGCGACGTTGGGCAGATCGGGCGACAAGGTGGCGGGCATGGCGTTGCCCTAAGCTCAGGGTTGAGCCCGTTGACGGGCTGTGTCGCCAAAGAATACTGTATAAACCCTCAGCTTGCGCGCCTCTGAGGCGCATCAAAACCCTGCTGGCCGCATGCCGGCAGCATGCGGGCCCTGCCCACGAAAGAACAGCCATGAGCCCGAACACTCCCAGCCGCGCACGCAGCGCCACCTCGGCCGCACCGGTGCAGGCTGCCGCCGCCAGTACCGCTGCCGC
>JBBQZM010000297.1:0-3252 GCA_038207685.1 Burkholderiales bacterium
CGAGTGATCAGTCTGGCCTTCATTGTTGACAAGAATGCCAACGTTTGATCGCGTTGTCAAACGAGTCATCGTTCCACCAGACCAATTTCATCGACTGAGTTGCTCTAGACCGGCCGTCCACGAGCACCCGCTTCTGGCCGATACCGGGTTTCCACCAGGTCCGCAGTAAGCTGACATTGCCTGGCCGGGCCCTCAAGTCGAAAGTCAGCTTCCTGGATCTGTTTTGGACTCACGTTCCCGGCCACTTCCTGTCGTTCGCCACAGACAGCTTCCCGGCATCTCCTTGAGCATTTCCAGTGCGCAAGGCGACAAGGAACCTGCTGCAGTCGTCAAGGCCGAGATCGACGCGTTGCTCCAGTGCAACATCCTCCAGCGTGAGCTCGCAGCGCAGCTGCGTTCGCTCGCGTCCGACGTCTGAAGTGTCGTCAACAAACGCTTTTTTAGCGTGATACAACGCGTTGCCTCAAGTGCGCCGGGCGAGAATGCTCAGCGACCTTGAGGCAGTGACCGGCGCGGCACAGTCGCATACCGAGAGGGTGTCGATCCGAGCCGGAGCCACGCCGGATAGCGCGGCCCAGGCATCCGACTCGTGAGGGGCGCAGTCCCAATCTTTTCCGAACAGCGCCGGGCCCTGCTTCGCACATCCAGAGCGCATATCCGTCCGACGCCGCATGTCCCGCGTTTGCGAGGCCTATGAAGTATCCGTAGGCTTCCGGGAAGCGGCCCTGTCGGAACGACTCTGCCGCCCTGGCGTGCAGAAGATTGGCGTGCGATGTGCATGCGGCCGCTATCGGTATGGCACCGGCGAGGACCCCCAGTCCCAATGTCAGCACCATCAGGCGGCGGCTCGACACGGACAGCCGGATCGGCCGATGCTTCTTTGTGTGCTCCGAGCCATTACCGTTACCAGCCCGCGGGCCAACTCGGCGATGCCCGGTGCACGATGATCAGCACCACCGTCGCAGCGCACATCGCGGCGTTCCCGATGTTGACGACAACCGCCCGTCCCAAGCGCTGCCCGTTCTGTTCGTACAGCCAAGCCGCCATCGTCAGGTTTGCGCCCAGCCAGGTGCACCACGTCCACAACGAGTGCTGGCTCGAGTCCCCGCTGGCCTCGACGGCCCACATCGTGGGGATGTAGGCCAGCATCCGCGCGGAGTTGAACAGTGTGAAGGCCCAGGTCAGCACGGCCAGGTAAACGGTCCGGCTGCGGCGCGGGGATGACAGTGCGCACGCCGCCGCCGCCGCAGCGGCGTGCGCGAACGGCGTAGCGGGGGGGCAGGCACAGTCACCACGACTTGGGCCTCAGCGACTCTTGCCGAAGGCGGCCACTCGCATGGCCTCCACCGTTTGCAGGCGCTCCCGCACCGAATCGCCCGTGGCGGCCAGGTCCAGCAGCGCGGGTTCAATGGAGGCGTCCCGATAGCGCTGGAGGATGTCGGGTGTGCCAACAGACTCTCGGAACCAGGCGTTGAGTTGCGGTGCCATTGACGACAACGACGCCGGTGCGAACAAAAACAGCCCGCCGTAAAACACCAGATCTGGCGATCCGAGCTCGCGGATCGTCGGCGGTTCACCGGGCAGGGGCAACCGCTGGTCCGTCAGGGTCGCCAGCGCTCGCAGTCGTCCGGCACGCAACTGTGGCAATACCGCAGGCGTCGGCGCAACGACGAAATGGACACGGCCGGCGATCAGGTCGGGCATCCAAGGGTCACGGTAAGGAACATGCTGGGCCTCGATGCCCAGGGCCTTGCACAGACGGGCGCTCAAGAGGTGCGCGGTCGAGCCCTCACCGGTGCTCGGGTAGTTCAATGGTTCGCGACGAGCGCGCTCCACCAGACTCTGCAGGCTTTGGGACGGCGTGTCGGCCGCCGTGGCCACCACCCAGGTGTCGCGGTTGACTGCGGCCACCGGTGCGAAGTCCGTGAAGGGATCGAGTGCACGGCGGTTGCTGTTCAGGTGCGAGTAGGCGACGTGGTCGAGCCCACCCATCAGCAAAAGCCCGTTCTCGGGATTGCCGCGCAGCACGGCATCAGCCGCCAGCGCACCGGCGGCGCCAGGCATGTTCACGACCACTCCCGGTACGCCCGCCTTGCGGGCCAGCGGCTCGACGATCCAGCGCGCGATGACATCGGGCTGCGACCCGGCTGGCGCTGGAATCACGAGTTGCAGACCTTTGAGCGCAATCGGCGACGCCGCCCATGCGGTTGCCAGGGCCAACGAAGGCGTGAATGCGGCCGCCTGCAGGAAGCTGCGGCGGCGCAGGTGCGGGTAGTTCATCGATGGCTCCAGGCTGAGTTGTGTGTCGGCAGTCATCTTCGGACCAAGCTGTCCTTGCGGCAATGCCCACGCACAAGCGTGCTGCATGAGCAAAATACTCATGAACGTCGATGCGGCAGAGGGGTAGAAAATGGCTGTGCACAAGCTTCGTGGTCTCGAGTACCTGGTCGCAGTAGTCGACAGTGGTGGCTTCAACGCCGCGGGTCGGCAGCTCGGCGTGGCCGCACCTTCCGTGCATCGCCTGGTGCGGGCCCTGGAATCGGAGCTCGGTGTGCTGCTCATCGATCGCTCGGCGCAGCCGCTGCGCCCGACACCACACGCCGTCGCCTACATCGAGCGCGCCAGGGGGCTGCTTGCGGAACTGCGCGAACTGGATGCGAGCCTGCGCGACCAGACGGGGACCCCGAGGGGAACCATCAGCCTGGCGGCACACACCGTGGTGCTGCAGTACGTCTTGCCGGCCATGCTGCCGCGCTTCCACGCGCGCTACCCCGAGATCTGCCTGGACATCGTCGAAGCGGGATCGAGTCGCGATCTGTCAAAACTTGGCACCGACGCGTTGCTGCAGTTTGGCTGGCCGCCGGAACAGGATGCCATCCTGCGGACGCTGGCCGAGACCCGGTGGCTGATCGTGGCTGCGCCGTCTTACTGGGCCCGGCACGGCGTTCCAGCGCACCCGTCGGACCTGGCCCGTCACCCCTGCGCGCTGTTCAAGACACCCTTCGGCGAAGTGCTTCGCCAGTGGGTGTTCGAGAAAGACGGCGAGCGGGTCGTCGTGCAGGTCGAAGGCTGGCTGCTCAGCGACAGCCGCCATGTCCATGACGCGGCCCTGTATGGCGGCCAGATCGTCGCCCGCGTGAACGACCTGACTGCACACCCAGGCATCGGCGACGGCAGCCTGCAGCCCGTGTTGCTGGACTGGACAGGGCTGAACTCCCCTCCGCTCAGCATGATCATCAAACGCTCACTGAC
>JBBQZM010000298.1:0-3238 GCA_038207685.1 Burkholderiales bacterium
GAGGGCGTCGGGTAACCGGATCCCGTAGGTAAAGGAGGAAGGCCGGGCAGAGCCCGGCCTGGGGGACACGGAGGGATCCGGTTGCCCGGCGGCCTCGTCAGCCTCGCGCCAAACTGAATTGGCGGCTGCTTTTCCATCGAGAGCGAACGTCAGCAACGAGCCGCAATCAGTCAGCCCACCACGGAATCTCGGCTGACCATTCGCCTTCGCGGGCTGTCGGGCCGTTCCACGCGACGGCCGGTCAGTTGGCGCCGTTGCTGGCGCCAGGCTTGCAGCAGGGCGCGGGTTTCGTCATCGGGGCGAGCCGGCAGCTTGCGGTATTCGGAGCAATCGCTCTTGCGGGTGAGCAACTGGTGGTTGACCAGTTCGCGGCGAAGCGTGACATGGTCGCCAAAGGCGTTGGCGGCCTTCAGCACCTCGTTGACCTCGCGCTCGGTGTAGACGCGGCGGCCGTCGAACAGCGTCCACAACACCCACATCGCCAGCTTCTGCACGCTGAACTTGTGTGGCCAGCGCAGCAATCGGCCGCGGCTGTCGAACTGTTGCAGCGCCTTGCGCGCGTTGTCGCTCAATGGCGGGGGCGGCGGCCGGTCTTCGGCTGCCATGGGCGGCGTTGGCAGCGGCCGCGGTGGCGTAGACGCCGTCGCGGCCTGCAGGCTTTGCAGGTTGCGGTGGCCAAGCGCTCGGGCCATCAGGTTCAGCAATTCGACATGACCGGGCGGCGGGCTGCCGGTGGCATGGCGGGTTTTCAGGGCCTGGCCCAGCGATTTCGCGAACAGCGAGGCATCGGGCACGGCAAGACTCAGCGGTAAACGGCTCATGGCCAGCTCTCCACACACGCGACACCACCCGGGGGACGGGCGCTGGGGGTTGCCGACTTCCAGCCGGTCGCGCGCACGAAGTGGCACGGGGCTGAGGGATGCTGGGGCAGGTTTAGCTCGCGAACATGTCGCGCGGCAACGCCTGGGTGAACTGCCGACCGGGCCACCAGTTTAACGGCCAAGGCCTGCTGCCGTGCTGCCACCGCGCGGCCTGTCGCCCAGTCCTGCAGCACAAGGCCATCGCCCCGGGCTGCCGCAGGCTGCGCTGGAGCGGCTTATGCTTGCTGCCATGGACAACGTCGATCTGCAGGTGCTGCGCCAGGCCACCCAATGGCTGGCCAGCGGCCACCGCGTGGTGCTGGGCACCATCACCCGCACCTGGGGATCGGCGCCGCGGCCGCCGGGCTCGTCAGTGGCCATACGCGATGACGGACTGGTGGCCGGCAGCGTCTCGGGCGGTTGCATCGAGGACGATCTGGTCGACAAGGCGCGCACTGGCGCCTTGACCACCGGCCTGCCGCAAATCGTGCGCTACGGCATCGATGGCGAGACGGCACAGCGTTTCGGCCTGCCCTGCGGTGGCCTGATCGAACTGGTGCTGGAGCTGGTGATGGCCCGCACCCGGCTCGACGAGTTGCAGGACAAGCTGGCGCGCGGCGAGCGGGTGCGGCGCGTACTGCAGATCGCCAGCGGCGAGGTTGAACTGCAGCCGGCCAACGACACCGACGAACTGGAACTGACCGACAGCACACTGACCACCCACCACGGCCCACGTTGGCGGCTGCTGTTGATCGGCGCCGGCCAGATGACGCAGTACTTGGCGCAGATGGCCACGGCGCTGGATTACCAGGTGCTGGTCTGCGATCCGCGCGAGGAATACGCCACCGGCTTCGAGGTGCCCGGCGCCACGCTGCTGCGTGGCATGCCCGACGACACGGTGCTGGAACTGAAGCCCGATGGCCACACCGCCATCATCGCGCTGACCCACGACCCCAAGCTCGACGACCTGGCGCTGATGGAGGCGGTGAACAGCCCGGCCTTCTACATCGGCGCCATCGGCTCACGCATCAACCAGGCCAAGCGCAAGGCGCGGCTGAAGGAACATTTCGGCGTCACCGATGAACAGCTCGCCCGGCTGCATGGCCCGGTGGGCCTGAAAAACGGCGCGCGCACGCCGCCCGAGATCGCCATCAGCATCCTGGCCGAGCTCACCGCGGTGCGCTATGGCTACCGCATCCCTGAGCCGGTGGTGGTGCGGGGGCAGGCGGCGGTCGAAGCGGGTTGCGTGACTTGAATCGCCGATGAGCGACGAGTACCAGATCCTGATCCCGCCCTCGTTCGAGGCGGTGCACCGCGATGCCCGCGGTCGGCTGCAATTGCCGCGTGATGACTTCCGTTACCGTTACGAGTTATGCGAGGACATGGCGCAGATGCTGATCGAGCCCAGCCAGGCGGTACACCACGACCAGGGCGTCAGCGAGGACGAGATCCTGACGCGCACCGAGGCCGGCTTGGCCGGCGCTGAATCGGGCTTCAGTGCGACCGAGGCGAGCTGGGTGGTCACCCGGCTGGCCGAGTTGCTGGGCTGGCCGCATGCGGCATTGGTGCCGCGCGAGTTGCCGCACGACACATCACGCTGAAGCGCCCGGCCGGCCTGCAGCAAATCAGCGCTGGTCGACCAGCACCCCCGCGCACAACGCTGCGCCCAGCCCATAGAGCAGCCAGGTGCTCGACACCGCATACGGGTAGACCATCAGCGCCACACCCAGCCAGGTGGTGGTGCGCCGCTCGGTCTTGCGGCCGCGGCGGTAGGCAGCGAAGCCGAAGATGCCGAACAGGACCGCACCGATGATGTAGGCCGGGCTGGGCAACTCGAGACCGAGGGACTGCAGGGTCTGGAGCTCGTTCATGGTGGGGCGGCGCGGTTCACAAGGCGTACAGGGTAGCGCCTTGGCAATTCACCAGGGGCTCGGCCGCCGGCGCGCCGGCTCACAGCTCGAATTTCACACCCTGCGCCAGCGGTAGCGCGCGCGAGTAGTTCACCGTGTTGGTGGCGCGGCGCATGTAGTTGCGCCAGGCGTCGCTGCCCGATTCACGGCCGCCGCCGGTCTCTTTCTCGCCGCCGAATGCGCCGCCGATCTCGGCGCCCGAGGTGCCGATGTTGACGTTGGCGATGCCGCAGTCGCTGCCCGCTGCAGCCAGGAAGGCCTCGGCCTCGCGCAAGTCATTGCTGAAGATCGCCGACGACAGGCCTTGCGGCACGCCGTTCTGCAGCGCGATGGCCTCGTCGAAGGCCTCGTACTGCATCACATAGAGGATGGGCGCAAAGGTCTCGTGGCAGACCACTGCCGTCTGCGCCGGCATCAACACCAGCGCCGGCGCCGCATACACCGCGTCCAGCCACGGGCCTTGTGCAT
>JBBQZM010000299.1:0-3231 GCA_038207685.1 Burkholderiales bacterium
CGAGGTGCTCGACCTGATCGAGCGCCGCATGCAGGCGATGGCCGAAGCCACCGCCGCCGGCTACGAGTGCGAGTGTGAATTCCACTTCAAGCGCAACTACCCGCCGACCATCAACCACGAGGCCGAGACCGCCTTTGCCCAGCGTGTGCTGGCCGATGTGGTGGGCGCCGACAACGTGCTCGATTTCGAGCCGACCATGGGCGCCGAAGACTTCAGCTACTACCTGCTGGAAAAGCCCGGCTGCTACTTCATGATCGGCAATGGCGACGGCGCCCACCGCGAGGGCGGCCATGGCCTGGGGCCGTGCATGCTGCACAACCCCAGCTACGACTTCAACGACGACCTGATCCCGCTGGGCGCCACCGCCTGGGTGCGCATGGCCGAAACATGGCTGAACACGCCGCGCTGAAGGTTCATCAGGCATGGGCAGCGACAGCTTTTCCCAGTCCTACGTCGAGGCCCGCCTCAAGTTCCTGGCGGCGGCCGAGGCCGCTGGTCTGGACGTGCACAGCCAGCCCCACCCGATGCTGGGCCGCGACGGTGAGCCGTTGGCGCTGGATGTGGTGCGCGACGGCCCGGCCGACGCGCAGGCGGTGTTGCTGCTGAGTTCGGCCTGCCATGGCGTCGAGGGCTTCTGCGGCTCCGGCATCCAGATCAGCCTGCTCGGCGACACCGCGCTGCGCGAAGCGGCCCATGGCGCTGGCGTGGCCCTGCTCTACCTGCATGGGCTCAACCCCTACGGTTTTTCATGGTGGCGGCGCACGACGCAGGAAAACGTTGACCTGAACCGCAATTTCCAGGATTTCAGCCAGCCGCTGCCGCACAACGCCGGCTACGACGACATCGCCCACCTGCTGGTGCCCGAGGCCTGGCCGCCCACCGAAGCGGTGCGCCAGGGCCTGGCCGACTACCTGCAGCAGCACGGCTTGGCGGCTTTCCAGCGGGCCGTGTCGGGCGGGCAGTACCAGCATCCCGAGGGCCTGTTCTTCGGTGGCCACAACCCCAGCTGGAGCCAGCAGGCGCTGCGCCAGGTGCTGCGTGACCAAGCCCAGCACTGTCGACGACTCGGCTGGATCGACTTCCACACCGGCCTGGGGCCCAGCGGTGTGGGCGAACGCATCTTCGCCGGCCGTGACGACCCGGCCGCGGTGGCCCGCGCGCGTGCCTGGTGGGGCGGCGCCGACGGCCGGGCCATCACCTCGATCTACGACGGCAGTTCCAGCTCGGCGCCGCTGACCGGCCTGATGTGCAACGCCGCTTACGAGGAATGCCCGCAGGCCGCGTTCACCAGCATCGCGCTGGAGTACGGCACCGTGCCGTTTGAACAAGTGCTGGAGGCGCTGCGCGCCGACCAGTGGGCCGAGAACCATCCCGAGGCGCCGCTGGCGCAGCAGCAGGCCATCAAGCAGCAACTGCGCGACGCCTTCTACACCGCCACCGATGCCTGGAAGCTGCAGGTGCTGGCCCAGGGTGCCGAGGCGGTGCAGCAGGGTGTAGCCGGCCTGGGCACGGTGCCAACGGCGCCGGCTGGCGGGCGCTGATGGCTTAGGCGCCGGTAGAGGCGCTGCCCACCGGACAGTCCGGCGACGGCGCCGACGCCAGCGGCTGGCGCCCCACTTCGGTGGCCAGCGCGGCCACGCACCAGTTTTGCGCACCAGCGGCGTGCGCTCTTTGGCCAGTTGCGACTGCAGCATGAACGCGGCTTGGTGGCTGCGGCCTGACGGATGCGGCCGGGCTGGATGGGCAGGGTATGTGCTCGGCAGGGTGGCAGACCGCTGCCAGCCAGCCGTCCGGCAACGCCTTGTCTGTCCCGCCGCAACAGGACAAGTCCGCAGCGCTGCGGGGTTTCCACGGAGTGCCGGCTGGCACGCCGTTTGCGTACTATCCGCCCGAAACCTGACCGTTTGGTCAGATTCGTGGTGAGGCCGGGCCACCTGTTGCCCGGCGCTGCAGGAGTCGTCCGCGTGTCCACCCCCGTAACGCAGCCCATGCCCGACATCCAGGCGGCACGCCTGCCGGCCGCCACCTACCGCCAGCACTTTGCCGATGCCGCGCCTCGCTTCAGCGCCGGGCAGGCGCTGGTCGAGGCCGAGCGCTGTCTCTACTGCTTTGATGCACCCTGCGCCACCGCCTGCCCCACCGGCATCGACGTGCCCAGCTTCATCCGCCGCATCGCCGACGACAACCTGCGCGGCGCCGCCCGCACCATCCTCGAGGCCAATCCGCTGGGCGGCACCTGCGCCCGCGTCTGCCCGACCGAGGTGCTGTGCGAGCAGGTCTGCGTGCGCACCGTACAGCAGGGCAAGCCGGTGGAGATCGGCCGCCTGCAGCGTTATGCGGTGGATGCAGTGATGGACCAACCGCTGCAGCAACTGCTGCCGCGCGCCGCCGCCACCGGCCGGCGCGTGGCGGTGGTCGGTGCCGGCCCGGCCGGCCTGGCCTGCGCTGTGGGCCTGACACGCCTGGGCCACGAGGTGGTGCTGCACGATGCCCAGCCCAAGGGCGGTGGCCTCAACGAATACGGCCTGGCCAGCTACAAGGTGCCCGACGGCTTTGCCCAGCGGGAGCTCGACTGGCTGCTGGGCATTGGCGGCATCACGCTGCAGCCCGATTGGTGGCTGAAAACCGCCGAGCAGTTGCAGGCATTGCGCGAAGGCTTTGACGCCGTGTACCTGGCGGTGGGGCTGGCCGGCACCCAGGCGCTGGGCGTACCCGGCGCTGAACTCGCCGGTGTGCGCGACGCGGTGGATTTCATCGCCGAACTGCGCCAGGCCGCCAACCCTGCCAGCGTGGCCATCGGCCGCCGCGTGGTGGTGATCGGCGGCGGCATGACGGCGGTGGATGCAGCGGTGCAGAGCCGCTTGCTGGGTGCCGAGAGTGTGCACATCGTCTACCGCCGCGGCCCGGCCACGATGGGTGCCTCGCACAGCGAACAGGACTGGGCGAAGACCCATGGTGTCTTTGTGCACCACTGGCTGGCGCCCGAGGCGGTGATCGGCGGTGAAGGCGACGCCAGCGGCCATGCGGTGGCGGTGCGCTTTGCCGGCCAGGCGATGCAGGGCGGCCGGCTGCAGCCCACCGGCGAGACGTTGACCCTGCCCGCCGACATGGTGCTCAAGGCCATCGGCCAGACGCTGGACAAGCCACTGCTGGCGGGCCTGGGGCTGACGCTGGCCAACGGCCGTGTCGTCGCCGATGACGATGGCCGCACCGGCGTGCCAGGCCTCTATG
>JBBQZM010000300.1:0-3157 GCA_038207685.1 Burkholderiales bacterium
GGTCGAGGACGCCTGCCGCGCCATTGACCTCAACGGCTCGCTGGCTGCGGCCTGGAAGCAGATGCTCGCCAAGGGTGTCAAGCGCATCCAGTCCGGCGACATCGAGACCGCCTGAGCGCGCGGCGGCCACGCGCTTGAGCAACCCGCCCGTCACACAGCTGCACGTCAACGGCCAGACCCACCGGCTGGCGGTGGACGGCGCCGCACCGCTGCTGGCGGTGCTGCGCAACGACCTGGGCCTGAATGGCCCCAAGTACGGCTGCGGCCTGGGTGAGTGCGGCGCCTGCACGGTGCTGGTCGACGGCATCGCCGCGCGGTCCTGCTGTCTGCCCTTGACCGGCGTGGCGGGCCGCGCGGTGACCACGCTCGAAGGCCTGGGCCAGTTCGGCGCGCTACACCCGGTGCAGCAGGCCTTCATCGATACCCAGGCCGCGCAATGCGGTTACTGCCTGAACGGCATGATCATGGCCACGGTGGCCCTGCTGCGGGTGGAGCCAAAGCCTACCGAGGCGCAGGTGCGGGCGGCCTTGTCGCACCATTTGTGCCGCTGCGGTACGCATCTGGAGATCCTGGCTGCGGTACAGCGGGCGGCGCAGTTGATGGCCGAAGCGACTGCTGAACGGACGTCCGAACCGACGGCCGAGCGGGGCGGCGGCGTATGAAATTCCGCGCTGCCGATTGGCGCCACCGCGCCGATTTCCGCCAGGCCAGCGGCGTGCTGCTGGTCTTGCGTGAGCCGCCGCCGGCTTTGCCGCCGGCCGCCGGCCAGCCGCCAGCGGTGCCGGCCAATCCGGCCGAAGGGCCCGAGATTTTGCTGGCCCTGGTGGACGAAGGGCAGGGCGCCGTCAGCGCCACGGTGCTGGCCGGCCATGTTGACCTGGGCACGGGCATCGCCACCGCCTATGCGCAGATCGTCGCCGAAGAACTCGATCTGGCGCTGGACCAGGTGCAAGTGATCTTGGGCGACACCGGCCGCGCGCCCAACCAGGGGCCGACCATCGCCAGCACCTCGATCCAGTTACACGCCCAGCCGCTGCGGCTGGCAGCGGCGCAGGCGCGGGCCTGGTTGCTGGATCGCGCGGGCTTGGCCTGGAGCCTGCCACCCGCCCAGCTGCGCACCGAGGCCGGCGAGGTGATCGCACCCGACGGCCGCCGCCAGCCCTATGCCGCTTTGCTGGCCAATGGCCATGCCGAGCTGATGCTCGACGCTGCCACGCCCACCAAGCCCGAGGCCGACTACCGGCTGGTCGGCACCTCGGCGCCGCGCATCGACCTGACCGCCAAGGCCAGCGGCGGTGCGGTCTATGTGCACGATGTGCGCCGCCCCGGCATGCTGCATGGCCGAGTGGTGCGGCCGCCCTATGCCGGGCTCGACGCCGGGCCGTTTGTCGGCCACTCGCTGCTGGCGGTGGACGAAAGCTCGATCGCGCATCTGCCGGGCATCCGCCAAATCGTCGTCATCGGCGATTTCATCGGCATCGTCGCCGAGCGCGAGGAACAGGCCGAAGCCGCGATGCACGCGCTGCAGGTGCGCTGGGCGCCGTTCACGCCGGTGGCGCCGCTCGATGACCTGGCGCAGGCGATCAGCGCCCACCCGTCCACGCCCCGCGTGGTGGCCGAGCAAGGCGATGTGGAAAGCGCGCTGGCCGGCGCCGCCGAGCGCATGGACCGCGAGTACGTCTGGCCTTACCAGCTGCATGCCAGCATCGGCCCCAGCTGCGCGGTGGCCGAGTGGCGGGACGATGGCCAGGGCCAGCGCGCCACGGTCTGGGCCGGCACCCAGAATCCCTTTGTGCTGCGCGCCGACCTGGCCCGCCTCACCGGCCTGGCCGACACGACGATCGATGTCGTGCGGCTCGAAGCCTCGGGCTGTTACGGCCGCAACGGTGCCGATGATGTGGCCGCCGATGCGCTGCTGCTGGCCCGCGCCGTGGGCGCGCCGGTGCGGGTGCAGCTCAGCCGTGAGCAAGAGCATGCCTGGGAGCCCAAGGGCGCGGCCCAGCTGATGCGGGTGCGCGGCGGTCTTGCAGCGGACGGTGCTCCGGCCGGCTACGACTTCGCCACCAGCTACCCCAGCAATGCCGCGCCCACGCTGGCGTTGTTGCTCACCGGCGCCGTGCCGGCGGTGGCCCAGGCCTTCGAGATGGGCGACCGCACAGCGGTGCCGCCCTATGCTTATGCCGACCAGCGCATCACCGTCAACGACATGGCGCCGATCCTGCGCGCCAGCTGGTTGCGCGGCGTCTCGGCGCTGCCCAACAGCTTTGCCCACGAGAGCTATATCGACGAGCTGGCCAGCGCCGCCGGCGTCGACCCGGTGGCCTACCGGCTGCGCCACCTGCCTGACCCACGCGCCGCCGAACTGCTGCGCGCTACCGCCGACAAAGCCGGCTGGCTGCCACACAGCGCGCCGCAGCAGCGGCCCGCCACCGGCGAGCAGGGTGAATGGCTGCAAGGCCAGGGCGTGGCCTACGCCCGCTACATCCACAGCAAGTTTCCCGGCTTTGGCGCCGCCTGGGCGGCCTGGGTGGCCGATGTGCAGGTCAACAAGCTCACCGGCGAGGTGCATGTCAGCCGGGTGGTGGTGGGCCATGACGCCGGGCTGATGATCAACCCCAAGGGCGTCGAGCAGCAGGTGCACGGCAATGTGCTGCAGACCACCAGCCGGGCACTGAAGGAGCAGTTGCGCATCGATCCGGTGACCCGCACGGCGGCCAGCCGCGAATGGGGCAGCTACCCGATCCTCAGCTTCCGCGAGGTGCCGGTGGTCGAGGTGCTGTTGATGCCGCGCCCCGGTGAGCCGGCGCTGGGGGTGGGTGAGTCGGCCTCGGTGCCCGGCACGGCAGCCATCGCCAATGCGATCTTCGACGCCACCGGCGTGCGCTTCCGTCAGCCGCCGTTCACGCCGGAAGTGGTGCGCGCGGCGCTGAACCCGTTGCCGGCGTCGGCTGCTTCGTCGCCGTCCGAAGCGCCCATCGTGCCACTAACTCAGCCGGCTGTAGCCGATCCGCAGCGCCGCCGCAGGCCCTGGTGGGCGCTGGCCGGCGCGCTGGCAGGCGGCCTGCTTGGTCTCGGCGCCGCGCTGCTGGGCCAACGGCCAGCGGCCATCGCGCCGGTGTTGGCCAGCAGTGCAGGCCTGTACAGCGCGGCGGTGCTC
>JBBQZM010000301.1:0-3153 GCA_038207685.1 Burkholderiales bacterium
GGCGATGTGGCGCCCGCTCTGGGCCGCATACTCCGACGGCTTGTAGAGCACGGCATTGCCGGTCAACAGTGCCGGCAGGATAACGTTGCAGCCGACAAAGTAGGGGTAGTTCCAGGCCGAGATGTTGGCCACCACGCCCAGCGGCACATGGCCGATCTGCTCGTGCATGCCGCCGTCGTCAAACACATGCTGGTCGCGCACCGCGCCCTCGGCCTGCTCGAGGAAGAAGTCGATGCGCGGCAGCAGGCCGTTCAGCTCATTGCGCGACTGGCTGATCGGCTTGCCGGTCTCGGCGGTCAGCGTGGCGGCCAGGCTCTCCAGCTCGGCCAGAAGCCCGGCGCGAAAGCGCTGCACCACGGCCAGCCGATCGGCCATCGGCAACGCCGCCCAGGCCGGTTGCGCGGCGCGCGCAGCAGCCGCCTTGGCGGCCACGCTGGCCTGGGTGTCCGCCGGCAGTTCGGCGATGGCCTGGCCGTTGGCCGGGTTGGTGATGATCAGGGTGGACATGGGCCTTCAGTCTCCGGCCTTGCCGGCCAGGCGGACCGCGCGAGCGGCGCGCAAAAAGTCGTCGAGCATCGGCCCGTCGTCGAAGTTGGCCGGGTCGCCCGGTGCGTGGAACTCGGGGTGCCACTGCACCGCCGCCACATAGCCTGGCCCGCGGTGTCGAATCGCTTCGATGATGCCGTCTTGCGGGCAGCGGGCCTCGATCACAAAGCCGGGCGCCAGGTCCTTGATGGCCTGGTGGTGGATGCTGTTGATGCGCGCCTCGCCCACGCCGGGGTAGAGCTCGGCCAGCCGGGTGCCGGCCAGCAGTTGCACCGCATGGTGGTTGCGCTCGTAGTGGCCGGGGTTGACGTGCAGCTGGGCTTGCGGCAGTTGGGTGGGGATGTCCTGGTAGAGCGTGCCGCCGAGGCAGACATTGATCAGCTGCAGGCCACGGCAGATGCCGAACACCGGCTTGCCGGCGTCGATGAAGGCCTGCGCCAACGCCATCTCGTAGCGGTCGCGCACGGCGTCGCCGGCCCAGATCGGCTGCAGTGGCTGCTCGCCGTAGGAATGCGGCGAGACATCGTTGCCACCCTGCAGCACCAGGGCGTCCAACGCATCGGCATAGTGGCGCAGGTTCAGGTCGTCAGGCGAGGTGACGCTCTGCGCATCCACCGCCGGGATCATCATCGGCAGCGCACCGCCGCGCAGCAACCAGTGCGCCACCGATTGCTCCAGATAGTGCAGCGTCTTGGTCCAGACGCCGCCGAGGTCGAGCACCGGCTTGGCAGGGTAGTAGATGCGGGCCGAGACGCCGATGCGCAGGTGGGGCTGTGTAAAGGGCATGAGGGCTCAGGGCATCAGGGCGTGTCAGGGCGTGTCAGGGCATCAAGCAGCGCGGGCGGTCAAAGCGCCTGTTCGAACAGGCGCTGATAGTCGGCCTCGGTGGCCGGGCGCGGGTTGGTCAGGCCGGTGAAATCCTGCGCCGCCAGCGGCACCAGCGCCGGCAACATCGCCGGCGTCACGCCATGCGCGGCCAGGCCGCTGCGAATGCCGATGTCGGTCTTGAGCTGGCGCAGCCAGGGCACCACCGCCGCGCCGCCACCACCACCGCCGCCGCCGCCGCCTGGCAGACCGATCACCTGGGCCAGGGTGTCGAACTTCTGCGGCACCGCATCAAGGTTCCACGCCAGCACGGTGTCGATCATCAGCGCATTGGCCAGGCCGTGGTGCAGATTGGCCACCGCACCCAGCGCATGGGCGCAGGCATGCACCGAGCCCAGGTCTTTCTGGAAGGCGATGGCGCCCATCATCGAGCACATCATCATGTCGCTGCGTGCGGCCAGGTTGCCGGGCTCATGCACCGCGGTGGCCAGCGCACGCGCGCCGATGCGCAGGCCCTCGAGCGCGATGCCGTCGCACAGCGGATGGTAGGCCGGCGACAGGAAACTCTCGATGTTGTGCGTCAGCGCGTCCATGCCGGTGGCCGCGGTGACGGCGGCGGGCAGCGCCAGCGTCAGCTCGGGGTCGGCAAACACCGCGCGCGGCAGCAGTGCGGCATTGAAGACCGTGCGCTTGTGGTGGCTCAAGTTGTCACTGACCACCGACGAGCGGCCGACCTCGCTCCCGGTGCCGGCGGTGGTGGGCAGCGCCACCAGATAAGGCAGTTCATTGACGATGGGCCGCACCCGTGGGTGGTCCCAGACGTACTCCAGCACATCACCCTCGTGCACCGCCATCAGCGCCACCACCTTGGCCACGTCCAGCGCGGCGCCGCCGCCAAAGCCGATCACGGCATCGGCGCCGTGGGCCTTGAAGGCCGCCGCGCCGGCCATCACCTGGGCGCAACTCGGGTTGCCAAACACGCCGTCGAAGACGGCCACGGCCAACCCGCCGGTCGCTGCCAGCAGGCTGCGGAATTCGGCCAGCACCGGCAGTGCGCCCAGCGCCCGGTCAGTGACGATCAGCGGCCGTTTCAGGCCTTGCGCCAGCAGGTGCTCGGCCACCCGCCGGCGCGCGCCGGCGCCAAAGTGGATGGGCGTGGGAAAAGCAAACTGCACGATGCTCATGGCGGGGGCTTGGCGGGGGACGTTTGGCGGGGGATGTCAGATGATCTCAAGGTAACGCTTGAGTTCCCAGTCGGTAACGGCATCTTGCCACTGCCGGCATTCCCAGTCGCGGGTGGCGGCAAAGTGGTCGACAAAGCTGTCGCCCAGCCAGTCGCGGGCGATGTCTGATTGGCGGAAGGCCTGGGTGGTGAGTTGCAGTGAGCGCGGTGCGCGCGCAATGTGCTCGGCGCCCTGGTTGGTGCCGGTGATCGGCGGCGCGGTCAGCTTCAGGCCTTTCTCCACGCCATGCAGGCCGGCGGCGATCACCGCGGCCATCGCCAGGTAGGGGTTGACATCGGCACCGGGGCAGCGGGTCTCGAGCCGCGTGCCCTTGGGGCTGCCGGCAATGACGCGGAAGCTGGCGGTGCGGTTGTCCAGCCCCCAGGTCGGCTTGACCGGCGCCCAGAAGCCGTCAACCAGGCGTTTGTAACTGTTGATGGTCGGCCAGAACATCGGCGCGAATTCCATCAGGCAGGCGACCTGGCCGGCCAGGTAGCTTTCGAACAGCTTGCTCATCTTGCGCGGGCTCTTCGCGTCGTAGAACTGGTTGGCCTTGCCG
>JBBQZM010000302.1:0-3132 GCA_038207685.1 Burkholderiales bacterium
TGGCGCCCGTGGTCTGTGCGACCATGCGGCCCGGGCGCCACGATGGCGATGGCGCTATCACCCGCCAGGAGACTGCGCAAATGCACACCCGTGAACTTGGCCACTCCGGCCTGCAAGTGGCGCCGCTGGCCTTTGGCGGCAATGTGTTCGGCTGGACCGCCGACCGCAGCACCTCGTTTGCCTTGCTCGATGCCTTTGTCGACAGCGGCTTCAACCTGATCGACACCGCCGATGTCTACTCGCGCTGGGTGTCGGGCCACAGCGGCGGCGAGTCGGAGTCGATCATCGGCGAGTGGCTCAGCCTGCCCGGCAATGCTGGCAAGCGCGACCGCGTGCTGATCGCCACCAAGGTGGGCAAGGACATGGGTGGTGACCACATCGGCCTGTCGCCACGCTGGATACGCCAGTCGGTCGAAGACTCGCTGCGCCGGCTGCAAGCCGACCGCATCGACCGCTCCCAGTCGCACGACGACGATGCCACCACGCCGCTGGACGAAACGCTGGCCACCTATGCCGAGCTGATCCAGGCCGGCAAGGTACGCGCGATTGGCGCCAGCAACTTCACGGCGCCGCGGCTGGCCGAGGCGTTGGCCGTCAGCGCCCGCCTGGGCCTGCCGCGCTATGAGGGCCTGCAGCCGCTGTACAACCTGATGGACCGCGCCGCCTACGAGGCCGAGCTTGAGCCGCTGTGCCGCGCCGAAGGCCTGGGGGTGATCAACTTCTTCGGCCTGGCCAAGGGATTTCTCAGCGGCAAGTACCGCAGCGAGGCTGACCTCACCAAGAGCCCGCGCGGCGCCGGCTGCAAGGGCTACCTGAACGATCGCGGACAGCGTGTGCTGGCGGCGCTGGACGCCGTGGCGCAAGCCCATGGCGCCACGCCGGCCCAGGTGGCGCTGGCCTGGCAGATCCACCGCCCGGGCTTGACGGCGCCGATCGCCAGCGCCACCAGCACCGCGCAATGGGCCGAGTTGGCGGGCGCCGCGCACCTGGTTTTGAGCGCAGCCGAGGTGGCCGCGCTGGATGCTGCCAGCGCCGAGGCCGGCGCCACCGCTAGCCGAACATGAAGCGGCTGAGGTCACTCATGATCGGACTGATCGCTGTATTGCTGGCCCTGGCGCTGCTGCTGGTGCTGGCAGGCCAACTGGGCCTGCTGCGCGGCACCCCGCCCGCCGACCTGGGCCTGCAAGACAGCCGCCTGAAAGCCCCTTCGACCACGCCCAACAGCGTGTCCAGCCAGGCGGCGCTGTGGGCCGGCCATCCGATGCAGCAGGCCGCGGCGATCACGCCGCTGCCGCTGCAGGGCACACCAGCGGTGGCCATGGCGCGGCTGCGGGTGGCGGCTCTGGCCGAGCCCGGCGCCAGCCTGGTCAGCGCCAGCGACGACTACCTCTACCTGCAGATGAGCAGCCGCTGGCTGGGCTTTGTCGACGATGTCGAGTTCTGGGCCGACCCGGCGGCCGGCGTGATCCAGCTGCGCTCGGCCTCGCGGCTGGGCCGCAAGGACCTCGGCGTCAACCGCGCCCGCATCGAACGCATCCGCGCCCGGCTGGCGGCCTTGCCGGCGTCCTAATCGCGAGGGCCGTGCCTTCCGACGCCCACACGCCTTGGAGGCTGTCGGGATTTGGGACGGGCCCCGCCCCCAAGCCCGACAGCCTCCTAGTAGTTCGTTTCGCCAATGAGGTTACAAATGAAATCGATGCATTCGTTCGTCAGGCTAGGCGCAAACCACAGCCATAGCCGTAGCTATGGCGCGGATTTGCAACGACGCATGGCGGATGAAGGCGCGATTTCATGTCGCTGGTTTGGCGGAACGGAGTACTAGGTCCAGAGGTCCAGCGGCGGCTCGGTCAGTACCGCGCGCAGGATGTCCGAGCGCGACACGAAGCCGATCACCTGGGCCTGTTCGTCCACCACCGCCAGCCCGGGCAGGCCGGTGTCGAGCAGGATGCGGGTGAGTTCGCGCAGGTCGTTGTCGGGCGCGGCGGCGGGCACCGGTGTCCACATCAGCGTAGCCACGGTCTGGGCCAGCAGCGCCTGCCAGGCCGCGGGGTCGGTGGCGGCGGCGGCCAGCCGATCGGGATGCAGCAGGTCGGCGCGCAACAACAGGCCGACCAGCGCGCCCTGCGCGTCGATCACCGGCGCCTGGCCGATGCCGGCCTGGACCAGTAACTGCCAGGCCTGCTGCAGGCTGGTGTCGAGCGGCAGGCACAGCGCCTGGCGACTCATCACGTCGCCCACCCGAGCCCGGGCGCGCGCCGTGCCTGCGCCCTGCTCGGTGGCGGCATAAGCGGCCAGCGCCGGCTGCGCGGCGGCGCCGGCCGCGCCGCCATCCGCCACGGCACCACCTTGCGGATTGGGCCGATCGGGGTCGGTAGTGGCCACCGCCACCCGCTGGGTGCGCACCACAGCACCGGGTGCCCGCACCAGGGCCAGCGCCTCTTGCATGCCGACGCCCACGCGACCGCCGATGCCGTGGACGATGAACATCGCTGCGGCGCCTATTTGACCAGGGTCACCGGCACGGTCGCCAGGTGCACCGTCTTCTGCGCCACTGAACCCAGCACCAGGCCGCTCACCTTGCCCAGGCCGCGGGTGCCCATCACGATGGCATCGCAGCCCTGCTCGGCGGCGCAGGCGGCGATCTCAGCCGCCGCGATGCCGATGCGCACATGCGGCACGGCGTGCAGGCCGGCCGCGCTGGCCTGCGCCAGTGCGGGTACCAGCAGTTGTTCGCCGGTATGGCGCAACTCGGCCTCCACCACGTCGGGCGACAGCAGCGGGTTGGGCAGCGCATGGCGCAACGGTGGCTGCACATTGAGCAGGTGCAGCTCCGAGCCCTCACCCGGCGCCAGGTCGTCCAGCGCATGGGCCAGCGCGCGCAGCGCGGCAGCCGAACCGTCGATCGGGATCAATGCGCGCTTCATGATGGCAGTCGATGTGTCATGCAGACTCCGATGATGGCCGAAGCCGGTGGCCGCGCCGCCGGCCATCACATCATGCCTGCAGCTCGGCCGCCGTCCATTGCCGCGACTTGATCCACTGCTGGGTGGCGCGGCGCAAGGCGCTGGCATGGCGCAGCCGGGTCTCCATCTCGGCCAGCCGCTGCGTGCCGTCGGCGCCGGCCGCCAGCAA
>JBBQZM010000303.1:0-3114 GCA_038207685.1 Burkholderiales bacterium
GCCGGTGGTGTAGTTGCCGGTGCGGGCCTTGCTAGTGGCGGTGTCGTAGGCCGACTGCACGTTCTCGATGAACGGCTGGGCGATGTAGCTCATCGCGCCCGAGGTGCCGGAGGCCGGCAGCAGCGTGATGTCATCGAAGTAGTAGCTGACACCCGGCGCCGCATCGACCGTGCCCAGCCTGGGCAGCAGCACGAGCTTGGTGAAGGTCTTGCTGGTGTCGAGCCCGTTGAAGACCCAGCTCAGCGTCTGCCAGCCGACCACCACCGCCGACGATGCCGGCGTCTCGGCAGATGCAGCGCCGTTGTTGTCTTCCAGCTTCATCACCATCGGCACGCCGGCGGTGGGTGAGTAGACCCGTGCGGTGATGGTCTTGCGGTCTGCGGTGAGGGGAATCGCGCCGGTGGTGACGATCGCGCCGGCCCAGGGGTCGCCGCCCGAGCGCAGTATCTTGATCGCCTTGCCGCTGCCGCCCGACGGACCGGCTTCGACCGTGGTGCCCTCGGCGCCGTTGAAGCCGAGGAAGGCCAACGCCGTAGCCTCATCAAACGAGGCCAGCAAACCGCTGCGGCTGGCAGGCGGCGTCACCACTGCGGTGGCTTCGGCCAGGGTGATGTCATCGAAGTAGTAGGCCTTGCCTGGCGCAGCGTCGACCGTGGCCAGGTTGGGCAGCAGCACCAGCTTGGTATAGCTCTTGGTCGCATCCAGGCCGGTGATGACCCAGGTCAGGGTCTGCCAGCCCGCCACCACCGCGGTGGTGGCGCTGGCCTCGGCCGACGATACCGAACTGTCCGGCACTTCAACCTTGATCTTGATCGGGATGCCCGCGGTCGGCGAATAAACACGAGCGGTAATGGTGCGGCGGTTATCCGCGAACGTGATGACGCCGGTGGTGACGACGGCGCCGGCCCAGGGGTCGCCCCCCGAGCGCAGGATCTTGATTGCCTTGCCGCTGCCGCCCGTGGGGCCGGCCTCTACCGTAGTGCCTTCAGCGCCGTTGAAGCCTAGGAAGGTCAGCGGCGTGGTCTCATCGAAAGACGCCAGCACGGTGCCGGTGGCGACCGGCCGGGTGTCGTAGGCCTGCTGTGAATCGGCGCCGGCGGTATTGTCGTTCAGGGCGAGATCCTTGAACTTGGCCGCAGCCACGCTGACGCTGATGGTGCCGGCGGTGGTGGCAGTGGGTGTGACCACCAGCGTGTAGTGCGTGCCGTCCACCTTGGTGAAGGCGCCGGCCGTGCCGCCCGACACCACGATGTCCTCGGCGGTGAAGCTGGTGCCGACGTCCTCGCTGAAAGTGAAGGTGAAGGTTACCGGGCCGCTGGCCGAGGTGCCCGCTTCGCTGTCGGTGATCACTACGGTGGGCGGCACGGTGTCGGCCGGCCCGCCGGGCTCGCCGCCGCCGCAAGCCGACAACAGCAAGGATGCAGCCACCGCACAGGCGGCCAGGGCATGGGGATTGAAGCGAGTGCGGGTCATGCAGAGTCTCCTGGCGGATGAGGGTGCCGAAGCGGGTTGTGCGGCGGAATGCGGCGGGATGTCGTAGGTCTTGACTCCACCGCAGACCCTGAGGGCTGCGGTGGAATGGATATGAAAGCGCTTTCATAGAGCATAGATAGCCCGACTCCGCTTGACAAGGGGGCAAGCCTCATGGATTCCCCTTGGTCGAGGGTCTGCACAAACCATGACGGTTCGACATGGCCCGGTTCGATTACCCACCGGCGCAGCGGCTCTGCAAGCGTCAGGTCGGGATCAGTTGGACTGGCCCAGACTGCCCGGCGGGACCGACAGCGTCTTGCCATCACTGAAGCGAACGCTGAGCGGCGCCTTGCCTGCGTTGTAGGCCAGGTAGGTCTTGCGGCCATCGGCACGCTTGAAGACGGCGTACAACGCGGTGTCGGCATGCACGCTGAAATCCGGCAGGCCCATGGCTTGCAGGCTCAGCATCCAGTGCAAGGTATGGGTGCGGGTGTCGCCCAGTTCAACTGAGCCGTAGCGGTCCCACTGCACCAGCGCGGCGGCCGGATCGGCAAGTGCCAGGTATTTGCCGAAGATGTCCTGCCAGATGTCGTCCGGCGGCGGGTTGGGCGGAAACTGGCCCCGCGCCTTGTAGGTCTGGGTGTCGACCTTGAGCGAGTCCATGTTGCGCTGCACAAAGCCCGGATCGATGCCCAGGTAGGTGGAGAACGGCGCGATCGGCAGCAGGTTGATACCGTGGATCTGCCGCGGCTCGTCGGTCCACCAGGTGTTGTGTGCGTAACTGCCGCCGAACAACATGCTGACTTCGACATGCTTGTATTCGGGCGCCAATACCAATTTGTGGATGTCGAACCAGTAGTGGTTGATGGCGTCAACCTCACTGGCATAGAGGTACACGCCGATGTCACGCAGCTTGGCGTTGCCCGTCACCTCGGCCCACAAGATCAAGCCGGCCCAGGCGTTGACAGCCTCGGACGACGACTCCTGGTTGTTGCCCGTCGCGCCCATGCCCACGCCCGACGCCCAGGAATGGCCCTCATAAGGATCAAAGTTGCGCAGGAACGGGAAATCGGCTCGGCCGCGCTCGGCGGTGGCGATGTCGGCTACCAGCAGGTCAACCATGCCGCCCCACTTCTCTTTGGCGGCCCAGGCCGGGTCGCGCAACGCCACCTCGGCGGCAGCGCGAATCCAGTAGCCATAGTGGAAGTGGTGGTCATTCATCTGCTCGACGGCGAAGAACTCGTCGGGGTAGGTCACCACCGTGCCCAGCCCTTTGTCGTAGTGAAAATACGACTTGCTGCCTGCGCCGGAGAACCACCACTCGATGCGCTCGCGCACCAGATCAAACAACTGGTCGCGGCCCCCGATGTCGCCCTGCTGCTCGGCCACGGCTGCCAGTTGGGTGGCTCGGGTCAAGCCTTTGCCCTGCCAGTAGGCACTGGTGCGCCAGTTGTCCTTGTTTTCCTTGTCGGGAATCAATTCGCGGCGCTTGCGCAGATCGGCCTTCATCAGGTCGGCCAGCTCGTCGGTGCGCGGGCCACTCTTGACGCCGGGCCAGTGCGGCACGAAGCCGGTGTAGCGTGTGCTGGTGCTGAACTGCGAGCCCGGCAACAGCCGGATCTGGCCGCGCACGGTGTCGAA
>JBBQZM010000304.1:0-2951 GCA_038207685.1 Burkholderiales bacterium
CCATGCCTGATGCTTCAGACCCAAGAGCCCTGCCTGTCCCCCGCTTCGACACCTTCTACCGCCACGCCGAGCTGACTCAGCTGCTGCAGGACTATGCCGAGGCGCGGCCCGGCCTGGTGCAACTGCGCAGCCTGGGCAACAGCCACGAGGGCCGTGACATCTGGTTGCTGGTGCTCACCAACCAGGCCACCGGTGACGACACCGACAAACCGGCATTCTGGGTCGACGGCAACATCCACGCCGGTGAATTGACGGCATCCACCGCCTGCCTGTACTGGCTGCACCAACTGCTGGCTGGCCATGGCAGCGACGCCCAGGCCACCGAGCTGCTCGACAGCCGCGTCGTCTACCTCTGCCCGCGGCTCAATCCCGACGGTGCCGAGCTGGCGCTGGCCGACAAGCCGCGCTTCATCCGCTCATCGACTCGGCCCTATCCCTGGGACGAGCAGCCGGTGGACGGCATGACGGTGGAAGACATCGACGGCGACGGCCGCGTGTTGCACATGCGGGTGCCCGACCCGCACGGCACCTGGAAGAGCCATCCCGACGAGCCCCGGCTGATGATCCCGCGTGAGCCGGGCGAGTTCGGCGGCAGCTACTGGCGGATCATGCCCGAGGGCACGCTGACAAATTACGACGGCCTGCAGATCAAGGTCAACCCCGACCGCGAGGGGCTGGACCTGAACCGCAATTTCCCGGCGCAGTGGCGCCAGGAGTTCGAGCAGCCCGGCGCTGGCCCTTATCCCACCAGCGAGCCTGAGGTGCGGGCGATGGTCGACTTCATCGTCAAGCATCCCAACATCGGTGCGGCTGTCAGCTTCCACACCCATTCGGGCGTGATCCTGCGGCCCATGGGCACGATGAGCGACGAGCAGATGACGCCCGAGGACCTGTGGGTCATCAAGCGCCTGTCCGACCTCGGCGCCAAACTCACCGGCTACCCGGCGATCAGCATCTACCACGACTTCAAGTACCACCCCAAGGAAGTCGTCACGGGCACCCAGGACTGGCTCTACGAGCAGTTGGGCGCGCTGTTCTGGACAGTGGAGATCTGGGCGCCCAACAAGGAAGCCGGCATCACCGGCTACGACTGGATTCATTGGTACCGCGACCACCCGCCCGAGGACGACCTGAAGCTGCTGCAGTGGAGCGACAAGGAGTGCGGCGGCAAGGCCCATGTTGATTGGTACCCGTACCGCCATCCGCAGCTCGGCATGGTCGAGCTGGGCGGCTGGGACCGCCTGAACTACTGGCGCAATCCGCCGCCGCACCTGCGTGAGCGCGAGGTGGCGCGTTTCCCGGCCTGGCTGATGCAGCTGGGCCTGTCGCTGCCCAAGCTGGAGGTGTTGCGCACCGAGGTGCGTTCGCTGGGCGGTGACAGCTGGCGCATTCGTTTTGCGGTGGCCAACGCCGGCTACTTGCCGAGTTATGTCACCAAGCGGGCGCTGGAGCGCAAGTTGGCACGCGGCGTGGTTTTTGAGCTGCACCCGCCGCCGGGTTTGACGCTGCAGACCGGCCGGCTGCGCATCGAGGGCACGCAGTTGGAAGGCCATGCGCCCAAGTCCTCGCTGCAGGCCTTTTTGCCGACACGGCAGATCACCGGCGATCGCGCGGTGGTTGAATGGGTGGTGAGCGCGCCGCGTGGCACCCGCATTGCGCTGACCGCGGTGGCCGACCGCGCCGGCGCGGTGCGCACCGAGGTGACGCTGGACTGATGGGCCAAGGCGCCGCTGCGCTTCAGCGGCGTGCGGCGTTCAGCGCTTGCCGCGTGGCTTCGGCCACCCGCCGCGCTGCGGCGGCGAAGTCGTCGTCCGCCGAGGCGTAAAGCACCGCCCGCGACGAGTTGACGATGATCGGCCCGCTGCTGTGGCCATCGGCGCCACGCCAGCCGGCGCGCACCGTGGCCTCGGCATCACCGCCTTGCGCACCTACGCCGGGGATCAGCAGCGGCAGTGTCGGCGCCAGTTCACGCACGCGTGCGATCTCGGCCGGAAAGGTGGCGCCCACCACCAGACCGAGCTGGCCGCTGTCATTCCAGCGGCCGGCCGCGAGGCGGGCGATGTGCTCGTACAGCAGGTCGCCAGGCTGGCCGTCGGGCCCGACCAGGCGCTGCGCCTGCAGGTCACTGCCGCCAGCATTGCTGGTACGGCAAAGCAGGATCAGGCCCTTGCCTTCGTGCTTCAAATAGGGCTCGATGGAGTCGAAGCCCATGAACGGCGACAACGTCAGCGCATCGGCGCGGTAGCGTTCGAAAGCCTCGCGGGCGTACTGCTCGGCGGTGCTGCCGATGTCGCCACGCTTGGCGTCGAGGATCACCGGAACGTTAGGTGCCACGCGCTTGATGTGGGCCATCAGGCGCTCCAGCTGGTCTTCGGCGCGGTGAGCGGCGAAGTAGGCGATCTGCGGCTTGAAGGCGATCACCAGATCCTTGGTGGCATCCACGATCGCCGAGCAGAAGTCATAGATGCGCGAGGCATCGCCGCGCCAGGCGCCCGGAAAGCGCGAGGGCTCAGGGTCCAGGCCCACGCACAACATCGAGTGGTTCAGCTTCTCCGCCTGTTGCAGCATCTCGATGAAGTTCATGCGTGCTCTTTCTCTGTTTGCCTGTTAAAGGGATCAGCGCAGGCGCTTGGCCAGCTCGGCGGCCTTGCCGGTGTAGCTGCCGGGGGTCAGGTCGCGCAGGCGGGCCTTCTCGGCCTCGGGCAGCTCCAGTGTCTCGATGAACTCACGGATCGCCTCGCGGGTGATCGCCTTGCCGCGGGTCAGCTCCTTCAGCCGCTCGTAGGGGTTAGGCAGGCTATAGCGGCGCATCACCGTCTGGATCGGCTCGGCCAGCACTTCCCAGGCGCGGTCGAGGTCGGCGGCGAGTTGGGCTTCATTGATTTCGAGCTTGTCCAGGCCCTTCAGCAGCGATTCATAGCCCAGCACCGCATAGCCCCGCGCCACGCCCA
>JBBQZM010000305.1:0-2900 GCA_038207685.1 Burkholderiales bacterium
TGCTCGACGAGCCCACGGTGGGCGTCGATCCGCAAAGCCGCAATGCCATCTTCGACAACCTGGAGACGTTGCGCTCGCGTGGCAAGGCGCTGCTCTACACCACGCACTACATGGAAGAGGCCGAGCGCCTGTGTGACCGCCTGGTGGTGATGGACCATGGCCGGGTGGTGGCGTCCGACACGCTGGCCGGCTTGTTCAACCGCCTGCCGAGCACCCAGACGCTGACGCTGACGGTGACCGGCCAGGTCGACCTGCAGGCGCTGGCCGCAACTACCGGTGCGCTGGCCGCCAGCCAGCAGGGTGACACGCTGCGCCTGGGCCTGCCGGGCAACGACGGCCTGGCGGCACCGGCCGCCGCGGTGCTGGCCTGGCTGGCCGCGCAAGGCCACACGCTGAGCCACCTGGCCAGCGACCGTGCCAACCTCGAAGACGTGTTCCTGGCCCTCACCGGCCGCCAGCTCAGGGATTGACGCCACATGACCACCCAAGCCGACCGATCGCCCCGCGCCACGCGCGCGTCCTCACCTGCGTGGGGCGCCTTTGCCGCCCTGGTGCGCAAGGACCTGGTGCTCTACCTGGCCAACCGCCGCGCGCTGCTGATGGGGCTGATCGCGCCCATTGTCATCGCCGCGTTCTTTGGCTATCTGTTCGACACCAAGCGCGCGGCGCCCAGCCGCATCCCGATAGCCGTGAGCGACCAGGACGGCAGCGCGCTCTCCAAACAGCTGGTGGCCGCGCTGCGGGCCGACAGCAGCATCGTGTTGACCGAAATGCCCGCAGCCGAGGCCGCTGCGGCAGTGCTGCAAGGCGAGCAGCGCGCAGCCATCGTGCTGCCCGCCGGGCTGGGCGCACATGCGCCTGGCGCACTGTTTGGCGCCGATACCAAGCCCGAGATCACGCTGCACTACGACCCGTCGCAGGGCATGATGCTGCCGATGGTCAACGGCCTGCTGGCCCAGCACCTGATGGCCGCCGTGGGCCAGACGGCGATGGGTGGCGGCGCCGGCAGCGCCGACTGGCTGACGCGCATGCGCAGCGACACGCAGGCTGCCACCGGCATGCCCGACGAGCGGCGGCGTGACCTGCAGAACTTGTTCGACAGCGTCGCCAAGGTTCAGTTGCAGCCGGCGCCGGCGTCGCCAGCAGCCAGCGGTGTGCCGGCGCAAGCAGCATCGGCACCCGGCTTCAACCTGCCCTTCACCACCCGCACCATCGCCGCCACCGCGCGCCACGACCAGCCCTACAACAGCTTCGCCCATTCGTTTGCCGGCATGGGCGTGCAGTTCATCTTGCTGATGGGCATCGAGTTCGGCATGGCCTTGCTGCTGATGCGCCGACAAGGGCTGTGGCTGCGGCTGCGCGCGGCGCCGATCTCGCGCAGCCTGCTGCTGGGCAGCCGCATCGCCAGCGCGGCGATCATCGCCTTCGGCCTGCTGTTGGCGATCTTTCTGGCCGCCCGGCTGCTTTTCGGCGTGACGATCCAGGGCAGTGTGATCGGCTTTGCGGGCATCGCAGCTGCGTTTGCGCTGCTCACCTCCAGCTTCGGCCTGCTGATCGCCGCGCTGGGCAAGTCACCCGAAGCCACCCGCGGCCTGGCGATCCTGGCCACGCTGCTGATGGTGATGCTGGGCGGCGCCTGGGTGCCCAGCTTCATCTTCCCCGAGTGGCTGCAGACGGTGTCGCTGGCCGTGCCCACACGCTGGGCGGTGGACGGGCTCGACGCCATGACCTGGCGCGGCCTGGGCCTGCAGGCCGCGCTGGCGCCGATCGCCGTGATGCTGGGCTTTGCCGCTGCCTTCACCGCGCTGGCGATCTGGCGCTTTGATTGGCAGGAGGGTTGAGCGGCGGCAGGCCGGCGCGCGGTACGTGCGCTGGCCGCCGCGATCATCGCGCCGGACCAAGCCTTATCTTGGTAAGACCATGGGAGGATGCTCAGGGCGAATCGTTCCTCTTCCAACGACTCGTCAAGGCCAGGACCTGGATCTGGATCTGAGCGTTGCGACTTGAGGGCAATCGGTGTCATGGAAGCGTCACGACAATCGCCTACTATTCGATAGTCATAGAAGTTTCAGATCATTTTCACCAGTGCAAGAAGGGCGACTGTGCATACCATGAGAGTTGGCATCAACGGCATGGGCCGCATTGGCCGCCTGGCCCTTCGGGCTGCCCTCGGCGCGGCGGACCGCCCGACAGACGATCCGCGCGCGGGCAACCGGCTTGAGGTGGTGCACCTGAACGAACTCAAGGGCGGCGCCGCGGCCACCACACACTTGCTGGAATTCGACAGCGTGCAGGGCCGCTGGAAGGCCGACATCGCGGCCACCGAGGGCGGGAACATCCGCATCGCCCACAAGGCGCTTTCGTTCTCGTCGCACGCCACCGCAGCCGAGATCCCCTGGGGCGAGCTCGGCGTGGACCTGGTGCTCGAATGCACCGGCAAGTTCCTGACGCCTGAGACGCTGCAGGGCCACCTCGACCGCGGCGCCAAGCGCGTGATCGTGGCTGCACCGGTCAAGGTCGCTCACGACCCCAACTCGGTGCTGAACATCGTCGTCGGCATCAACCACCATCTCTACGACCCGGGCCGGCACCGCATCGTCACCGCCGCGTCCTGCACCACGAACTGCCTGGCACCGATCGTCAAGGTCGTGCACGAGGCACTCGGCATCCGCCACGGCCAGATCACCACCATCCATGACCCGACCAACACCAACCTGATGGTCGACGCGCCGCACAAAGACCTGCGCCGCGCGCGCAGTGCGATGCTGAGCCTGGCGCCGACGACGACCGGCAGCGCCACCGCCATCGCGCTGATCTACCCCGAGCTGAGCGGCAAGCTCAACGGCCACGCCGTGCGCGCACCGGTGCTCAATGCCTCGCTGACTGACTGCGTCTTCGAA
>JBBQZM010000306.1:0-2860 GCA_038207685.1 Burkholderiales bacterium
GGCCGTCGAGCCGGGCGGCGATGTAGTTGGCCGACAGGATCGCCACCTCGGTGGCTTCGGTCAGGCCCTCGGCACCCATCATGCGCACATACATCCAGCTGATCGGCAGCACCCCTGCATTGCCCAGCGGTGCGGCCGAGACTGCACCGACCTCAAAGCCTTCGGGCGGCCGTGCGCCAGCGGCACCGCCGGCCTCGCCGCCGCTGCGGTGCCCGGGCAGAAACGGCACCAGGTCGTCGACCACGCACACCGGCCCCACGCCCGGCCCGCCGCCGCCGTGTGGGATGCAGAAGGTCTTGTGCAGGTTGAGGTGGCTGACATCACCGCCAAATTCACCCGGCGCGGCCACGCCCACCAGTGCGTTCATGTTGGCGCCATCGACATAAACCCGGCCGCCATGGTCGTGCACCATCTTGCACAGCGCCTTGACCTGGGTGTCGAACACGCCATAGGTGCTGGGGTAGGTGATCATGATCGCCGCCAGTTGGCCGCTGTGCTTCTCGCACTTGGCCTGCAGGTCGGCCAAGTCGATGTTGCCCTGCGCATCGCAGCGCACCACCACCACCTGCATGCCGGCCATTTGCGCGCTGGCCGGATTGGTGCCATGCGCCGACTCGGGAATCAGGCAGATGTTGCGGTGGCTCTCGTCGCGCGAGGCGTGAAACCCGCGGATCGCCAGCAGGCCGGCGTATTCACCCTGCGAGCCGGCATTGGGCTGCAGGCTGATGCCGGCATAACCCGTGGCCTGGCTCAGCCATTCGCAGAGCTGCTGGTTGAGCAGCGCATAACCTACGCGCTGTGCGGCCGGCGCAAACGGATGGATGTTGGCGAACTCTGGCCAGGTGATGGGGATCATCTCGCTGGTGGCGTTGAGCTTCATGGTGCAAGAGCCCAGCGGGATCATGCTGCGGTCCAGCGCCAGATCCTTGTCCGACAGGCCGCGGATGTAGCGCAACATCTCGGTTTCGCTGTGGTGGGTGTTGAACACCGGGTGCGTCAGGAAGGCGCTGCTGCGGCGCAGCGCGGGCGGGATCATCGATTCGATCGGCTGCTCGAACAGCGCGCTGTCGGGCAGCACCTGACCGGGGCCTGCGAACACTTGCCACAAGGCCTGCACGTCGGCCCGGCTGCTGGTCTCGTCGAGGTTGATGCCCAGCATCGTGTCGCCCCACTCGGGGAAGCGGCGCAGGTTCATGCCGGCGGCTTCGGCGCGCGCGGCGATGTCGGCAGTGGCTGCGCCGGTGTCCAGGCAGATTGCATCAAAGGCGGTGTCGCTGCGCACCGTCACACCCAGTTGCCGCAGGCCTTTGGCCAGCACCGCGGTCAGGCGGGCGACACGTTGGGCGATGCGCTTGAGGCCGTCGGGGCCGTGGTAGACCGCGTACATGCTGGCCATCACCGCCAGCAGCACCTGCGCGGTGCAGATGTTGCTTGTGGCCTTCTCGCGGCGGATGTGTTGCTCGCGGGTCTGCAGCGCCAGCCGGTAGGCGGGCGCGCCATGGCTGTCGATGCTCACCCCCACCAGCCGGCCGGGCATCGAGCGCTTGAACTCGTCGCGGCAGGCCAGGTAGGCGGCGTGCGGGCCACCGTTGCCCATCGGCACGCCAAAGCGCTGGCTGGTGCCGACAACGATGTCGGCGCCGTATTCACCGGGCGGCACCACCAGCGTCAGCGCCAGCAGATCGGCGGCGACGATGAAGGCGGCCTGGTGGCCGTGGATGGTCTCGGCGTCACCGCGCACGTCGTGCAGCGCGCCGCTGGTGGTGGGCACCTGCAACAGCACCGCAAAGTAGTCGCCGCCAGCGATCAGGCTGTCCCACTCTGCTGCCGAGTTGGCCAGCACCACGCTCAGGCCCAAGGGCGCGGCGCGGGTGTGGATCACCTCGAGGGTCTGCGGATGGCAATCGCCGGCCACCAGAAAGGTAGTGCTCTTGCTGCGCACGCTGCGCTTGGCCAGCGTCATCGCCTCGGCGGCGGCGGTGGCCTCGTCGAGCATGCTGGCATTGGCAATGGCCATGCCGGTGAGTTCGCAGACCATGGTCTGGAAGTTGATCAGCGCCTCCATGCGGCCCTGCGAGATCTCGGCCTGGTAGGGCGTGTAGGCGGTATACCAGGCCGGGTTCTCCAGGATGTTGCGCAGGATGACGCCCGGCGTGTGCGTGCCATGGTAACCCTGGCCGATGAAGTTCTTGAGCACCTGGTTCTTGGCGGCGATGGCGCGCATCTCGGCCAGCGCATCGGCTTCGCTCACCGCCGGCGGCAGGCGCATGGCCTGGCTGCGGGTGATGCTGGGAGGCACCACGGCCTCGATCAGCGCCCGTCGTGATGCCGCGCCTATCACCGACAGCATGTGGGCCTGATCGGCCTCGTCAGGCCCCAGGTGGCGAGCGACAAACTCGCTCGGGTTCTCGAGGTCGGACAGGTGCGGCTGGGCGGCTTGAAGCATGGTGATGGTGCTGCGGTGCGGTTGGATGGTGAGGGTGATCAGAGCGTCTGGAGCAGGGCGTCGTAGCCCGGCGGATCCATCAGCGCATCAAACTGCATCATGTCGCTGACTTTCACCTTGAAGAACCAGCCTTCGCCCATCGGGTCACTGTTGGCCAGCGCCGGGTTGGCACGCAGCGCCTCGTTGACCTCGACAACCTCGCCGCTGACCGGCATGAAGATATCGGCCGCGGCCTTGACCGACTCGACCACGCCGGCCACCTCGCCCTGCACAAAGCTGCGGCCCACTTCGGGCAGGTCGACATAGACGACGTCGCCCAGCGCGTCCTGCGCATGCAGCGTGATGCCGACAACCGAGGCGTCGTGGTCTTCGATGCTGATCCATTCGTGGTCGGAGGTGAACTTGGTGGTCATG
>JBBQZM010000307.1:0-2850 GCA_038207685.1 Burkholderiales bacterium
GACGTGGTGTGCTGCGACCCGCGCGAGGAATACAACCTCACCTGGGACGTGCCCGGCACGACCTTCAGCACCGCCATGCCCGACGACCTGGTGCTCGAGCTGCAGCTCGACCCGCACAGCGCGGTGGTGGCCGTCACGCACGACCCGAAGCTCGACGACTTGGTGTTGCTCGAAGCGCTGAAGTCCCCCGCGTTCTACATCGGCGCGCTCGGCTCGCGCGGCAACACCGCCACGCGCCGCGAGCGCCTCAAGCTGTTCGACCTGTCGGATGCCGAGATCGACCGCCTGCACGGCCCCATCGGGCTGGACATCGGCAGCAAGACGCCCGCCGAGATCGCCGTGTCGATCGTCGCCGAGATCGTGGCAGTGAAGAACGGCGTGCAGCTCACGCAGAAGAAGCAGGGCTCGTCGGTGCCGGCCGTGCGCGCGCCGTCCGCCTGAGCTTGCGGGGTTGTTCCCTCTCCCTTTGGGAGTGGGTCAGGGTGATGGCAACGCGAGTCAGCGTACCTCGGGCAACGCGGCGCGCGCGGCGCGCGCGGCGCGCGACGTGGGCTCGTCGATCGCGACCACACGCTCAGCTCGAAACGGGGTGTCGTGCCACCGGCTTTGAGCCGCATCGCCGCCAGCGTGTAGCCGCCCGACGCGCCGTCGATGAAGTGCACAGGGTCGCTCTGCATGGCCAGCGAGGCGATGCAGGTCAGCAGCGCTGCGGCCTCGCGGTGCGCGCCGAAGGTGCACGCGCCCGCTGCCATCGGCGATGATCAGCATCTTGTGCCCTAGCTGTCGCCACAACACCATGCATCTGCCTGCCACCCGCCGCCAGTCACTGGCCCTGCTGGCCGCCGCCGGCCTGCCGGCCTGGGCGCAAGCCCAGACCGCCGCGCCCGCCGCTGCCACCGATGCGCCCGCTGTGCTGCTGCCGCCGTCGCGGCCGCCGATCCAATTGACGCCATTGGCACTGCGCCAGCGCCGGCTGGCCAATGGCCTGCAGGTGGTGAGCCTGCCGCGCCGCGGTGGCATCACGGTGGCGGTGCAGGTCTGGTACCGCGTGGGCGGCAAGGACGATCCGACCGGCCGTTCGGGCTTTGCGCATCTGTTTGAGCACATGATGTTCAAGCGCACCAAGTACATGCCCAACGAGATGTTCGACCGCCTGACCGAGGATGTCGGCGGCCAGAACAACGCCTTCACCGCCGAGGACATGACGGCCTACCAGAATGAGGTGCCGTCCAACCACCTCGAGCGCCTGCTCTGGGCCGAGGCCGAGCGCATGGCCAATCTGCAGGTCGACCAGGCCAACTTCGACAGCGAGCGCAAGGTGGTGATCGAAGAGCTGCGCGAGCGGGTGCTGGCCGATCCCTACGGCCGCTTGTTCAATGCCTTGCCGCAACATGGCTTCGAGCGCCACCCCTACCAACGACCGGTGATCGGCAGCGAGGCTGACCTGAACGCGGCCACGCTGGACGACGTGAAGCGTTTCCACGCCACCTTCTACCGGCCCGACAACGCGGTGCTGGTGGTGGTGGGCGATTTTGATCCGCCGCAGCTCGACGCTTGGGTCGACCGCTACTTCGCCCCCTTGCAGCGGCCCGCCAGCGCGATCCCGCGCGTCAACGTCAGCGAGCCGGCGCGCGCCGTTGATGCGCGGGTGCTGCTCAAGGCGCCCAATGTGCCGCTGCCGGCGGTGGCCCTGCTGTGGAAAGGCCCGTCGGTGACGCACGAAGACGCCGCCGCGCTGGAGATGGCGCAGGCGCTGCTGTCGGCGGGTGAGTCGTCGCGGCTCAACGAGGCCTTGGTCTACAGCACGCAGACGGCGCAGGCCGCCGGCTTTGCCACCGAACTGTATGCCGACAGCGGCCTGTTGGCCGCCTATGCCATAGCCGCCAGCGGCCAGAGCCTGCGCAAGCTTGAAGAAGCGTTGCTGGCGCAGATCAGCCTGCTGGCTCGCGGCAAGGTACCGATCGCCGAGATCGACAAGGTGCGTGCGCAACTGATGACCGGCGTGCTGCTGTCGCGGCAAACGCCGCAGGGCCTGGCCGATGCCATCGGCCGCGCCGTGCTGCTGTATGGCGACGCCGGCGAGGCCGACGCCCGCATCGCGCGCTTGCAGGCAGTCAGGGTGGCCGACATCCAGCGGGTGCTGAACCACTATGTGCTGCGCGCGCGCCGGGTGACGATCGACTATGTGCAGGGAGCAGGCGCATGAAGCCGGGCCAGATTTCGCTATCGCTATCGCTAGCGCTATCGCGAGCGCCATCGCTGCCGGGTCGGCTGAGCCGCCGTGCTGCGGTGGTTTTGACGCTGTGGCTGCCGCTGGGCTGGTTGGCAGTGGTGGCCGGCACGGCCGGCGCCGCGTCCGGTGTGGATGAGCCGCCGCTGCCGCAGCCCACCCGTTTGCTGCAGCTGCCGGCGCTGCACCAGCAGCGTCTGGACAACGGCCTCGACCTGGTGGTGGTACAGCGCTCTGAGCTGCCGCTGATCAGCCTGAGCCTGTTGGTGCGCGCCGGTGCCGAGGCCGACCCACCCGGCCGGCCGGGTGTGGCGGCGATGACCAGCCAACTCTGGCCCAAGGGCGCCAGGCGCGGCGGCCGCGCCGTGCCGGCGCCCGAGCTGGCGCGCCAGGCCGAAGCGCTGGGCGGCATGCTCGAAGCCCGCAGCAGCTGGGGCGCCAGCCTGCTGACGATGACGGTCACCACACCACGCGCTGCGGAAGCGCTGGGCCTGATGGCCGACGTGCTGCGCCAGCCCTTGCTGGCCGCCGACGAGTTGGAGCGCGCCCGCGCCCAGACGCTGGACGCCTTGCGTGTCACGCTGGGCAATCCGGGCGATGTGGCGGCGCTGACGCTGCGC
>JBBQZM010000308.1:0-2783 GCA_038207685.1 Burkholderiales bacterium
GCCGTCCCACCACTGCTGGCCCTTGGACACGGCGTCGATGCGGTCGAGGTCGATACCCAGCGCGCGGCCGATGTCGCGCAGCGCCGAGCGCGGGCGGTAGCTGATCATCACGCCGGTGAGCGCGGCGCGGTGGCGGCCGTACTTGCGGTAGATGTACTGGATCACCTCCTCGCGGCGCTGGTGCTCGAAGTCGATGTCGATGTCGGGCGGCTCATTGCGCTCGGCCGAGATGAAGCGCTCGAACAGCAGGCTCATGCGCGCCGGGTCGACCTCGGTGATGCCCAGGCAGTAGCAGACCGCCGAGTTGGCCGCGCTACCGCGGCCCTGGCACAGGATGCCCTGCTCGTCGCGGGCCCAGCGCACGATGTCGGCCACGGTGAGGAAATAGGGCTCGAAGCCGAGTTGATTGATCAGCGCCAGCTCATGCTCGATGGTCTGGCGCACCGCTGGCGGCGCCCCGGCGGGAAAGCGCTTGCTCACCCCTTGCTCGGTGAGTGCGCGCAGCCAGCTGGTGGGCGTGTGGCCGGCGGGCACGATCTCTTCGGGGTATTCGTAACGCAGTTCGTCAAGCGAGAAGGCGCAGCCCGCGGCGATGGCCAGCGTGCGCGCCAGCCAATCGGGGGCATAGAGCGCGGCCAGCCGCTGGCGCGAGCGCAGATGGGCCTCGGCATTGGGCTCCAGCGCAAAACCGCACTCGGCCACCGGCAGCGCCAGCCGGGTGGCCACCAGCGCATCCTGCAGCGGCTTGCGCGAGCGGGAATGCATCAGCACCGCGCCGCTGGCCACCAGCGGCAGGCCGGTGAGCGCAGCCACCCGCGGCAGCAGCTCCAGCCGCTGGGCATCGTGGGCGCGGTTGAGCAGCTCGACGGCGATGGCGCAGCGGCCGGCGAGCGCGGCGGCGGCATCACCATCAGCACCAGCCAATGCTTCAGCGTCGGCCGCCGCGCCAAAACCACCGCCAAACCAGGTCTTGAGCCACATCGCGTGGGCAAACACGGTCTCGAAACTTTGCCCCGGCGCCGGCAGCAAAATGGCAAAGCAGCCGGGCAAGCCAGCCAGATAAGGCGCATGCGGCACCCGGCCTTCCAGATCGGACGCCAGCGCCTGGTACTGGCCCTTGGCGGCACGGCGGCGGGCCACGCTGATCCACTGCGACAGGTTGCCGTAGCCGCGGCGCGTCTGCGCCAGCAACAGCAGACGCGGCGGCGCATGGCCGCCCAGCACCGCGCCATCGCCGCCACTTGAAGCACGCGCCGGCGACAGCTGCATCGTCGCGCCGACGATCAGGTGCAGACCCAGATCACGCGCCGCAGCGTGAGCACGCACTACGCCGGAGAGCGAGCATTCATCAGTGATGGCCAGCGCGGCATAACCCCGCCGGTGGGCCTCGGCCACCAGCTCTTCGGGCTGCGAGGCGCCGGTCAGGAAGCTGAAGCTGCTGCGGCAGTGCAGCTCGGCATAACCGGGAAGCATGGCGACGTGGCCCCTTGGTAGACCGTCTCGGGCTCACGCGCACGCGGGGGCCGACCCGGTTGGAAACCACTGGCAGGCCAGGCCTGCGCCAGCGGCGGCGCGTCGGCGGCACGGCACCCAGCGGGGCCCGAGCCAGGCGCCCGCACCGACGCTGGCGGCGCACCGTCAGCCGCCACCCCCATGCCCATGCCCATGCCCATCAACTGGTCGACCGGGCTGCGCACCGCGCCACCACCGAGCTTGAGCACATGGGTGTAGATCATCGTGGTGGCCACATCCGAGTGACCCAGCAGCTCTTGCACGGTGCGGATGTCATAGCCGGCCAGCAGCAAATGGGTGGCAAACGAGTGGCGCAACGTGTGCGGCGTGGCCAGCTTGCCTATGCCGGCCTGCGCCAGCGCGCGCTTGAAGGCGCGCTGGAAGGGCTGCTCCAGCTGGTGATGGCGGCGCACGCCGGCGCCACGCGGGTCTTCGGACAGGCTGGCGTGTGGAAAGACCCAGCACCAGGCCCAGGACAGAGCCGCGCGCGGGTACTTGCGGTGCAGCGCATTGGGCAGCTGCACACCGGCTACGCCGGCCGCCCGGTCATCGGCCCAGACCTGATGGGCCGCAGCGAGCTGGCCGCGCAAGGCCTGGTCGAGCGAGGCCGGCAGCATTACCACCCTGTCTTTGCCGCCCTTGCCCTCACGCACGATGATGGCGCGGCGATCGAACTCGATGTCCTTGCTGCGCAGACGCAGCGCCTCCAACAGGCGCAGGCCGGTGCCGTACAGCAACTGGCCGAACAGCCGGTGCTCATCGGGCAGCGCCGCCAGCAGACGCGCCACCTCGTCATGCGACAGCACCACCGGCAAGCGCGGCGGGCGCTGCGGCCGATTGATGTGGTCAAGCCAGGGCACGGCCAGGCCCAGCACCTTCTGGTAGAGGAACAACAGCGCCGACAAGGCCTGTTTGTGGGTGGACACCGAGACCTGCCGATCGACCGCCAGCCAGCCGAGAAAGGCCTCGACATCAGCGCCACCCAACTCAGCCGGGTGGCGCAGGCCGTGAAAGCGCACATAGGCCCGCACCCAGTGGACGTAAGCCTGCTCCGTCCTTATGCTGTAGTGAAGATAGCGGGCATGGCTGCGAACCTGGTCAAGCAAGCGCACGGGGGGAGGATCAGAAAGCATGGACATGGCATTGCACGGCGGAGCCGGATACTGTACATATACACAGTATCCAACCGATCCTGCCGAACCGCAAGCCCTGGCGCAGCGCCAGCCACGCGGCAAGGCAGCGCCCGCCATGCCACCACCCCTGTTGCCCCT
>JBBQZM010000309.1:0-2645 GCA_038207685.1 Burkholderiales bacterium
TGTGGATCGGCCTGGCCTTGTCGGGCGTGGGATTGATCGCGATGAACTTCGCGACCAGTCGGCCGGTCGGCGACAGCATGGTGCTGACGATCTGGGGTTCGACGTCGAGCTGGACGCTGACTGCGCTGCCACTGTTCCTGTGGATGGGTGAAATTCTGTTTCGTACCAAGCTCAGCGAAGACATATTCAAGGGCCTGGCGCCGTGGCTGAATGCCTTGCCCGGCCGTCTGCTGCATGTCAACGTCATCGGCAGCACCATTTTTGCCGCGGTGTCCGGGTCGTCGGCTGCCACCTGCGCCACCATCGGGCGCATCGCGCTGCCCGAATTGCGCGCACGCGGCTATCCGGATTCCATCGCCATCGGCACGCTGGCCGGCTCGGCCACGCTGGGCCTGTTGATTCCGCCGTCGATCATCATGATCGTCTACGGCGTGGCCGCCGATGTCTCGATCGCCAAGCTGTTCATTGCCGGCATCTTGCCGGGCATCGTGCTGGCGGTCCTGTTCATGGGCTACATCATCATCTGGTCGCTGCTGAACCCGACCCAGATTCCCGCCGCTGACCAGCGCATGAGCTTTGCGGCGAAGCTGTACGCCTCGCGGCACCTGATACCGGTGGTGCTGCTGATCGGCGCGGTGCTGGGCTCGATCTATTCGGGTGTGGCCACTGCCACCGAGGCTGCTGCCATCGGCGTGCTGGGCTCGCTGGTGCTGGCCGCCGTCGAGGGCAGCCTGAGCTGGAAGAGCTTTCTCAGCGGCGTGGGCGCGGCCTGCCGCGTCTACTGCATGATCGGCTTGATCCTGGCCGGTGCGGCGTTCTTGACGCTGGCGATGGGCTTTGTCGGCTTGCCGCGCCATCTGGCCGAATTCATCACCGCGCAGCAGTTGTCCCCGCTCGCGCTGGTGCTGGCGCTGACCGTGTTCTACCTGGTGTTGGGCTGCTTCCTGGATGGCATCTCGATGGTCGTGCTGACCATCGGCGTGTTGTTGCCCACCATACAGGCGGCCGGCTTCGACCTGATCTGGTTCGGCGTATTCACCGTGCTGCTGGTCGAACTGGCGCAGATCACCCCGCCGGTGGGTCTGAACCTGTTCGTGCTGCAGGGCCTGACCAAGCGCGACCTGACCTATGTGGCACGTACCGCGATGCCGATGTTCCTGTTGATGTTGCTGGCGGCGGTGTTGTCCTTCTATTTCCAGGACCTGATCCTGTGGCTGCCGAGCCGGATGTGATGACTGGCGATCACTACAAGTGCTGGCCGCTGCCTGCGCCAGCCAGCCCATCATGACGAGCCCACGCCTGCTGGACGCCGGGGACGCCGCCTTCACGGTCGAGTTCGGTGATGCCATCGCGCCCGGATTGCTGGCCTCGGTGCAGGCACTCGATACCGCCATCGCCAAGCTGCAGGCCGCTGGCGAATTGCCCGGCCTGATCGAAACGATGCCAACCTTCCGCTCGCTCACGGTCTTTTTCGACCCGCTGCGCACCGGGCGCGTCGAACTGATCGAGCGGCTGATGCCCTGGCTGGTCCAGGCCGAACAGGCCGAAACCAGCCAGGGTCGCTGCTGGCAGCTGCCGGTGTGTTACGCACCAGAAGCCGGGCCCGATCTGATGGAGACCGCGCGCAGCCTCGACCTGACGGTTGATGAACTGATCGCGTTGCACAGCGGCACCGAGGTGCGGGTCTACATGTTGGGCTTTCTGCCCGGCTTTCCGTTCATGGGTGATTTGCCCGCCGCGCTGCGCCTGCCGCGGCGCAGCCAGCCGCGGCTGCGTGTGCCTGCCGGCAGCGTGGCCATTGCCGCCGGCTTGACGGCCATCTACCCTTGGGAAAGCCCGGGCGGCTGGCATTTGCTGGGCCGCTGCCCGGTGCCCTTGTTCGACGCCAAGCGCGAAGCGCCCGCTTTGTTGGCTGCGGGCGACAGGGTGCGCTTCGAGCCGGTGCCCCTGGCCGAGTACAAGACCATCGAGCTTGCGCTTCAGCACGGCGAGATCGACCCGTCGCGCTGGTTGATCGAGGTGCAGGAGCCTGTCGTATGAGCGCCGCGCCGCAACTGGAAGTGGTGTCGCCCGGCGCCTATGCCTCGCTGCAGGATTTGGGGCGCCGTGGTTATCGCCGGGTCGGCGTGCCGTGGGCCGGTGCGCTGGATCCGCGCTTGATGCGCCTTGCCAATGCGTTGGTCGGCAACGCCGAGAACACGGCGGTGATCGAGTGCTTCGACGGCGGCTTGCAGCTGGCGGCGCGAGGAGGCGCGGTGCGCTTGGCGGTGGCTGGCGACACGGTGATCGAGGTCGAGCGTGGCGGTGAACGGCAGCGTCTGTCCGCCTGGCGCTCGCTGACACTGGCCGAAGGCGAACAACTGCGCCTGCGCCGGCTCGACAACAGCCGCATCGCGGTGATCGCCGTAGAAGGCCTGGTGCTGCCCCGGGTACTGGGCAGCGTGTCGACCTACGCGCGCGCCGGGCTGGGCGGGCTGGATGGGCGCGCTTTGGTTGCCGGTGCCAAGTTGCCGGCTGCCACGCCCAGTGCCCGCCAGGAGTTGACCTTGGCCAGCCCGCCTGAGACCGTTGTGGGTGCGATCCGCGTCATCGCCGGGCCGCAGGCGGATCAGTTCAGCGATGAGGCGCTGGCCGCCCTGGTCGAC
>JBBQZM010000310.1:0-2644 GCA_038207685.1 Burkholderiales bacterium
CATGCCCGAAGACCGCGGCCTGGTGCCCGATCTGACGGTGGAAGAAAACATCCTGGTGCCGGTGTGGGTCAACAAGTCGCTGAAGCAGGCCGAGCGGCTGGCGCTGGTCTACCAGGTGCTGCCCGAGCTGCGCGAGATGAAGGACCGCCGCGCGCAGCTGCTGTCGGGCGGCCAACAAAAGCTGGTGGCGCTGGCCCGCGCGCTGGCCGTGGGCACCCGGCTGCTGCTGCTCGACGAGCCCTTTGAGGGCGTGGCGCCGGCGCTGAGCATGCGGCTGGCCGACGTCATCGCCTCGCTCAAGGGCAGCGCGGTGTCGGTGCTGATGGCGCAGAGTGATCTCAACCACTCGCGCAAGCTGGTGGATGCCGAATTTGTCATCGAGCGGGGCGCCAATCTGGTCTCGCAGGCGGCTTGAGCGCACCCGCCGTGCACGATCTCTGGCAAGGCTATCCCGTACCACCGATGCGGCACGAGGCGCATCACGGCGACCGCCTGGTGCGCTGCTTCCAGCCGCGGCCGGCCGGGCTGTGGCCGATGTTTACCGCCACGCTGGCGCGCACACCGCAGGCCGAGGCCCTGGTCTGCGAAGGCCAGCGCTGGACTTATGCCGACTGCGCCAACGCCGCCGCGCGGCTGGCCAATGGCCTGGCGGCGCAAGGCCTGGTGCGCGGCGACCGCGTGCTGATGTTCATCGACAACCGGCCCGAGTTTGTGCTGGTGCTGCTGGCGCTGCAGCGCCTGGGCGCGATCGCGGTGCCGGTGGGCGTGCGCGAGCAGCGGCCCGGTCTGGCCTACATCGCCCGGCAATGCGGCGCGGCAGCGATCATCATCGACGCCGCGCTGGCCGACCGCGCGCCCGATGCTGACGAGGCGCCGGCGTTGCGCCAGCGCTTCAGCATTGGCGAGGCACCGGGCTGCACCGCCTTGACGACGCTGATGTCCGGCGCGGCCCCGATCACGCCACCGACCGAGACTGCCGAGCAGGACGTGGCGGTAATCCTCTACACCTCAGGCACCACCGGCCACCCCAAGGGCGCGATGCTGACCCATGCCAACATCGTGCACTCGGTGCTGCACTACCAGGCGGGCATGCGGCTGGCCACGGCCAGCGCGACACGACCCGGTGAACGCGCCGCGCTGGCGGTGCCGGCCAGCCATGTCACCGGCCTGGTGGCGATCATCGCCACGATGCTGCACCTGGGCGGCGCCATCGTCATCGTGCCGGCCTTCAAGGCCGAGGCCTTCATCGCGCTGATGGCCGCCGAGCGCATCAGCCACACCATGATGGTGCCGGCGATGTACAACCTGTGCCTGCTGCAGCCGGGCTTTGTCAGCGCCGACCTCAGCGCCTGGCGCATCGGCAGTTACGGCGGCGCGCCGATGCCGGTGGCCACCATCGACGCCCTGGCCGCACGCCTGCCGGGGCTGACCCTGATCAACGCTTATGGCGCCACCGAGACCACCTCGCCGGCAACCATGATGCCGATGGGCCAGACCCGCGCCCATGTCGACACCGTGGGTGTGCCGCTGCCGGCCGCCGACATCCGCGTGATGGACGACGAGGGCTGCGAACTGCCACCCGGCGATACCGGTGAGCTGTGGATCGCCGGGCCGATGGTGGTGCCCGGCTACTGGGCCAACGCGGAGGCCACGACCGCGTCGTTCACCGCCGGTTACTGGCATTCAGGCGACCTGGGCTCGATCGACGCGCAAGGCTTTGTGCGGGTGTTCGACCGCAAGAAAGACATGCTCAACCGTGGCGGCTACAAGATCTTCTCGGTCGAAGTCGAGAACGTGCTGATGGCCTGGCCTGGCATGGTCGAGGCGGCCATCGTCGGCCGGCCCTGCCCGGTGCTGGGCGAGCGGGTGCATGCCTTTGTGCACGCGCCGGGCACCCGTGGGGACAGCGGCGACACCACCGCGCTGCGCGCCTTCTGCGCCGAGCGGCTGGCCGACTACAAGGTACCCGAGACCATCACCTGGACCGATGAACCGCTGCCGCGCAATGCCAACGGCAAGCTGATGAAACGGTTCTTGCGGACCCGGCTCGACGAGGAGGTACGCGCAAGCTGACCTTCCCCGGCGCGGCGCGGGCCGCCCGGGCAGGTTCGGACATCACACAAGCCCTTGCCCAAGTTGCAGGGCGGCGTTGTTGGGAATTTTTCAACCACTGGGAGAGACGTATGAAAACCATCCACAAGGCGCTGATCGGCGCCACCACCTTGGTGCTGGCCCTGTCGGCCGCTGCGCAGCAAACCTGGTACCCGAGCAAGTTCGGGCCCACTGACGAAATCGGCTCGGCCAACTACCTGACGCCGGCGCTTGCACTGGAGGCGGCAAAGCTGGTGAAAACCGGCAAGACTTATGCGCTGGGCATCACGGTAAACACCACCACGCCGGCCTATCCACCACGCACCTGTTCGCTCTACATCGTGCAACCGGGCCAGGTCGGCTCGGCCGACGGCCTGGGGCCGACCAAGACCACCTACAACGACGACATCCTGAACTGCTGGAACGGCATCGGCACGCAGATCGATGGGCTGGGCCATATCGGCGTGGGAGACCGCTACTACAACGGCAACAAGTGGGGCGAGTTCGCCACCATGGGCGGGCTGAAGAAGCTGGGCACCGAGAAGATCCCACC
>JBBQZM010000311.1:0-2581 GCA_038207685.1 Burkholderiales bacterium
CCGTTGACGCGCATCGCCAGGTAGTCGAAGAACAAGCTGGTCGACATCGCCCGCACCATGTCGGCGCTGGCCACTGCCAGGTTGGGCAGTTGCGGCGGGCCGTGGCGCAGTTCCAGTGCTGCCTGCAGGTAGGCATTGCGCCAGGTCGCCGACTCGGCCTGGTAGCCCAGTTGCTCCAGCGCGCGGGCGCCCAGCGCGCAGGCCGCCGCGGTGTGCTCGGCGCTGCCGGTATCACCGTCAACATGAGCATGGGCCAGCTGGGCGCAGATCTGCGCCACCCAGCGGTATTCGCCTTGCGCAAAGTCGACGTTGGCGCGCTGCAGCACCGCAGCCGCGCCGCCCATGTAGTTGATGGCCTTGCGTGCAGTCTCGGCCGGCGGCAGCGGATCGAGGTGCGCCGGGTTGCCGTCGTACCAGCCGATGTAGCGCTGCACGATGGCCTTCACGTTGTGCCGCACCGTGCCGTAGAAGCCGTGGCAGGCCCAGTCCTGCTGCAGGCTTGCGGGCAGCTGCAATTCCTCGGCGATCTCACCGGCCAGCCGGCCGTGGTTCATCAGCCGCAGGGTCTGGTCATGCACGTACTTGTAGAGGTCACGCTGGCGGCGCAAAAAGCCGTCGATCGCCACGCCACCCCAGACTGGCCAGTGGTGCTGGGCGATCAGCACATCGCAGTCGGCGCCGTAGCGCTGCAACGCACCATCCAGGTAACGCGACCAGGCCAGCGCATCCCGCGCCTGTGCGCCGCGCAGCGGCAGCAGGTTGTGGAAATTGTGGCTGCTGATCTCGGTCATGTTCAGCACCCGCAGCCCGGGGTGGTGGATGATCATCTCCGACGGCGCCTCGGCACCCGGTGTCAGCTCGAACACACACTCGACACCGTCGATCAGGTGGTGCTCCACCGGCCGCTCGATCACCCGTGTCGGCGCAATCAGCGTCAGCGTGCCGGTGGATGTGGTCTTGCCCAGGCCGGCATCCACCTGGCCGCGCTCACCCTTGGGCAGCAGCGGGCCAAACTGGAACAGCGCGCGCCGCGCCATCGCATTACCGGCCATCACGTTCTCGCTGACCGCCTCTTCCATGAAGCCGCGGGGTGCGATCACCTGCACCCGGCCAGCCTGCACGTCAGCCTCGTCGATGACGCCGCGCACGCCGCCAAAGTGGTCGGAGTGGCTGTGTGAATAGATCACCGCCACCACCGGCTTGTGCGCCTGCTCGGGCCGGTGCGCACGGTACAGCGCCAACGCGGCGGCGGCCACTTCGGTGGAGATCAGCGGATCGATCAGGATCAAGCCGCTGTCGCCCTCGATGATGCTCATGTTCGAGATGTCGATGCCGCGCACCTGGTACAGGCGCTCGGTCACCTTGAACAAGCCGGTGATCATGTTCACCCGGGCATGGCGCCACAAACCCGGGTGCACCGTGTCGGGCGGTGACTCTTCGGCCAGAAAGCCATAGGCCGCCAGGTTCCACACCGGCGCGCCGTTGCTGCGGGTGATGACGCCGGGCGGGATGTCGGCGATGAAGCCGCGCCGCGCGTCGTCGAAGCTCTGCTGATCGGCCATCGGCAACCAGCGCCGCGCCGCATGCTGGCAGGCGCGGGTGGTCTCGGTGGCGGCTTCGGCGCCGGGTGGGCCGTCAGCGAGGCTTGGGCGCAAGTGTTCGGTCATGGTGCTTGTTTCTCCTGTCAATTCGTCATGCGCCGGCGCCGGTTCATTGGCGTGCCATCTCCACCGCGGCCAGACCCTCGCCATCGATCAAGGCCACCGGATCCAAGGTCACGGTCACCCGCCGCAGCCGGCCGTTGAAGGCAAACGGCGCCTCGTAGTGCGACACCGGCGAGCCACGGTCGAGGCCGATGTCCAGCCCAGACCACGACACCAGCATGTTGAAGCCATACGGGCTCTCCAGCGTGCCGGCCGGCTCACCGTCGATCAGCAGCGTGGCGCGGCGGTAGGACGGCACCCACACCGCCGCGCCCACCGGCGGTTGAAAGCGCACCAGCGGCCCCTGGTCCAGACGCAGCCCCAAGCGGTGGTGGCCTGCCGTCACCGGCCGCTCGGCGCGCAGCAGGTGGTGCACACCGCCGACATTGAGGTCGTGCACCAGGTGGCCGTCTTGCAAGTAAAGGCTGTAGCCCGAGGTGGCATCGCCGTGGGCGATCAGCACGCCCTGCCCCGGCGCTTCGCCCAGCGTGGCCTCGGCCTCGATCAGGTAGCCGCGGCCACGCACGTCGGGCGCCACATCGGTGGGCAAATGGCCCATGCCGGCGTGCATCACAAAGCGGGTGCGGCCGCCCTGCACCCGCAGGCCGTTCTGCGCAAAGCGGGCGGCAAAGCGGTCGTCCAGCGGCAGCACCTGGCAGCGCTCGGCCTCGGTCCACCAGCGGGCCACCATCGCCCGCAGCCGCTCGGGCTGAACGCCGGCCAGGTCGTGGTTCTCGGCGAAGTCGGTGTCCAGGTGGTAGAGCTCCCAGACATCGGCGTCGAAAGGCTGGCCCGACGGATGAAAGGCCACCGCCTTCCAGCCGTCCTGCCACAGGCCACGGTGGCCGAACATCTCGAAGTACTGCGGCCGCCGGCGC
>JBBQZM010000312.1:0-2422 GCA_038207685.1 Burkholderiales bacterium
GAGCGACGCGACCTGCTGGCGACGCTGACCGAACGCGAGCGCCAGATCCTGCAGCACGTGTCTCGCGGCGAGAGCAACAAGACCATCGCCCGCGCCCTGGACATCAGCCACGACACCGTCAAGCTGCATGTGCGTCACATCCTGTCCAAGCTCAACCTCAGCTCGCGGGTCGAGGCGGCAGTGTTCGCGGTCGAGGCGCGCACCACGGGCCTGCGCTGAGGCCTTGTCAGCGGTCGCAGTCTTGGCTCAGGGGCAGGCCGACCAACAGACTGCCGATCGATGGCGTCATGCTCAGCTTTCAGCGGCCAAGGCCGCCAGCGACGGCTCGGCGGCTGCCTGGCCATCAAACCAGCCCAGTTGGGAGCGCAATCGCACCACCTCGCCGACGATGGTCAGCGCCGGTGAAGACAGACCGGCGCGCGCCACCTCGTCGGCCAGCGTGGCCAGCGTGGCGCAGACCACCTGCTGCGCAGCGGTGGTGCCTTGTGCCACCACGGCAGCGGGCCAGTGGGCCGGCAGGCCATGGGCCACCAGTTGGCTGCAGATGGTGGCCAGCCCCGACAAGCCCATGTAGATCACCACCGTCTGGCGCGGGCGCACCAGCGCTGGCCAGTCCAGCTCGCAACTGCCGTCCTTGAGATGGCCGGTGGTGAACAAACAGCTTTGCGCGTAATCGCGGTGGGTCAACGGGATGCCGGCATAACTGGCCACGCCGCAGGCCGCGGTGATGCCGGGCACCACCTCAAAGGGCACGCCCTCGGCGGCCAGCACCTGCAGCTCCTCGCCGCCTCGACCGAAGACAAAGGGGTCGCCGCCCTTGAGCCGCACCACCTGGTGCCCGGCCTGGGCCAGCCGCACCAGCAGGGCATTGATCTCGTCCTGCGCCATGCTGTGGTGGCTACGCTGTTTGCCGACATAGATGCGCTGCGCAGCCGCGCCGATCAGCGCCAGCACGCCCCGGTTGACCAAATGGTCGTAGACCACCACATCGGCCTGGCCCAGCAACCGCGCCGCGCGCAGCGTCAGCAACTCGGGGTCGCCCGGGCCGGCACCGACCAGGTAGACCTTGCCGCAAGCTCGGCCATGGCGGCCATCGCGGCCCACGCGGCCCACGCGGGTACAGGCGGCCAGCAGCGCGGGCATCTCGACAAATGCGTTCATCGGCGACCTCCTGTCAGCCTTGGCCGGCAATCAACCACAGCTGCCGCAGCCGCCGCCACCACAGCCGCTTGATTTGGCGGCCGGCTCACTGCCACAGCCCGTGCCGGTGTCTGAATCGGCCGACGCCGCAGCAAACACAAAGTCAAAGTGACTGGGCGCCACCTCGACATAGTCAAGCACGGTTTCGTCAAGCAGCGGCTGGCTGGGCGCGCCGACCAACACCCTGAGGCCTCCCACCTCGACCACCGCGTCGTCCTCGCGCTGCTCATCAAAGCCCAGGCCGTACTCCAGCGTGCCGTCGGCGATCTGGCGCGCGGCCACACGCAAGGCCATGCCGGCCGCCTGGCTGCGTGTGGCGGCGGCCAGCAGTTCGGTGGCGGCGTCAGGGGTCAGAGTGAACATGGTGAAGCTCCTTCAGTGATAGGCCGGGCATGGCGCGCCGCGTGCTCGCGGTGGCGCTCTCGTCTTACAAACGCCAGAAAACGCGGCACCCAGTGCGCGCCTGCGCCGTCGCGCAGATGCGCATAGGACGCTAGCAAGTTGTGCACCAACAGGCCGTCGTGCACGCCGTCGATGCCATGGCCGCGCTGCACCCGGTAGGCGTAGGCCAACGTCGGGTCCAGGTTGTGCAGGCTGGAGTGGTGAAACTCGTGGCCGCGCACCAAAGAAGTGCTCGTCTGCGGGGCTGACGCGTCGGGCCAGGGCATGTGCACCGTCTCCTGCAGGTGCACATAACCGCGGCCGACCGGCCGGCGCTGCATCACCGCGTCGCCGGGGATCACGCCCACCATCGGCACGGTGCGGCCTTGCCAGGTGATGCTGCGCGACAGGTACATCAGGCCGCCACATTCGGCGTAGGTGGGCAGGCCGGCTTCGATGGCGCTGCGCAGTTGGCCACGCAGTGCCGTGTTGGCGGCCAGTTCGTCCATGCAGGCCTCCGGAAAACCGCCGCCGATGAACAAGCCGTCGATGGCCGGCAGCTGCTGATCCAACAAGGTATCGATGGCCACCAGCTGGGCGCCACCGGCCTGCAACGCGGCCAGGTCGTCGGGGTAATAAAAACCGAAGGCGCGGTCGCGGGCGATGCCGATGCGCAGCGGCTGTGGCACCTGCTGAGGCACCTGCTGGGGCAACGGTTGCGGCGCCTTGGCCGGTGCGCCAACCAGCGGCCCGGCGCTGGCGGCCAGCGTGCGGACCGCCGCCAGATCGACCTGGCTGCCAATGATGCGGCCGATGGCCTGCACCCGCGCCTGGGCGTCGG
>JBBQZM010000313.1:0-2419 GCA_038207685.1 Burkholderiales bacterium
TGGCGCTGAGGTCACGCTTGATGATCGTCGACATCGAGGCCATGCCGAGGAAGATGGCGCCGGTGCCAGCAAAGGCCGTCATCACCAGGCTGGCGCCGTTGCCCAGGCCCAGCACGGTGCCGACCAGGCGCGACAGCATCAGGCCCATGAAGAAGGTGAAGCCCAGCAGCACAGGCACGCCGGCGGCGCTGTTCTTGGTCTTCTCGATCGCGAACATGAAGCCAAAAGCGCCGCCCAGGAAGACCATCAGGCTGATGCCCGGGGTCATGGCCTTGGACAGGCCGGTAGCCACGCCCAGCCAGGCGCCGAGCACCGTCGGCACCATCGACAGCGCGAGCAGCCAGTAGGTGTTGCGCAGCACCCGGTTGCGCTCGGCGGCCGAGGTGGTGATTGAACCCAGGCCGTAGCCCGGAGATGAAGACATGTTCATGGTGTGACGCTCCTGATGGTGAGAGTGGGAAAGTCTTGACCCAACGCCACATTGTGTAGCATGCGAAGCTTCGCGTAAATGCGTAAGACTCGATCAAATGATCCTGTTTAATCGAACTGATCGGGTTGTGATCCGCAGGCCTCACAGTTCGACACCGCCTGACGGTGACTGCATGGGCGGACGTTCGGCGCCTCAACAACCCAAGCCCGGCCGGCCTGGCGCAAAGCCCAGGACCAGTTTGGGTTGTCGATTGCGGCCGGACAGACAACGCTGACACAGCGCCTGGGATGGAACAGCAGACCTTTGGCACATCCAACGCGTCAGTTGGTCAGTCTAGACGGCCCGTCATTCAGCGTAAAGTCGCGAATTGCTGGCCATCAATGCGATTTTTTCGGAGCAAGACGGACTGGACCGATGAACTTCAAGCATCTGCACTATTTCTGGGCTGCGGCCAAGGCCGGTGGCATCGTGCGTGCCGGTGAGCAGTTGCACATCTCGCCGCAAACCTTGTCGGGGCAGATCAAATTGCTGGAGGAACGGCTGGGCTGCGCGCTGTTCCGCAAGGCGGGTCGCGGCCTCGAATTGACCGATGACGGCCGGGTGGCCTTGGGCTATGCCGACCAGATTTTCGCCTTGGGCGCCGAACTGGAGACGCGCATCGGCAAGGGCAGCAGCGGCCAAAAGGCGCTGGACTTTCGGGTCGGCATTGCCGACTCGGTGCCCAAGTCGGTGGCCTACCGGTTGCTTGAACCAGCGCTGGCCATGGACGAGCCGGTGCACCTGATCTGCCACGAGGGCAAGTTCCAGGACCTGCTGGGCCAGTTGGCGGTTCACCGGCTTGATCTGGTGCTGGCCGACGAGCCGATCGCCCGGCAGCTGAGCGTCAAGGCCTACAACCATTTGCTGGGCGCCACGGCGATGAGCTTCTTCGCCACGCCGACCCTGGTCGCGCAGTTGCAGGGCAACTTTCCGCAATGCCTGGATGACGCACCCATGCTGCTGCAGAGCGCGGCCTCGGCGATGCGCAGGCGTTTCGACTTCTGGCTGGCCGCGCACAAGATCCGGCCGCGGGCGATCGGCGAGTTCGATGACTCCGCACTGCTCAAGGCCTTTGGCGGCGAAGGGCGTGGTGTCTTCATGGCGCCCACCGTGCTGGAGGCTGAAATCGAGTCGCAGTTCGGCGTGCAGGTGTTGGGGCGTACCGATGAACTGATCGAAGAGTTCTACGCGGTGACCATCGAGCGCCGCATCACCCACCCTTGCATCGCTGCCATCACGCAAGGCGCACGTGACCGCTTATTCCACGATTGATGGGTGGCGTGCTCTAAAAGTGATAACCCTGAGCTGGGAAAGCAGTACTATCATGGCCAGATGCTGCACCGCAACATGATCAAAGCTGAGTCCTTCCAACGTGGTCTGCAAGCCCTGCTGGCCGAGTTGCAACTGGCGCGCGACCAGAACAACCTCGGCAAGCTGGCCCTGCTGTGCTACTGCGAACTGCGCCGCTGGGCGCGCGAAGCGGGTGAATCCGAGCTGGCCGAACGTTGCGCCGGCCTGATCACCGGCACGCCGCATGCCAGCCGCCAAGCCTTCCTGGCCGACATCGATGGCTTGATTGCCGAGTTGGCGGCCCTGGAGGCCAGACTGGCGCTGCCAGCGCCCGCTTCGGCGCTGCCGGAGTTGATCTCCGAAGAGGCTGCGGCACACACCGCGAGCGCCCGAGCCGCTTGAGCCGATGGTCGGCAAGGCGCTGGGCATGATGCCGGTGGCGGCCTCGTGACCTGGCGATCTGGTGGACAATAAGCTGATATGAATCAAGCAGTTAGTCCCTGGCGCCTGAGCGTGGCGCCGATGATGGACTGGACCGACCGGCATTGCCGCTTCTTCCACCGCCTGATCAGCCGCCGCACCCGCCTGTACACCGAGATGGTGACCACTGGCGCGCTACTGCATGGCGATCTGCCGCGTCACCTCGATTTCAATGCCGAT
>JBBQZM010000314.1:0-2418 GCA_038207685.1 Burkholderiales bacterium
GGAGCAAGGTCGCAATGCGCTGATCGAGCTGGCCCACCAGCTCAGCCAGACCGCCGACATCGCCAAGAGCATACCCGGCGCCCAGCTCAACTGGACCGAGGCCAGCGCCGGCAAGGTGCGCAACCAGATCCCCGACCAGGCCTCGGCCTCGGCCGATGTGCGGCTGACTGCGGCCGACGCTGCCGGCCGGCTGGAGGCCGCGCTCAAGGCCCAGGTGGCGGTGCGCAAGGTGCCCGATACCGAGACCACGGTGGCGATCCAGATCGGCCGGCCGCCGTTTGCCGGCGACGCCCGCACCCAGGCCCTGGCCAAGCGGGCGCAGGCGATTTACGCCGAGCTCGACAACCGGCCGCTGGTGCTGATCCCCGGCTCCGGCGCCGGCACCGATGCCGGCTATGCCAGCCGCTCGGGCAAACCGGCGGTGCTGGAGAGCCTGGGCCTGGCGGGCTGGGGCTACCACGCCAAGGACGAGTACATCGAGATCGATTCGATCGTGCCGCGCCTGTACCTGACGACGCGGCTGCTGATGGATCTGGCCCGCGATTGATCAAGCGCAAGCCACTGTCGATACCCCGGGGAAGCCGCTAGGCGCGGGCCGGGGGCGAGCCGCTACATTCCCAGCCAGCCCGTACACGCAGTGGTTGGCCAGCCGGCAGGTACTGCTGCCAGCGCGGTTGGCTGCAGCTTCGGTGGGCGCCGAAACGCTTGCCACGCCTTGACCGTCAGACAAAGGACCCCCATGAGCTTGCTGAACAAAACCCTCATCGCCGCGGCCCTCGGTGCTGCCGCCTTCGCCGCCCAGGCGCAGGAGGTCACGCTGAAGGTGCACCATTTCCTCGGCCCGCAATCGACCCAGCACACGCTGATGTTCGGCGCCTGGTGTGACAAGCTGGCCAAGGAATCGGCCAACAAGCTGAAGTGCCAGATCTATCCGTCGATGCAGCTGGGCGGCAGCCCGCCGCAGCTCTATGACCAGGCCAAGGATGGCATTGCCGACATCGTCTGGACGGTGGCCGGCTACTCGGCCGGACGCTTTCCGAAGATCGAGGTCTTCGAGCTGCCCTTCATGATGACCAACGCCGAGGCGACCAGCCGCGCGGCCTGGGAGTACTACGACAAGTACGACCGCGACGAGTTCAAGGACACCCACCTCCTGGCCGTGCACGTGCACGGCCCCGGCAACATCTACACCGCCAAGGCGCCGCTGAAGACGCTGGCCGATTTCAAGGGCCTTAAGCTGCGTGCACCCACGCGGCTGACCAACAAGATGCTGGCCATGTTGGGCGCCACGCCGGTGGGCATGCCGGTGCCGGCAGTGCCCGAAGCGCTGTCCAAGGGTGTGATCGATGGTGCGGTGATCCCTTACGAGGTGGCACCGGGCATCAAGATCAACGAGCTGACCAAGTACACCGCCGAGCCCGACCGCAGTTACAACGCGCTGTACACCACGGTGTTCGTGGTGGCGATGAACAGCGCCAAGTACAACAGCCTGCCGCCCGAGTTGAAGAAGGTGCTCGACGCCAACTCGGGCAGCGACTTCTCGGCCTTCCTGGGCAAGACCCAGGCTGCCGCCGACGTGCCGGGCAAGGCCAAGATGATCGAGTCGGGCAACCAGATCACGGTCATCCCCGGTGCCGAGCTCGACAAGTGGCGCAAAGCCACCGACCAGCTCGACGATCAATGGGTGGCCGACATCACGGCCAAGGGCGGCGACGGCAAGGCGCTGCTGCAAACGGCGCGTGAGCTGATCAAGAAGCACACCAAGTAAGCCTGCTGACAACGGCATATCTGCCCTGTCTGCCATCAGCGATCCGGGCGCAGGGCGGTCTTCCGCTGTGCGCCCGTTCTCATGATGGCCCGACCCTCTTTCGCTCCTCGTAGGTGCGCCCATGGCTGACGCGGTCTTTGTCGATGTGTCCAACCCCAAAGACCCGATCGGCATCGTGCTCGACCGCGTGTCGCGGGTCTTCGCGGTCTGCTCGGGCCTGATGCTGATCGCGATGGCGCTGATGTCGGTCTACAGCATCGTCGGCCGCTCGCTGCTGGACAAGCCACTGCTGGGTGACTACGAGCTGGTGCAGATGATGTCGGCCATCGCAGTGTCCATGGCCTTGCCCTATTGCCAGATGGTCAACGGCCACATCATTGTTGACTTCTTCACCACCAGGCTGTCGCCACGTGCCAATGGTGTGCTCGACACGCTCGCATCACTGCTGCTGGCCGTCTGCGCCTTCGCGTTCGCCTGGCGACTGGTGGTCGCCACCTTCGACTTCAAGCAGAACATGGATGCCACCATGCTGTTGAACCTGCCCACCTGGTGGGGCTATGCGCCGATGGGGCCGTCGTTCTTCCTGCTGGGCTGCGCGGCCTTGTACACCGCAGCCAAGCAGATCAGCAAGGTCGGGTCATGACCGGCAT
>JBBQZM010000315.1:0-2413 GCA_038207685.1 Burkholderiales bacterium
GCCGCCGTCCAGCGTCAGCGTGCCGACCCAGGCGGTCTGCGCATAGTCGTGGCTGAGGCGGCCCCGCGGGCCGGCGCTGCGCGGCAAGCGCGCCGCGGCAGCCGGGTCGGCCTGGACGCGGTCGGTGAAGACGCCGCCTTCAGCCACCACCGCCAGGTCAAAACACTCGGCGATGCCGGCGTCCACTTCTACGCCGCCCACGCCGCCCACGCCGCCCACGCTGTCGCGGTTGCGTACTTCGGCCACCGGCTGGCCAAAGCGGCTGTGCAGGCGTTGTGGTTCGCGGGCCTCGGCCGCCCGCCAGGCATGCTGCAAACAAGTCACCAAGGCGCCGTAACTCAGCACCGCGCCCAGCATCTCGACGCCCTCATCGCTGGCGCGCAGATGCACCGCGTCGGGCAGCCAGTCCAGCGCCAGGGTGGGCGGCGCCTGCGATACCAGCACTTCGTGGATCGGCTGCGCCGCCGCCTCGGGCCAGGCCTGCAGCCGGCGCAGCAACTGCACACTGCCCAGCGCCAGCGCCAGGGTGCGCGGGTCTGCCGACACATCCTTGTCGGCCGGTCGGGCGTCGAACAAGGTGATCTCGGCGTCGGGCAGCCGTCGCGCGGCCAGCAGCGCCAGCGCCAGCCCGGCCGGGCCGGCGCCGATCACCGCCAGCCGCCAGGGCTGGGTGTTCAGGGCGCTGCGCTGTGCGGGGGTGTCCATGGCAGGCAACGATAGCGCATCGTGGACGCGGCTTCAGCGGCCGGCCGGTGCAAAGGCCTGCGGTGTGAGCTGGGCATTGGCCTCGTCCAGCTGCTGCGGCGTGCCCAGGTTGTGCCAGTCGCTGCGCAGCAATGCGCCGCCCAACCGGCCGGCGTCGGCGCTGGCAAACAAACAAGGGCCCAGCGCGGCGCGCTGATCCGGGCGGATATTGGCCACCAGCGTACGCCGCACCAGCGCCAGGTTGGCATAAGTCAGTGGCCGGGGCTGGCCTGCGGCCGGGCGGATCACCCGGCCATCGATCAGATTGAAGTCGCCGGCGGTGTGGAAATCGGGGTTGGGCAGCAGCCAGAGGTGGGCGTCGTCGCTGCCGGCGGCAAAGCGCTGCGCCGCTGCCGCGTCAAAGGCAAAGCCAGGCGCGACGATGTCACCCGACACCAGCCAGAAGCAGTCACCCAGCAGCGCCAGTGCCTTGGTGATGCCGCCGGCGGTCTCCAGCGCGCCGCCATGGTCGCGGCCTTCCATCGAGTAATGGATCTGCAGGCCAAAACGCCGGCCGTCGCCCAGCGTGGCGGGAAAACGCTCTTCCAGCCAAGCGGTGTTGATCACCACTTCGGACACACCCGCCGCCGCCAGCGCCAGCAGATGCCATTCGATCATCGGCCGTCCGGCCACCGCCAGCAGCGGTTTGGGGCAGGTGTCGGTCAGCGGCCGCATGCGCTCGCCGCGGCCGGCGGCAAGGATCAGCGCCTTCAGGTTGGCGGGCGGGGCAGGCATAGCGGCGAGAGTGTAGAACCCCCGCCGCGAGGCCCTGGCGTTTGGCCGCGCTCAGCCGAGCCCGATGGGCGCCGGCGCGGTCATCACGATCTTGCGGAACAGTGGCTGGAACTCGTCCGGGGCCTCGTGGCCGCTCAGCGGATCGCGGTTCTCGGCAAAGGCGGCATCCAGTGCCGTCCAGTCGGCCTCGGTCAGGTGCTGGATCGCGGCGGGCAGGATGGCGCTTTCTTCCACGCGCATGTGCCGCAAGTAGCCATCCACATAACGCTCAAGCGCATCGTCAAAGGCCTGGCGCCGGCTGGCGCCCAGTACTTCGTAGGCCAGCAGCGCATGCTCCAGCACCCGGATGGCGGCCTCACCCTGGTGGTGCTCTGCTTCCAGTTTGTCCAGGGTCTCGGCCAGTTCAGGGCAGCGTTCGCGCACCCGCGGGAACAGCAACGTGCTCTCCTTGGGGTGGTGCAGGCGCTCGGGGAATTCGTCGACATAAAACAGCATCGCGCGCAGCACGGCGAAGTCGGGCACTTCGTCCTTGCGGTGGCTTTGCGCCACCATCAGGCACATCGACCGCAGCATCGCCGCCAGGGCCTGGTGTTCGTTGTGGATGACATCAAGGGCAAGGTGGCGCATGGTCGTCTCGCAAACGGCGTAATGACACCGGATGACGCTAGATTGAGACTTGGCGACGGTCTTTGCCTTGCGAAAGATCAAGTGCCGTGAGGGATGTGCCCCGTTCACCAGGGGCCGCGGCCCAGCCCCTGGCGGCTAAAATTGCGGGTTTTACGCCCCTTCACCTACCTTCAACGCCCGTCGGGCGCAGCGCATGGCCTCCTCCAAGAAAACCGTTTCCTCCAGCAAGACTGCGCTGATGGCCAATGCGATCCGCGCACTGGCCATGGACGCGGTGCAGCAGGCCAATTCCGGCCACCCCGGCGCG
>JBBQZM010000316.1:0-2301 GCA_038207685.1 Burkholderiales bacterium
GGCCCACGGCTACACGCTGAGCGAAAAGACCAGCGAGACCGATGACCAGCGCATCCAGGAAGTGACGCCGCTGCCGCCGCCCGAGCACCTGATCCGCTTCTTCCCGATTGCCGGCACGCCGGCCGAGAAGCTGATCGGCGATACGCGCCGCCATGTGCGCCGCATCCTCGACGGCAAGGACGACCGGCTGCTGGTGGTGATCGGCCCCTGCTCGATCCACGACCCGGCAGCCGCGCTGGACTATGCGCGCCGCCTGCAGGCCGAGCGCGAGAAGTACAAGGGCACGCTGGAGATCGTGATGCGCGTCTACTTCGAGAAGCCGCGCACCACGGTGGGCTGGAAGGGGCTGATCAACGACCCCTACCTCGACGAGAGCTACCGCATCCACGAAGGCCTGCGCATTGCGCGGCAGTTGCTGGTCGACATCAACCGGCTGGGTGTGCCTGCCGGCAGCGAGTTTCTCGACACCATCAGCCCGCAGTACATCGGTGACCTGATCAGCTGGGGCGCGATCGGCGCGCGCACCACCGAGAGCCAGGTGCACCGTGAACTGGCCTCGGGCCTGTCGGCGCCGATCGGCTTCAAGAACGGCACCGACGGCAACCTGAAGATCGCCACCGACGCGATCCAGGCGGCGTCGCGACCGCACCATTTTCTGTCGGTGCATAAAAACGGCCAGGTGGCGATCGTGCAGACCAAGGGCAACAAGGATTGCCACGTCATCCTGCGCGGCGGCAAGGCGCCCAACTACGACGCCGCCAGCGTGGCCGCCGCCTGCCAGGAGCTCGCCGCCGCCAAGCTGCCTTGCCACCTGATGGTCGACTGCAGCCATGCCAACAGCAGCAAGCAGCACCAGCGCCAGATCGATGTCGCGCGCGACATCGCGGCACAGTTGGCCGCCGGCCAGCGCTGCGTCTTCGGCCTGATGGTCGAAAGCCACCTGCATGCCGGCGCGCAGAAGTTCAGCGCCGGCAAGGACGACCCGGCCAAGCTGGCCTATGGCCAGAGCATCACCGACGCCTGCATCGGCTGGGATGATTCGCTGGGCGTGCTGCAAGTGCTCAGCGACGCGGTGCTGGCCCGCCGCGCACGCTGAAGCCCGCCTGGCCGGCGCCAATGGCTGGCGGCGCCTTGATCCAGATCCAGCCCAGCGCAGCGCACTGTGGCTATGCTGGCTTGACCACGCGGATCCAGGCGGGCTGGACGCATCAAGCTTTTGAGGGATACCCCATGCGCCAGGAATTGATCGTGACCTTTGGCTCCGACCGCCGCTTCGAGGTGGTCTTGCCCGCCGGCCAGGCGCTGCCAGCGCCCGAGGTCGGCCGCCGCTGGCTGGACGAACAGTTCAGTGCCAATGACTGCGAGCCGCTGCGCGCCAGCGGCAAGGTGCTGATCGCCGACAAGGTGCTGGCGCTGGCCAACGCAGTAGGCCCCGAGCGCTTTGTCCATGACGCGGCCTGGGCCCAGGCCTTTGCCGGCGCCACGCTGGGCGCCTTGGCGCGGCCGGTGGTGACGGTGGACGTCGAAGGCGGCGCGCTCAGCTACTGACAGCGCGCCAGCAGCGCCACGGCCTGGCGCGCGTCCTGGGTGTCGTGGCCTTCGGTGATGGCGGCAAGCGCCTCGGCCAGCACCAGTCGACCCTCCTCAGGCTGGCCCTGCGCCAGATGCAGTTCAGCCAGCGCGCTGGCCGCACGCAGGGCCAGGCCGGGCAGTTGCATCGCCCGCGCCGATGACCAGGCGCGATCCAGCCAGCCACGTGCCGCCGGGTCGGCACGCTGGCGCAGCAGCGCGCCGGTCAGGCGCTGCACCTCGGGCTCGTAGTAGCGCTCGCCGTGGCGCGCGATCAGTGCCTGCGCTTCGGTCAGCAACGGCAGCGCTTCGGCGCCCCGCCCGGCGATAACCAGACCCTCGGCCTGCAGCGCCAGGTAAAACGGGCGTGTCACCACCGCGCCGCTGGCGGCCCACAAGGCCAGGCCCTGCGCCAGTTCGTCGAGGCCGCTGTCAAGCTCGCCCAGAGCCAGCCGCAGCCGGCCGTGCAGCACCCGCGCGTGGGCCAGCCACTGCACAAAACCGCCGGCCTCGCAGACTTCGATCGCCTGCTGCGCAGCGCGCAGTCCCGGCAAAGGCTCGCCACGGAACAAATGCACCACCGCCAGGAAACCCAATGCCTGGCCCAGTGCAAACGGTTGCGTCAGCCGCTCGGCCAAGGCCACGGCCTCACGCGCGCGCAGCAGCGCTTGCTCGGCACGGCCCATCTGCCACAGCGCCCAGGCCGAGTAGCTCAGGCAGAGCACCCCCGTG
>JBBQZM010000317.1:0-2275 GCA_038207685.1 Burkholderiales bacterium
GTGCCACGGCGTTGACACAGTCGTCGTGGAAGACTTGCGCCGGGTAGGCCGACACCGGCGTGATCTCGATCGGCAGGCCGCTCTCGGCGCTGAGCCGGGTGGCCACCGAGCGGATGTCGGCGTCCATCAACTCGCACAGCGCGTCGCTGGCATTGCGCAGGTCGATGCTGAACTTGACCCGCCCAGGGATCACGTTGCGGCTGTTCGGGTGCACGGCCACCATGCCCACGGTGCCACGGCCATGCGGCGGGTGGCGGTGGGCGCAGGCCACCACCTCCTGCATCAGCTTGGCGGCCACTTGCAGCGCATCCTTGCGCAAGGCCATCGGCGTGGGGCCGGCATGGGCTTCCATGCCGGTGACCACGCAGTCGTACCAGCGTATGCCCAGCACGCCGGTGACCACGCCGATGGTCTTGTTGTTGTCCTCCAGCACCGGGCCCTGCTCGATGTGGGTCTCGAAGTAGCAGCCAATCGGGTGGTCACCCGGCTCTTGTTCGCCGATGTAGCCGATGCGTTCCAACTCGCCCTTGACCGTCTTGCCCTCGGTGTCGGTGGCGGCGTAGGCGTGGTCCAGCGTGAAGGCCTTGGCGAACACGCCCGAGCCCATCATCACCGGCACAAAGCGCGAGCCTTCTTCGTTGGTCCACCAGGCCACCTCGATCGGCGCCTCGGTGGTGATGCCGGCGTCATTGAGCGTGCGCACCACCTCCAGCCCGGCCAGCACGCCGTAGTTGCCGTCGAACTTGCCGCCGGTGGGCTGGGTATCGATGTGGCTGCCAGTCATCACTGGCGGCAGGCTGTTGTTGCGGCCCTGTCGCCGTAAAAACCCATTCCCGATCTTGTCGATCGTCACCGTCATGCCGGCTTCCTTGGCCCAGCGGCTGACCAGATCACGGCCTTGTTTGTCGAGGTCGGTCAGCGTCAGCCGGCAGACGCCGCCCTTGGGCGTGGCGCCGATCTTCGCCAGTTCCATCAGGCTGTCCCACAGGCGCTGGCCGTCGATGCGCAGGCCGGCGATCTTCTCGGGGCGTGTCTTCATGTCCATGGTGTTACTCCTTGTTCGGCGGGTTTGGCGGGCGCGCTCAGCGGGCCACGGCGGTTGGCGCTTCCAGCGCCACCTTGCGCGACAACGCGTCGAATTGCGGGCCGAAGGGTGGGCGCTTGATGTACTGGCCGGCGCCGCGCACCGCGCGCAGGTCGCCGTCGGCATACACCAGCACGCCGCGGCTGAGCGTGTGCGTGGGTTGGCCGATCACCGTGCGGCCTTCGAAGATGTTGAAGTCGCCCAGGCTCCTCTGCGTCTTGACCGACAGCGTCTTGCTGGCCTTGGGGTCCCACAACACGATGTCGGCATCGGCGCCGGCGGTGATGCAGCCCTTCTTCGGGTAGATGTTGAACAGCTTGGCCGCATTCGCCGAGGTGACGGCGACGAACTCGCTGGGCGTCAGCCGGCCGCCGTTCACGCCTTCGTGCCAGAGCACGGCCAAACGCTCCTCGACGCCGCCGCAGCCGTTGGGGATCAGGCTGAAGTCGTTCTTGCCGGCGGCTTTTTGCTCGGCGCAGAAGGTGCAGTGGTCGGTGGCCGTGGTGTGCAGTTGGCCCGATTGCAGGCCGCGCCACAGCATCTGGCTGTGGCCCTTGGGCCGGAACGGCGGGCTCATCACATGACCGGCGGCGTAGTCGAAGCTGGGATTGCGGTAGACCTCGTCGTCCAGCACCAGGTGGCCAGCCAGCACCTCGCCGTAGACCCGTTGGCCCCGCGAGCGCGCCAGGGCGATGGCCGCTGCGCTCTCAGCGCAGCTGACGTGCACCACGTAGATCGGCACGTTCAGCACGTCGGCGATGGCGATGGCGCGTTGCGCGGCCTCAGCCTCCACCGCTGGCGGTCGGCTCAGCGGATGGCCCTCGGGGCCGGTGATGCCCTTGGCCTTCATCTCGGCCTGCAGCAGATAGACCAGCTCGCCGTTCTCGGCATGCACCGTGGGCATGGCGCCCAGTTCCAGCGCGCGCTTGAAGCTGTTCACCAGCGTTTCGTCGTCGCACATGATGGCGTTCTTGTAGGCCATGAAGTGCTTGAAGCTGTTGACGCCCTCGTCCTTCACCAGGGTGCCCATGTCGCGGTGCACGCTCTCGTCCCACCAGGTGACGGCAACGTGGAAGCTGTAGTCGCCGGCCGCCTTCTCGGCCCAGCCGCGCCACTTGCGATAGGCGGCGAGCAGCGGCTCCTGCGGATCGGGGATCACGAAGTCGATGATGGTGGTGGTGCCGCCGGCCA
>JBBQZM010000318.1:0-2252 GCA_038207685.1 Burkholderiales bacterium
CCGCTGCCGATGGCCTGGGCGTTGCGGGTGGAGCCGGTGAAGGCATAGGCCGCCAGGCCAAAAGGCAGGCTGTTGGCGCGCTTGAGCACCTCGTCCACCGTCTTGAAGCGCACGATGCCGGCGACCGGACCGAAGGGCTCCTCGGTCATCAGGCGCGAATCTTCGGGCAGGTCGGTGATCACCGTGGGCGCAAAGAAGCTGCCTGAACCCGGCATCGGCGCGCCGCCAGCCAGCACGGTGGCGCCGCGGCTCTGCGCATCGTCGATGAAGCCGGCCACTGCACCAACACGCCGGGCCTGGGCCAGCGGCCCCATCTTGGTATCGGCCAACAGACCGTCGCCGACCTTCAGCGCCTGGGTCTTGCTGACAAACTCGGCGACAAAGCGGTCGTAGGCACCCTCTTGCACATAAAAGCGCGTCGGCGAGATGCAGACCTGACCGGCATTGCGGAACTTGAAGGGCACCAGCAGCGAGACGGCGGCATCGATGTCGGCGTCGTCGCAAACGATCACCGGCGCATGGCCGCCGAGCTCCATGGTGCTGCGCTTCATCAGCATGGCGGCCTTGGCGGCCAGCAGCTTGCCCACCGGCACAGAGCCGGTGAAGCTGATCTTGCGCACCACCGGGCTGTTGATCAGGTGCTCGGACACCTCGGCCGGCACGCCCCACACCAGGTTCAGCACGCCCTGCGGCAGGCCGGCGTCATGGAACAACCGGGCCAGTGCCACCACCGCGCTGGGCGCGTCTTCCGGCCCCTTGAGTACCATGGTGCAACCGGCGCCAACGGCGGCCGAGATCTTGCGGATGGCCTGGTTGAACGGGAAGTTCCAGGGTGAGAAAGCGGCGCACACGCCGACCGGCTCGCGCAGCACCAATTGGCGCACGCCGTCGAGCCGCGCCGGGATCACCCGGCCATAGATGCGGCGGCATTCCTCGGCATGCCACTCGGCATGCTCGGCGCAGAACATGATCTCGCCCACGCTCTCGGCCAGCGGCTTGCCCTGGTCCATGGTCATGGCGCGGCCGATGTCCTGGGCGCGTTCGCGGGCCAGCTCGGCGACCTTGCGCAAGACCTTGCTGCGCTCCAGCGGTGAGGTCTTCTTCCAGGTCTCGAAGGCGCGCGCCGCGGCGGCCAGCGCGGCGTCCAGGTCCTCGCGGCGGGCATGCGGCAGCCGGGCGATGGCCTGGCCGGTGGCCGGGTTGAAGACGTCTTGCTCGACGCGGCCGTCACCGTGCAGGAACTGGCCGTCGATGTAGAGGCTGAGGGCGGGGTAGGTCGGGTCATTGGTCATGGGAAAGTCCTTGTCTTCAGGGGCGCGATTCACCGGGATCGTACGGCCGATTGCATGCGCCGCAAACGCACGTGCCAGCACGCGCGCAGTTCGCGGCCGTCACGGGCGGTCACGAGCCGGCGCCGACTCCCCGCCGGCCCGCCGGTCCGCTGAAGAGGGCGGCACCCGCAGCCAGCGCGCCGCTCAGGCCGGCGGCGCCAGCTTGTCCTGCGTCTGGGTGTCGAAGTCGCTGGCCTCGTGGCGCTCGTGCAGCTGGCTGGCCGGGTCGCCCATCACGCGGTTGACCTTGCGGCCACGCTGCACCGCCGGCCGTGCGGCGATCAGGTCGGCCCAGCGCTGCACATGGTGGTAGTCCTGCACCTGCAGGAACTCGCCGCCGCTGTAAAGCAGGCCCTTGGCCAGTGCGCCGTACCAGGGCCAGACGGCGATGTCGGCCACGGTGTAAGCATCGCCGGCCAGGTACTCGGTTTCGGCCAGACGGCGGTCCAGCACATCGAGCTGGCGTTTGACCTCCATCGCAAAGCGGTCGATCGCGTACTCGATCTTGATCGGCGCATAAGCGTAGAAGTGGCCAAAGCCGCCGCCCAGGTAGGGCGCGCTGCCCATCTGCCAGAACAGCCACGACAAGCATTCGGCGCGCTGGGCGGTGTCGGTGGGCAGGAAAGCGCCAAACTTTTCGGCCAGGTGCATCAGGATCGCGCCCGACTCGAACACCCGGATCGGCGTCGCCCCGCTGTGGTCCATCAGCGCCGGAATCTTGGAATTGGGGTTGGCGCCTACAAAGCCGCTGCCGAACTGGTCACCCTCGCCGATGCGGATCAGCCAGGCGTCGTACTCGGCGCCGCTGTGGCCCAGCGCCAGCAACTCCTCCAGCATCACCGTGACCTTCACGCCGTTGGGCGTGGCCAGCGAATACAGCTGCAACGGATGGCGGCCCACCGGCAGCGGCTTGTCATGGGT
>JBBQZM010000319.1:0-2201 GCA_038207685.1 Burkholderiales bacterium
GCCCCAGAAGGCCTCGCGCCCAGGCTCGCGGTTGGCCGCGCTGCGCTCGCTCTGGCGCAGCGTTTCCATGTAGCGCGCTGCGGCGTCCACCTGCGGCCACAAGGATGCGGCCAGCGCCAGGTCATGCGTATGGCGCCACAGTTCGGCCACGCTGAAGATGAACTGGCCGTGGCTGTCGTTTTCGGCCACTGGGTCGGCGCCACGCGCATCCACGCAGCAGGGCACTTTGCCACTGGCAAACAACTGGCCGGCGTACCAAGTGGTGAACTCGCGCGCGGCGTGCAACTCGCCCAGGCGCAGCAGGCCGGCGACCATCATTGCGCCGTCCCGGATCCAGCTGCGGGCATAGCTGCGCGTGCCCGGTTGCAGCGCCGCCCCGTCGCGCGACATCAGGATGTGCGACAGCGCCACGCGCAGGCTGTCGTGCAGCGGCTGCGCCTGTGGCGGCAGCGTGAAGCCCACCCGGTTCAGGCGTTGGCGCCAGGCCGTGGCCAGCTGATCGAGCCGCGCCGCGGCGTCGGCCTCGTCCGCCAACGCCGCCAGCTGGCCGGCCAGCGGCAGCACGACCGAGATGCTGCGGCGCTCGCCCGGCGCCAGGTCCATGGCCCAGTCCAGGCGTGCGCTGGCCAGGCCTCGGGGGTCGAGCAGTGTATGCAGCGGCGCGGCGCCGGCGCTCAGCACATCGCCGTTGTCGAAGGCGGCGGCCAGCACGCTATCGGGCGCGCCCAGGGGCTTCAGCCAAGGCCGGCCGTCCACCTGCAGCGCGCCACCGGACCAGGCCAGGAAGCGCATTGGCGCCACTCCACCGGCGGTGTTGAGGAACTGCTGCGGCGGGTTGACCTGCCAGGGCCGCAGCAGCAGCGACAGTGTCATGGTCTGTCGCTGCGTTGTCGGGTTATGCAGGGTGTAGCGTGCGATCAGCTGTGCCTGGGCGCGGCTGCCCTCGGCACCGACCTCGACCTGCAGGCCAAACGCCGGGTGCTGCCAATGCACGCTGGGCAGCGGCAGATGGCCTTCGCGCAGCATGGTGCTGCTGCGGCCTTCGGCCTGCACCTCGGCCCAGCCCAGCAGGCGACCCTGGCCATCGGTGACCATCGGCTCGATCGACGGTCCGCCGCGGTGTGGTTCTATGGCGCCGTCTTCGGACAGCAGCGCGGCGTGGCCGCCGCCACCGTCCACGCCCACCAAGGTCCAGTGGTTTTGCTCGCCGTGGAAAGCGCGCGGGTAGTGGCTGCGCGGCGCCTGCGCGGCCAACGCGGTCAGCATCGCATTGCGGTCGGGCCAATCCAGCGGCGAAGTCGCCGACATCTCGACCGCCCGGCGCGGCCCGCTGATGCGCAGGTAGCGCGCCTCCTGCTCCGGCAGCCAAAGCGCCTGCAGCGCGCGCTGGCTGGCAGGCAGTTGGTGCAAGCGGCGCCATTGCCGGCCATCGTTGCTGGCCAACACCCTGGCCGGCGCCGGTGCACCGGCGCCCCAGCGCCACAGCAGGCCGTTGAATTCACGCACCGCGCCCAGGTCCAGCGTGCTGCCCGCGGCGCTCTGGCGCAGCAGCGGGCTGGCAACCGGGCCGGGTGGCGGCAGGGTCAGCAGGGTCAAGCGCTCAAAACACATTCGGCCGGCACCGCCGCCTTGGCCACTGGCCACCACCAGTTCGATCGCCGCCGCGCGACGCAGCAGCTTGTCCTCGGTCGGGCCCCAGGCGAAGTTGATCTGGTGCTGACGAATCTTCAGGGTCGTGGGCTGCGCCGGCGGCGTGAAATCCGGCAAATTCCGCCACCAGACGTTGTCGCCACTGGCGTCGATGAATTTGACCTGGAAGGCGTTGGATTCGCCCTGGCCGTACAGCCGCAGCGTGAAGCCATGGTGCGGCGGCAACTCCAGCGCCAGCACCCGGCGCGCCACCGCATAACCCGAGACACGGCCGAAGTCGTAGTGCAGGCACATCGCGCCAGAGGTGTCGGGCGCGATGCGGGCCTGCACCTGGTCGCTGGCCGAGGCCGCCCAGCGCGAGCGGTCCGAGAAGTCGTCGATCACGCGCTCGGTGCTGGCTTGCGCAGTGACCAGGCCGGGGCTCAACAGCAGCGCCGAAGTGGCCAGCCATGGCAGCCAGCGCCTCACTTCACACTGCCCATCATCAGCCCCTGCATGTAGTGCTTTTGAAGTGCCAGGAACAACAGCAGCACCGGCAGCACGGTGACCAC
>JBBQZM010000320.1:0-2179 GCA_038207685.1 Burkholderiales bacterium
ACAGCCCCAGCTGCCGGGTGCCGATGATCAGCACTGCCAGCGGAATGGTCGGCGGCCACAACACGCCCATCACCATGGCCAGGCCGATCACGCCCCAGCAATGCACCACCAGCCACAGGCCGCGCCAGCGTGAACGTGCGCCCAGCACCTGCCACTGGGCAGGTGTGAAGAAGTCTTCAGGTCGGGCGCGGGGGGCAACGGCCATGGTGCGGGCGGGGCAAGGCGGCAACCGGTGGATTGTGCTGCCAATCCCTGCCCGCCGGCGTCCGGTAGCCCAGACGCCGGCGTTGCGATCAGTCGGCAGCCGGTGCGCGAATCTTCGGCGCCGTGCGCACGCTCAACCACATCGTCAGCGCCAGTATGCCGACCACCACGCCCAGCGAGGCAAACACCGGGATCTTGATCAGGTCGATCAAGATCATCTTGGTGCCGATGAAGGCCAGGATCACCGCCAGCCCGTAGCTCAGCAGATGGAACTTGGTCGCCACCGCCTGCAGCAGGAAGTACATCGCACGCAGGCCCAGGATGGCGAAGATGTTGCTCGTCAGCACGATGAAGGGATCGGTGGTGATGGCGAAGATGGCCGGGATCGAATCGACCGCGAAGATCACGTCGGTGATGCCCACCAGCGCCACCACCAGCAGCAGTGGCGTGGCAATGCGCTTGCCGTTCTCAACCGTGAAGAAACGCTCGCCGTCAAAGCGTTTGCTGACCGGCATGACACGCTTGAGCAGCTTCAGCGCCGGGTTGCTCTCCAGATCCGGCTCCTGGCCGGCGGCCCACCACATCTTGATGCCGGTGAGCAGCAGGAAGGCACCAAACAGGTACAGCACCCAGTGGAACTCAGCGATCAGCCACGAGCCGAGCAAGATCATCACGGTGCGCAACACGATGGCGCCGATGATGCCGATCATCAGCACCCGCTTCTGGTAAGCCGGCGGCACCGAGAAGTAGGTGAAGATCATCAGGAAGACAAAGATGTTGTCGACCGCCAGGCTCTTCTCGATCAGGTAGCCGGTCAGAAACTCCATCGCCCGCGTATTGGCCACGGCAGAGCCATGGTCCTGTGCCACGGCCCACCAGAACAAGCCGTTGAAGGCAAAGCTCAAGGCCACCCAGACGATCGACCAGTTGATTGCCTCCTTGACCGAGACCTCGTGCGCACCTTGCTTCTTGAGCACGACGAAGTCGATGAACAAGGCGACGATGACGGAAACGACAAAAAAGACCCACAGCCAGGTCGGCGCGATCGTGTCCATGGACACTCCTAAATGAGGAATTGGATTCGCGCCGAAAGGTCTTGCGAGGGCTGGGCAGCCCTTGCGGTCCCGGGCGCCAGCTGCTGCCAGCGCCGTATTGACGGGGGGCCGCGACCGTGGGAAACGGCCGGCTACTCCCCTTTCGACAGCGCGCATTATGTCAGCAGGGCTATTCCCGGGCACCATTCGGGGATTTGCCCGGCCAGGGTGGTGGCGTGATGCTTGTCACGGATGACGCCGCCGGGCTGGGCACAATCGTCGGGTTGCCTTGCCTCACCACCTCATCCGGTTCAACCATGCCCATCGATGCCACCCTGGCCCTACTCGAAACCCCCGCCGCGCTGGTTGATCTGCCGCGGTTGGCGCACAACATCGCCCGCATGCAGCGGCGGCTGAGCGGCCTGGGCGTGGCGCTGCGGCCGCACATCAAGACCAGCAAGTGCGCCCAGGTGGTGGCCGCGCAGCTCGCCGCAGGCGCCCACGGCGTGACGGTGTCGACGCTGAAGGAAGCGGCGCAGTGCTTCGCCGAGGGCATCCAGGACATCACCTACGCAGTGGGCATCGCGCCGGCCAAGCTGGCGCAAGTGCTGGCGCTGCGCCGCCAGGGCTGCGCGCTGAAGATCCTCACCGACAACACCACCAGCGTCGAGGCGATCGCCGAGTTCGGCCGCGCCAACAGCGAGGCCTTCGAAGTGTTGATCGAGATCGACACCGACGGCCACCGCTCGGGCATCGCGCCCGAATCCGACGAGTTGCTGGCGGTGGGCCGCGCACTGCACGACGGCGGCCAGCGGCTCACCGGCGTGCTCACCCATGCCGGCGCCAGCTACCAGTGCAGCACACCCGAGACGCTGGCCGCCATCGCCGAGCAGGAGCGGGCGCTGTGCGTGCGCGCCGCAGAACGTGTACGCGAAGCCGGC
>JBBQZM010000321.1:0-2070 GCA_038207685.1 Burkholderiales bacterium
GCCGGCTTCTTCTCGATCTCGGGCAACCTGGCCACCCAGTTCATCCAGGCGGTGGGCTGGGCCATGGCCTCGGCGATCAAGGGCGACACCAGGATCGCGTCGGCCTGGATCGGCGACGGCGCCACCGCCGAATCCGACTTCCATACCGCGCTGACCTTCGCCCATGTCTACCGCGCGCCGGAGATCCTCAACGTGGTCAACAACCAGTGGGCGATCTCCACCTTCCAGGCCATTGCCGGCGGCGAGGGCACCACCTTTGCGGCCCGCGGCGTGGGCAGTGGCATTGCCTCGCTGCGGGTTGACGGCAACGACTTTCTGGCCGTGCTGGCTGCCTCGCGCTGGGCCGCCGAGCGCGCCCGCGCCAACCTGGGGCCGACGCTGATCGAGTGGCTGAGCTACCGCGCCGGCCCGCATTCCACCTCCGACGATCCCGGCCGCTACCGGCCGGCCGACGACGCGCAGAAGTTTCCGCTGGGCGACCCGATCGCCCGCTTGCGCCAGCACTTGACGCTGTTGGGCGCCTGGTCGGATGCGGAACATGCGCAAGTGAAGGCCGAACTCGACGCCGAGGTGCTGGCGGCGATGAAGCAGGCCGAGGCCCATGGCGGCACGCTGATCGACGGCCATGTGCCACCGCTGGAAACCATGTTCGAAGGCGTCTACAAGGACATGCCGGCGCACCTGGTTGAGCAGATGCGCCAGGCTCGCAGCGAGCAAGGGAACTGACATGGCGCGCATGACGATGATCCAGGCGCTGCGCTCGGCGATGGACGTGATGCTTGAGCGTGACCCCGACGTGGTGGTCTACGGCCAGGACGTGGGCTACTTCGGCGGCGTGTTCCGCTGCACCGAGGGGCTGCAGGCCAAGTACGGCAAGTCGCGGGTGTTTGACGCGCCCATCTCCGAAGGCGGCATCGTCGGCACAGCCATCGGCATGGCCGCCTACGGCCTGCGGCCGGTGGTGGAGGTGCAGTTTGCCGACTACTTCTACCCGGCATCCGACCAGATCGTGTCCGAAGCAGCGCGCCTGCGCTACCGCTCGGCCGGTGACTTCACGTCGCCGATCACCATCCGCATGCCCTGCGGCGGCGGCATCTACGGTGGCCAGACGCACAGCCAGAGCCCGGAGGCGCTGTTCACCCATGTCTGCGGCCTGCGCACCGTGATGCCGAGCAACCCCTATGACGCCAAGGGCCTGCTGATCGCCAGCATCGAGAACGACGATCCGGTGATCTTTCTCGAGCCCAAGCGGCTGTACAACGGCCCCTTCGATGGCCACCACGACCGGGCGGTGGTGCCCTGGTCGCAGCATGATCTGGGCGAGGTGCCCGAGGGCCACTACAGCGTGCCGCTCGATACCGCCGCGGTGTTCCGCCCCGGCGCGGCGGTGACGGTGCTGACCTACGGCACCATGGTCTTTGTCAGCGAGGCGGCCGCGGCCGAGACCGGCATAGACGCCGAGATCATCGACCTGCGCACGCTGTGGCCGCTGGATCTGGAGACCATCGTCGCCTCGGTGAAAAAGACCGGGCGCTGCGTCATCGTGCACGAGGCCACGCGCACCAGCGGCTTCGGCGCCGAGCTGGCCGCGCTGGTGCAAGAGCATTGCTTCTACCACCTGGAGGCGCCGATCGAACGTGTCACCGGCTGGGACACGCCTTATCCGCATGCGCTGGAGTGGGCCTACTTTCCTGGCCCTGGGCGGGTGGCAGCAGCCCTCAAGCGCGTAACGGAGGCCTGACCATGAGCAGCAGCAAGGTGCGTGTGATCAAGGTGCCCGATGTCGGCGAGGGCATCGCCGAGGTTGAACTCGTCGTCTGGCATGTGCAGCCGGGTGAAACCGTGGCCGAAGACCAGGCGCTGGCCGACGTGATGACCGACAAGGCCAGCGTCGAAATCCCGTCGCCGGTGGCCGGCCGGGTGCAGGCGCTGGGCGGCGAGGTGGGCCAGATGCTGGCGGTGGGCGCCGAGCTGATCCGTATCGAGGTGGCGGGGCAGGCGGGTGATGCGCCAGCCACCGCGACTACCGCGGCCGCTTCACCGGCGTCAGCCGCGTCATCCGCTTCCCCC
>JBBQZM010000322.1:0-1911 GCA_038207685.1 Burkholderiales bacterium
CACATGCTGTTCAACACCCTGGCCAACCTGCGGGTGCTCGTCACGCTCGATCCGCCGCGTGCGCAGGTCATGCTCGATCACCTGATCCGCTACCTGCGCGCCACGCTGGGCGCCAGCCAGCGCACGCTGCACCCATTGGCGGTGGAGTTTGAGCTGCTCGATGATTACCTGGCCCTGATGGCGCTGCGCATGGGCCCGCGGCTGCAGGTGGCGCTGGCGCTGCCGGCCGAACTGCGCGCCCTGCCGGTGCCGCCGCTGCTGCTGCAGCCGCTGGTGGAGAACAGCATCCGCCACGGCCTGGAGCCCCAGGTGGCGGGCGGACGCATCGAGGTCCGCGCGCGCCGGCAGGGCCGCGCGCTGGTGCTGACGGTACGCGACACCGGCATGGGCCTGCCCGTCGCGGTGGTCTCGCCGATCATGCCGACCGGCGCTTCGGCCTCGGCGCCCGCAGTTGATCCTGCCCCCGGCAGCGGCTTCGGCACCCGCCATGTGGCCGAGCGGCTGGCCACGCTGTATGGCGACCGGGGCCACTTCAGCCTGCGACCGGCCGATGACGCCGAGGGCGGAACCCTGGCCGAGTTACACCTGCCGCTGCCGGCCGATGCCGACCTCCCACCCGACCCGTCGGCGGCGGCGGCCTGATCCCCCTGTCTACTTCGTGCCCAACCCATGCCCACCGTACTGATCGCCGAAGACGAACCCCTGCTGGCCGACGCGCTGGCTGCCGATCTGCTCAGGCTGTGGCCCGGCTTGCAGGTGGTGGCCCAGGTGGGCGATGGCCTCAGCGCTGCGGCCCAGGCGCTGGCGCTGCGGCCGCAGCTGTGTTTCCTCGACATCCGCATGCCCGGCGCCAGCGGGCTGGAGGCCGCCCAGGCACTGGCTGAAGACTGGCCGGCGCAGACCCCCTTCCCGCTGCTGGTCTTCGTCACGGCCTACGACCAATACGCACTGGCGGCTTTCGACGCCCAGGCGGTGGACTATCTGGTCAAACCGGTCGACAGCGCGCGGCTGGGCGCCTGCGTGGCGCGGCTGCAGCGCCGCCTGGCCGACCAGGCCAGCCCGCCCAGCGGCAGCGCCAGCCACAGCGTTGCAGGTATCGACGCGGCCAGCGCCAGTGAGGCCTTGCTGCAACAGACGATGGCCCAGTTGCGTGCCCTGCTGGCCGGCGGCGGCCCCGGCGCAGCGCCGCCGCGCGAGGCGGCCGTGCCGCCACTGCAGGTGATCCAGGCCGGCGTCGGCAACCTGGTGCACCTGGTGCCGGTGGCCGAGGTGCTGTACTTCGAGGCCGCCGACAAATACGTGCGGGTGGTCACCGCCGAGCGCGAGCACCTGATCCGCCTGTCGCTGCGCGAGTTGCTGCCGCAGTTGGACACGCAGCAGTTCTGGCAGGTGCACCGCGGCCTGGTGGTGCGTGCATCAGCGATCACCACGGCGCAGCGTGACGACAGCGGCAAGGTGGTATTGCAGCTGCGCGGCCGGCCCGAGCGGCTGAGCGCCAGCCGTCTCTACGCGCACCTGTTCAAGGGCATGTAGTGCGGCACACGGCGGGGCCACCCCCACCCACACCCACAGGCCGACAACTGGCGACACGGGGCCACAGATCGTCGCCTGATCCGCGACACGCAGCCGCAGCGGCGGCAAGCTGGCGCCATGCTGAACACTTTCAACCTCCTGCTGCAACAGCACCCGCTGGTGTTCTTCCACCTCGTCACGGCGCTGGGCGCGCTGGTGCTGGGTGTCTTCATCCTGGCCCGGCGCAAGGGCACGGGTAGCCACCGGGCGCTGGGCTGGTGCTGGGTGGCGCTGATGGCCGGCACCGCGCTGGCCAGCGCTTTCATACGCGACTACAGCCTGCCCAACATCGCCGGTTTCACGCCGATCCACGCGTTCACGGTGCTGGTGGCCTGGCAG
>JBBQZM010000323.1:0-1774 GCA_038207685.1 Burkholderiales bacterium
CAGGTCACGCAGGTCATCGGCGCCGGGTTGCGGCAGGGTCAGCTGCCGGCGCGCCGGCAGGGCCGCGTCGGCCGCTGCGGCCAGAAAGTGCACGAAGCTGGCCGGGTCGGCATCGCCCGCGTCGAGCTGCAGCCACAGGCAAGGCAGGCCCCGCGCCTGCAGGTAAGTGGCCACCAGGGTGGTCTTGCCGATGCCGGGCGCACCGGCCAGCCACAGGCCCGGCGCGCTGGCCGCCGCGTCTAGCTGATCAAACAGGCGCTGGCGGTCGAACACCCGGCCCAGCCGCGGCGGCCGCAGCTTGCCCAGCACAGGCGGGCGGCTGGCGCGGGTGGTCGGCATCGGGCGATGGTAGGCGAGCGGGCCGCGTCCGCGGCTGATGCGTCCGCGCGTGACCGGCGCGGCTCACGCCGGCGCTGCGCAGCTTCGCTCAATGGCCGGCGCAGTGCCTGGGCGCTGACGATGCGCGCACGGCGCCGCCCAAGCTGCTGCTCCTGCGGCGCAGCTCTGTTGGCGCCTTCCTGCTGAGCGCGCGGCTAGCCGCGCGGCTGCTGGCGCGGCCTTTGACGCGGCCATTGGCGCGACGGTTGGCGCGACGATTGGCGCGACGGTTGCCGCGACGGTTGCCGCGACTGTTGGCGCGGATCGAACCAGCCTCAGCGCCCGCCGGCGAGCGCTGACAATCCGCTGACCGGCCCGGCACGGCGCGCCGATCAGGCAACATCGCGGCCTTGTCCATTGCACCCCTGGAGCCCGGATGTTCCGTCAGAAGTACCTCGACCACGCCGAGATCGTCGACCAGCTGAGCGCCTGGGCGCGGCAGCACCCTGAGCTTGCGCACCTGGGCAGCCTGGGCACCAGCGCCGAGGGCCGCGACATCCCGCTGCTGACCATCGGCCGCGACCCCGGGCGGGTGCGCCCAGCGGTCTGGATCGACGGCAACATGCACGCCAGTGAGGTCTGCGGCTCCAGTGTGGCGCTGGCCATTGCCGAGGACATCCTGGCCATCCACCAGGGTGCCAGCGCTGCCGGCGCCAAGCCGCTGCCGGTGCACATGGCCGAGGCCATCCGCGAGACGCTGTTTTATGTGGTGCCGCGCATCTCGCCCGACGGCGCCGAGCAAGTGCTCAAGCGCGGCCGCTATGTGCGCTCCAGCCCTGCTGATGATCGCCAGGCCCAGGGCCATGCGCGCTGGGTGTCGGAAGACATCGACGGCGACGGCCAGGCGGGCTGCATGCGCCGCCTGGATCCCGAGGGTGAGCTGGTTGAACTGCGCGGCGACGATGGTCAGCCGCTGGTGCCGCCGGTGATGGTGGCGCGTTTGCCCGAGGACGCGGGGCCCTACTGGCGGCTGTACCCGGAGGGCCGGATCGCAAATTTCGACGGCCGCAGCATCCCCGACCCCTATTTCCTCTCGGACAACCTCTACGACTTCAACCGCAACTTCCCTTATGCCTGGGCGCCAGAGCCGCAGCAGGCCGGCGCTGGCCATTACCCTGGCAGCGCGCCCGAGACACGCGCCGTGCTCGATTTCGCCACCCGGCACCCCAACATCATGGTGTGGCTGAACCTGCACACCTTTGGCGGCGTGCTGATCCGGCCGCTGGGCGACAAGCCCGACTCGAAGATGAACCCTGACGACCTGGGCGTGTTCGAGCAGGTGGAGGCCTGGATGACCGAGCACACCGGCTATGCCACGGTCAGCGGCTTCCACGAGTTTTTGTACGAGCCCGACAAGCCCTTGCACGGCGACCTCAGCGACTACGCCTACCACCAG
>JBBQZM010000324.1:0-1739 GCA_038207685.1 Burkholderiales bacterium
CGGCCCCGGAGTGCATGAAGCCGCCGACCTGGTCATCACCAACGCCTTGATCGTTGACCACTGGGGCATCGTCAAGGCCGACATCGCCATCAAGCGCCAGCGCATCGTGGCCATCGGCAAGGCCGGCAACCCCGATGTGCAACCGGGTGTGGACATTGTCATCGGCCCGGGCACCGAGATCCTGTCGGCCGAAGGGCTGATCGTCACCGCCGGCGGCATCGACAGCCACATCCACTTCATCTGCCCGCAGCAGATCGAGGAGGCGCTGATGTCGGGCATCACCACCATGCTGGGCGGCGGCACCGGGCCGGCCACCGGCACCTTTGCCACCACTTGCACGCCCGGCCCCGACAACATCCGGTTGATGCTGCAGGCGGCGGAAGCCTTCCCGATGAACCTGGGTTTTCTGGGCAAGGGCAATGCCAGCCGGCCCGAGGCGCTGAACCAGCAGATCGAGGCCGGCGCGATTGGCCTGAAACTGCACGAAGACTGGGGCACCACGCCGTCAGCGATCAACCAATGCCTGGAGGTGGCCGAGGCCCACGATGTGCAGGTGTCGATCCACAGCGACACGCTCAACGAGAGCGGTTTTGTCGAGGACACCATCGCTGCCACCAAAGGCCGCACGCTGTGCGCTTTTCACACCGAAGGCGCCGGCGGTGGTCATGCGCCCGACATCCTGCGAGTGGTGGGCGAGGCCAACTTCCTGCCCAGCAGCACCAACCCGACCATGCCCTACACCGCCAACACGGTGGACGAGCACCTGGACATGTTGATGGTCTGCCACCACCTCGATGCCAGCATCGCCGAAGACCTGGCCTTTGCCGAGAGCCGCATCCGCCGCGAGACCATTGCCGCCGAGGATGTGCTGCACGACCTGGGCGCGATCAGCATGATGAGCAGCGACAGCCAGGCCATGGGCCGGGTCGGCGAGGTCATCATCCGCACCTGGCAGACGGCGCACAAGATGAAGACCCAGCGCGGCACACTGGCCGGCGACAACGCTCGCCACGACAACGCGCGGGTCAAGCGTTATGTCGCCAAGTACACCATCAACCCGGCACTGGCCAACGGCATCGCCCATGAAGTAGGCAGTGTCGAGCCCGGCAAGTGGGCCGACCTGGTGCTGTGGAAACCGGCCTTCTTCGGCGTCAAACCCAGCGTGATCCTGAAGGGTGGCTTCATCGCCGCCGCCGCGATGGGCGACCCCAACGCCAGCATCCCGACACCGCAGCCGGTGCACTTCCGGCCGATGTTCGGCAGCTACGGCAAGGCGCTGGGCAGCACCTCGATCACCTTCGTCAGCCAGGCCAGCCTGGCCAACGGCACGGCCGAGAGCCTGAGCCTGGCCAAGCGCCTCTCAGCGGTGAAGGGCAACCGCGTGGTTAAAAAGGGCGACATGATCCACAACGGCTACATGCCCCGCATGGAGATCGACGCCCAGACCTACCAGGTGCGCGCTGACGGCGTGCTGCTGACCTGCGAACCCGCCACGGTGCTGCCGATGGCGCAGAAGTACTTCCTGTTCTGATCACATTCGTCAACTGCCCTTTGCGGGACGGACTGACGCCTTGCGGCTCGTTGCTGACGTTTGCAGCGTCCGCCTTCACGCAAGCGCCTTGGTGTCGAAGCGAGTGACCGAGGCTGCCGGGCGTGGGGATCACTCCGTGTCCCCCGGTGGCGGCCTGGTTGCCACCAGGCCGCCACCTCCTCCTTTACCTCCGTGATCCCCACGCCCG
>JBBQZM010000325.1:0-1627 GCA_038207685.1 Burkholderiales bacterium
CACCTGGTGCCCGGCCTGGGCCAGCCGCACCAGCAGGGCATTGATCTCGTCCTGCGCCATGCTGTGGTGGCTACGCTGTTTGCCGACATAGATGCGCTGCGCAGCCGCGCCGATCAGCGCCAGCACGCCCCGGTTGACCAGATGGTCGTAGACCACCACCTCGGCCTGGCCCAGCAACCGCGCCGCGCGCAGTGTCAGCAACTCGGGGTCGCCCGGGCCGGCGCCGACCAGGTAGACCTTGCCGCAAGCTCGGCCATGGCGGCCATGGCGGCCATCGCGGCCCACGCGGCTACAGGCAGCCAGCAGCGCGGGCATCTCGACAAATGCGTTCATCGGCGACCTCCTGTCAGCCTTGGCCGGCAATCAACCACAGCTGCCGCAGCCGCCGCCACCACAGCCGCTGGATTTGGCGGCCGGCTCACTGCCGCAGCCCGCGCCGGTGTCTGAATCGGCCGACGCCGCGGCAAACACGAAGTCAAAGTGACTGGGCGCCACCTCGACATAGTCGAGCACGGTTTCGTCAAGCAGCGGCTGGCTGGGCGCGCCGACCAACACCCTGAGGCCACCCACCTCGACCACCGCGTCGTCCTCGCGCTGCTCATCAAAGCCCAGGCCGTATTCCAGCGTGCCGTCGGCGATCTGGCGCGCGGCCACACGCAAGGCCATGCCGGCCGCCTGGCTGCGTGTGGCGGCGGCCAGCAGTTCGGAGGCGGCGTCGGGGGTCAGAGTGAACATGGTGAAGCTCCTTCAGTGATGGTCCGGTCATCGCGCGCCGCGTGCGCGCGAAAACGCTCTTGCCGCACAAATGCCAGGAAACGCGGCACCCAGTCGGCGCCCGCGCCGTCGCGCAGATGGGCATAGGACGCCAGCAAGTTGTGCACCAACAGGCCGTCGTGCAGACCGTCGATGCCATGGCCGCGCTGCACCCGGTAGGCGTAGGCCAACGTCGGGTCCAGGTTGTGCAGGCTGGAGTGGTGAAACTCGTGGCCGCGCACCAAAGAGGTGCCCGCCTGCGGGGCTGACGCGTCGGGCCAGGGCATGTGCACCGTCTCCTGCAGGTGCACATAACCACGGCCGACCGGCCGGCGCTGCATCACCGCGTCGCCGGGGATCACGCCCACCATCGGCGCGGTGCGGCCTTGCCAGGTGATGCTGCGCGACAGGTACATCAGGCCACCGCATTCGGCGTAAGTGGGCAGGCCGGCTTTGATGGCGCTGCGCAGCTGGCCACGCAGTGCCGAGTTGGCGGCCAGTTCGTCCATGCAGGCTTCGGGGAAACCACCGCCGATGAACAAGCCGTCGATGGCCGGCAGCTGCTGATCCAACAAGGTGTCGATGGCCACCAGCTCGGCACCACCGGCCTGCAGCGCGGCCAGGTCGTCTGGGTAATAAAAACCGAAGGCGCGGTCGCGGGCGATGCCGATGCGCAGCGGCTGCGCCGATCCCGGCAGCGGCTGTGGCACCTGCTGAGGCACCTGCTGAGGCTCCTGCTGGGGCAACGGTTGCGGCGCCTTGGCCGGTGCGCCAACCAGCGGCCCGGCGCTGGCGGCCAGCGTGCGGACCGCCGCCAGATCGACCTGGCTGCCAATGATGCGGCCGATGGCCTGCACCCGCGCCTGGGCGTCGG
>JBBQZM010000326.1:0-1574 GCA_038207685.1 Burkholderiales bacterium
CCGCCAAGCTGCGCTGGGCGCACCTGGACATCGCCGCCACGGCCTGGAAGAGCGGTGCGGCCAAGGGCGCGACCGGCCGTCCGGTGGGCCTGCTCACCCATTGGCTGCTGTCGCAGGCCAAGTGAGCCTGGGCGCCGCGTGACCGCGGTGGATTTCCACACCGGCGTGGCCGACAAGCTCGGCTACGGCTGCCGTTTGCTGCGCAAGGCCTGGCGTGCCGGCAACCGGGTGTTGGTGACCGGCGCACCCGAGCAACTGGCGCGGTTGGACAAGCTGTTGTGGACGTTCGACGTTGATGACTTCATCCCCCATCTGCGGCTGCGTGCCGGTGAGCCGCTGCCTGAACTGCTGGCCCGCTCGCCGATCTGGCTGCTCGATGATGACGCGCCGCTGCCGGCCCGGGTGGGTGACTTTGCGGTGCACGTGAACCTGGGGCCGGCGCTGGTGATGGATGCCGAGTCGTTCGCGCGGGTGATTGAACTCATCGGCGAATCGGCCGACGAGGTGGTCGCGGGACGTCAGCGCTGGCGACAGTACCTGGCAGCTGGCCTGAAACCGGTGAACCACGCCCAGGGTGGGCATTGACCGCGCGCCCCAGGTCAACCCAGCATGCCACTTGCTCGTTGAAGACAGCCAAGCGCAGATTCGCTAGGGCAAGCCCCGAGAAGGGGCACCCTGTTTTTGCGCCGCTTCGGGTGTATCGTCTCGCCCGTTGAGAAACGCCTGTGGCTGTGTCTCTCAGCTCAACATTCCCATTCGGAGGTTCCTACATGCAAGTCAAGCTCAAAGTTATTGCCGGTGCGGCGATTGCCGCCGTGACCATGATGGCCAGCACCGCCCAGGCCCAGGACATGGTCGTCAAGATCGGTCATGTCGGCCCGGTCTCCGGCGCCCAGGCGCACTACGGCAAGGACAACGAAAACGGCGCCCGCATGGCGATCGAGGATTTGAACGCCAAGGGCGTGATGATCGGCGGCAAGAAGGTCAAGCTGGAACTGGTAGCCGAAGACGATGCCGCCGATCCCAAGCAAGGCACCGCCGCAGCGTCCAAGCTGTGCGATGCCAAGGTCAACGGCGTGGTCGGCCACCTGAACTCGGGCACCACCATCCCGGCCTCGGCAATCTACAACCAGTGCGGCATCCCGATGGTCACGCCGTCGGCCACCAACCCCAAGCTGACGCAGCAGGGCTTCGACAACGTATTCCGCCTGCTGGCTAACGACAACGCGCTGGGCGCCGGCCTGGCACTGCATGCGGCCAATAACCTGAAGGTCAAGTCGGTCGCCATCATCGACGACCGCAGCGCCTACGGGCAAGGTGTGGCCGAGGTGTTCAAGAAGACCGCCATGGCCAAGGGCATCAAGGTGGTGGACGAGCAGTACACCAACGACAAAGCCACCGACTTCATGGCCATCCTGACCGCCATCAAAGGCAAGAAGCCCGACGCGATCTTTTTCGGCGGCATGGACCCGCAGGCCGGCCCGATGCTGCGCCAGATGGACCAGCTCGGCATGAGCAACGTGAAGTTCTTCGGCGGTGACGGCATCTGCACCGCCAAGCTGGCCGAGCTGTCA
>JBBQZM010000327.1:0-1534 GCA_038207685.1 Burkholderiales bacterium
GGGCCCGGTCTCCAGGCGCTGGATCGTGGCCGAAACCACCCCGGTGGCGGGGGTTGCAGGCAGGCCCGGCGGCTTGCTGGTGCTGGCGATCGACCTGGAAAGGCTGAACCAGCGGGTGCTGACCACGGCGCCCGCCAGCGCGCTGCTGGTGGTGATGGACCGGCAGGACCGCTTTCTGCTGCGCTCGGCCGATGCCGGGCAGTGGATCGGCAAGGTCAGCAGCGTTGCGGCGAACGACACGGTCCGCAGCCAGCACGGGGGCGCGCTGTCCACCACCGGCTCGGACGGAATCCGGCGCATCTGGGGTTACACCAAGGTGGCCGGCACAGGCTGGCGGGTGGCCGCCGGCCTGACCGAGGCCGAGGTGATGGCGGCCCACGACCGTTTGCGCAAACAGACCCTGGCGCTGGGTTTCATCGCGCTGCTGGCGGTGCTGGCGCTGGCATGGCGCATCGCTTCGAGCATCGTCACGCCGGTGCGTGCGCTGGCCACCACCGCCGCGCGCGTTGGCGGCGGCGACGACACGGCGCGCGCCGCTGCCGCCGGACCGTCGGAACTGCAAGCCGTGGCCCAGCAGTTCAACCAGATGCTCGATGCCCGCGCGATGGCCGAGCAGGCCTTGCGCGACCAGGCCGCCGCCCTGCTGGAAGGCAACAGCGCGCTGGCCGATGCGCGCCGGGCCGCGCTGAACCTGCTGGACGACGCGGTCGAGGGCCGGCAGAGCGCCGATGCCGCCAATCAACTGCTGCAGACCGAAGTGGCACAGCGCAAGCAGGCTGATGATCTGCTGCGGCAGAGCGCGGACAGGACGCGCCGGATCCTGCACGCCGCAGCCGTCGGGCTGTGGGAATGGAATCTGGTGACCGACGCGGTGTATTTTTCGTCCGAGTGGAAGCAGCAACTCGGCTACGCCGATGACGAGATCGCCAACCGTTTCGACGAATGGCAGAAGCGCCTGCACCCCGATGACCTCGCGCGCGCAGTGGCCGCGGCGAGCGATTTTCGCGATGGCCGCATGCCGCGTTTTGCCGTCGAGGTTCGCCTGCGCCATAAGGACGGCTCCTGGCGCTGGATCCATGGCGAGGCCGACCTTGAGCGCAACGAACAGGGCGAGGCGGTGATGATGCGCGGCAGCCACATTGACATCACCGAGCGCAAGCAGGCCGAGGTGGCGGCTGTCGAGCTCGAGCGCCAGTTCCGCGAGTCGCAGAAGATGGAGGCGGTGGGCACGCTGGCCAGCAGCATCGCGCACGACTTCAACAACATCATGGGTGCGATCCTGGGCAACGTGGCGCTGGCCCGTGCCGACCTGCCCGTCGGCCACCCGGCCGCCCTGAGCGTGGCGCAGATCCAGTTGGCCGGCCTGCGCGCGCGCAGCCTGGTGCAGAAGATCCTGTCCTTCACGCAGCGCCAGGCGCCGCAGATGCAGGCCCAGCCGCTGCGCGGCCTGGTCGAAGAAGGCATCGCCCTGCTGCGCGCCACGCTGCCCAGCGGCGTGACGATCAGCCATGTGCTGCCGGCCGAGCCGCTGGTG